>DASZKN010000262.1:0-17478 GCA_035552855.1 Trebonia sp. | reverse complement strand
CTTCAGCTCCGCGCGTGCCTGCCGCAGCGTCGTCCTCGTCTTCCCCGCCAGCCACGACGCCGTGCTCTGATAGCCGTCGGAGTCATGGCAGTCGTGGGCGTCGAACCTCGCCAGCAGCGCCATCCGGACCGCCGCGTGCTTCGCGTCGATCCCGGCCAGGGCTTCCAGCAGCCCGCCCAGCGCCGCCGGATCCGATTCCCCGATGCCGGGCCCGCCGAGGAAATCCAGGATATTGCCCATTGCCGCCAGCGCCTCAGCCGCGCTGCCCGGCATCCCGCCGCCATTGGTGCACATCCCGGATCACCTCCTCCCGGCCGCTAACCGCCATCAATTCGATTATCTCATCGAGCCGGCCTAAAAGCCAATCAAAATTGGCGGCGAATTTATTGTGAAGGCTTTTTGTAGCTATGCGATGAAATGCTTTCGGCATAAAAAAAGTCTTCGTCATGATGTGGCGTGAGGGCATTGTGGGGCGCGACAGCCGGGAGAGAAGTCACGCCCGGAGACAACTCGGCAGTCGGAAGCTCGGCAGTCGGACAACTCAGCACTGGGACGACGCGACCAGTGAGTCACCGAGCGGCGTCCGCCAGTAGAGGACCTCGCGGCCGGACCGGCGGTGCAGCACCGCCCCGGCGTCGAGCAGCACCCGGAGATGGTTACCCACCGAACCAGGCGGCAGCCCGGTGAGCGCCGCGAGGTGCGTGGTCGAATGCGGCTCGCTCAGCAACCGCAGGATCTGCGCCCGGTTCGCGCCGACTAGCCGGTCAAGTCCCGGCCGCCGGGCCCTGTCCACGACGGCGAGCGCGCCGGCCACGGGGTAGAGGAGCGCGAACCGGTGCGGCGGTTCCCACGCCGCCCACGACCCGGCGCCGTGCACGGGCACGAACGAGAGCTCCCGCGCGCCGGACAGGTCCCGGCTGGGCAGGTCGTACCCGTTGATCTGCAGCTGGCCGTCCCCGAGCCAGCGGGTGCGCGACCCGAGGGTAGTGAACACGTCGGCCCACCCGTGGCTCGCCAGGCGGCTCGTCCGGGCGACGACGTCGGCCTCGGGCACACGGCGACGGCGCGGCCACTGCGGCAGTAGCGTCGTCGTCCACACCCAGCGCAGGATGCCGGCCACCGCCTCCCGCAGCACGCCGCCGCTGCCCGGCGCGGTGCAGCGGCGCCACCGGCAGCAGCGCCGCGGGCAGCGGTGCCCCCGTGAGCTGCCGGATCTCGTCCCGTATTACTACGCGACGTAGTAACAAGCGCGGCGTGATGCCGGCCACCCGGGCTAGCGGAACGAGGGGGAGCGAGTGGGCTTGGCCGGCGGCCGGGACGTCAGCAGCGGGAGGTCGCGGCGGGGGATGACCACGGACAGGGCGATCGCGCTGGTCGAGCGGGCCACCGACGGGGAACTGTCGATCCGCAGCAGGGTCTGCTGCAGGTCCGCGTTCGACATCGCGGCCACCTTGCACAGCACATCGCCGGAGCCAGTGATCGCGTAGGCCTCGAGCACGCCCGGGATCGCGGTCAGGTCGGCGGTCACCTGCTCAAGCGCCCCCTGGCTGATCTCCAGCGTGACGAACGCGTGCACCGGGAAGCCGGCCGCGGACACGTCGACGTCCGGGCCGTAGCCCGTGATCACGCCGGCCGCCTCCATCCGGTCCAGCCGGGACTGCACGGTCGCGCGGGCCACGCGGGTGATCCGCGACAGCGCCAGCACGCCCGCCCGGGGGTTGTCGCGCAAGGCGGTCAGCAGCGCCAGGTCGAGCGAGTCCAGGTCCGCCATCAGTGCGCTCCATAGGTAGGCAATCTGCATAGATTATTACCGGAAATCCTCGGCATAATGCCGCATCTGATCAGTCCCAGATGAGTTGGTTGCCTAGAGGCGGCCTGGCGGTTCTGATTAGGACATGACTGTTACCACTGACCAGCTCGTCGGCATGGTCGACCACGACACCAGCGGCGACCCCTTCCCGGTCAACGGGTGGGACGCGGTCGTGTGGGTGTCGGGCAACGCCACGCAGTCCGCCCGCTACTTCCAGCTCGCGTTCGGGATGGAGCTCGAGGCGTACTCCGGGCCGGCCACCGGCAACCGCGACCACCACGCCTACGTGCTGCGCGCCGGCGACGTCCGGTTCGTGGTCAAGGGCGCGGCCGATCCGGCCAGCCCGCTCGCCGACCATCACCGCGCGCACGGTGACGGCGTCATCGACGTCGCCCTCGACGTGCCCGATGTGGACAAGTGCGTCGAGCAGGCCCGGCGCGCGGGCGCGCGGATCGTGACCGAGGCATGCGACATGTCGGACGACGAAGGCACCGTGCGGATCGCGTCGATCGCCGCGTACGGCGACACCGTGCACTCCGTCGTGGACCGGTCCCGCTACCGGGGCGTCTACCTGCCCGGCTACGTGCGCCGGGAGAGCACCGCGCGCGCCGGCGCGCCCAGCTTCGTCGCGCTCGACCACGTGGTCGGCAACGTCGAGCTCGGCCAGATGGACGAGTGGGTGGGCTTCTACCACCGCGTCATGGGCTTCACGAACATGGCGGAGTTCATCGGCGAGGACATCGCCACGGAGTATTCGGCGCTGATGAGCAAGGTGGTGGCCAACGGCAACCACCGGGTGAAGTTCCCGCTCAACGAGCCGGCGGCGGGCAAGCGGAAGTCGCAGATCGACGAGTACCTGGAGTTCTACCGCGGCGCGGGCGTGCAGCACCTGGCGCTCGCCACGCCGGACCTCCTCCAGGCCGTCGACGAGCTGGCCGCGCGCGGAGTCGAGTTCCTCGCCACGCCGGACTCGTACTACACCGATCCCGTGCTGCGCGAGCGCATCGGCAACGTGCGCGTACCCGTCTCCGAGCTGCAAAAGCGCGGCATCCTCGTCGACCGCGACGAGGACGGCTATCTGCTGCAGATCTTCACCAAGCCGATCGGCGACCGGCCGACGGTGTTCTTCGAGTTCATCGAGCGGCACGGGTCGCTCGGCTTCGGCAAGGGCAACTTCAAGGCGCTGTTCGAGGCGATCGAGCGCGAGCAGGAAACCCGCGGGAACCTATAGCGAGGCTATAGCGGCGCGGATCGCCGCCAGCGGGCGGGCTGTTCGCCGGGTTCGGCCAGGGCCACCCCGGCCATCTCGTCGAGCGGCTCCCGGCCGGCCGTCAGCGATCACCACGGCTTAGTCACGAGCCCGGCGAGCGCCGCCGGTATGTCCGCCGGGGGGAGCGCGGCGTCCGCGCAGACCTCGGCGGCGGCGTCCGCCTCGAAGCCCCCGGCGAAGACCGAGAGCCGGTCCCACAGCCGCCGCTCCGCCGGCGTGCACAGTTCGCGACCCCACTCGATCGCGGCCGCGAGCCGCTGGTGCCTCGCCTCGGTGGTGCGCCTGCTCCCGGCCAGCAGCCGCAGGTCGCCGAGCTCGGCGGTCAGCTGGCGGACGGTCAGCGCCCGCAGCCGCGCCGCGGCCAGTTCCATGGCCAGCGGGATGCCGCCGAGCCGCCGGCAGAGCCGGATGACGTCCGCCCGGTTGCCGGCGTCGACGGAGAAGCCAGGGACCGTCCTCACCGCGCGGTCGGCACCTCGCCCGGCAACCCGAGCGGCTGCCTGCTGGTGGCGAGGACCGTCACCCCTGGCGCCCGCGCCATGACGGCGGCGGCGAGTGGCGACCCGGATCGCGATCCGGGCCTTGCCCACGCCGACCGTGCCCGTGACGGCCACCAGTCTCAGGCTGGTGAACGCGCACCCGTCGCGCGGCTGCCCGGCCCTGACGCGGGATGAACGGCGTCACGGCGCGCGCTCGCGCAGCCAGCCGGTGAGCTGGACCCGGGACTTCAGGCCCAGCTTGGCGAAGATGTGCTCCACGTGCGCGTCGACGGTCCGCTTGGAGATGACCATCCGCTCGGCGATCTGCCGGTTGGACAGGCCGCTGGCGACGAGCGCGGCGATCTGGCGCTCCCTGTTCGTGAGCACGCCGGATGGCACGGACGCCGCGGACGGCCCGGTGCCGGGCAGCTCATCGGCGTCACCGACCGCGAGCGACACGACCTCGGCAAGCGGGTGCCGCTCGCCGGCGCGCACCAGTTCGTCGTACCGCTCGCCGCCGAGCGCCTGGCGCGCGGCCTCGGCCGCCTGGCGGTGGAACTCCTCGAGGACGGCCGCGCCGGCGAGGCGGCCGCCGGCCGCCTGCCAGCGCGGCGCCGCCGCGCCGAGCAGCCAGGCGGTGCGCGCCGCCCGCCCCGCCCTGGCCGCCAGCCACGCGTGCACCTCGAGCGCGAGCGCGATGCCGACGATGTCGCCAAGCTCGTACTTCGCGCGCAGCGCCATGCCGATCGCGCTGGCACAGCCGGCGTCCCTGCCCGGCTGCGCGAGCAGCGCCAGGGCCTGGGTCGTGTACAGGTAGCCGTGCAGCCAGAGTTCTCGGCTGTCACCGAACCGGCGCAGCCCTTGCGCTACGCAGGCCATCGCGGCCGCGATGTCCCCGGTGGAGTTCGCCAGGTGGCCAAGCTGTGTGTCGAGGGTCAGCAGCCCGATGCGGTCGCCGAGCGACTCCAGGAGCCGCCGCGCTTCCGCGCCCGCCGCCGCCGCCTCGGCGAACTGGCCGGCGAAGGTCAGCGCCAGGTTCAGGTACAGGTAACCGCGGGCGGCGACCGGCTCGGCGCCGAGCCGGTCGGCGATCTCGATGCCCGCGCTGGCATCGGTGATGGCCTCGCCGGGCTGCCCCTGGAGCGCCCCCAGGTAGGCGCGGACCACCAGCGCGTGCGCCCGTTCCCGGGAGTCCGCGGGGACCTGCTCGGCCGCCTTGGCCAGCCAGTACCTGCCTTCTTGGAGCAGCCCGGATATCTGCCAGTAGCCGTAGAGGGCCGCGGCGAGCTCGGCGCCGTCCCGCTTCCGCTCGCGCGGGCCGTGCCGCGCGGCCAGGGCGTACTCAAGCGCCGCCCTGATGTTCGCGTGCTCGAGGCGCAGCTTCCGGTACCGCGCAAGCTGATCATCGTCGAGGAAGTGGTCGCCGAAGGACCGCGCCCTGGCCAGGTAGCAGGCGACGTACCGGCCGCGGACCAGGCCGGCACTGTCGTCGTCCGCCAGCCGCTGCGCGCCGAACTCCCTGACCGCGTCGAGCAGCCGGTACCGGGTGGTCCCGTCGGCTTCCGGGGGCTGGGCGGGCTCACGCAGCAGGACGGACTTGTCGACGAGCCGCAGGGCCGCCACCGCCACCTGGCCGCGGGCCAGCTGCCCCCCGGCGCATACCTCTTCGGCCGTCGCGAAGTCGAACGGCCCCGCGAACACGGAAAGCCGCGCCCACAGCGCCTGCTCGACGGGCGTGCACAGGTCATAGCTCCAGGCGACCGCGCTGTGCAGGGTCTGATGGCGGTCCACGGCGCCGCGCCGGCCGCCGGTCACCAGCTCGTAGCCGCTGTCGAGCTCGCTGACGAGCTGCCGGAGGGGGAGCGCCCGCACGCGGACCGCCGCTAGCTCGATAGCCAGCGGAATGCCGTCCAGGCGGCGGCACAGCCGGATCACGTCGGCCCGGTTCGTCGCGGTCACCGCGAAGCCGGGCACCACGGCGGCCGCGCGCTGTGCGAAGAGTTCGATCGCCGCGCCGTCGCCGTCGTCGGCCGCGCCCGCCGCGCCCGGCAGCCGCATCGGTGGGATCCGGTACGTGGACTCACCGGCGACGTCGAGAGGCTGCCTGCTGGTGACGAGCAGGGTGACGTCCGGCGCCTGGCGCAAGATCGCCTCGGCGAGGATCGCGCACTCGTCGACGAGATGCTCGCAGGTGTCCAGGATCAGCAGCATGCCGCGGTCGCGGAGATAGCCGAGGAGCGCGTCGAGACGCGGCCGCGGGTCCTGCTCGGCGAGCCCGAGGACGGCCGCTATCGTGTCGGCCAGCAGGGCCGGGTCGCGCAGCGCGGACAGCTCGACTAGCCGTACGCCGTCCGGATAGCGGGCCTGCGCCCGCTGGGCGGCGCGCACCGCGACGCGGGTCTTGCCGACCCCGCCGACCCCGGTGAGCGTGACCAGCCGCGAGTTCTCCAGCAGGGCGGCGATCTTGGCCAGTTCCGCTTCCCGGCCGACGAACCCGGTCCGTTCGGCGGGGAGCCGGCCGTCGGCCGGCTGGCTCAGGTCGAGGTCGGAGCGCATCGGTGCTTCATCCTCGTTCTCGCAGCAAGGTGGCGAGCCGGACGCGGGAGGAGATGCCGAGCTTTCCGTAGATGTGCTCGACGTGCGCGTCCACGGTCCGCCGGGAGATCATCTCACGCTCCGCGATTTCCCGGTTGGACAGGCCCTGGGCCACCAGGCCGGCGATCTGCCGCTCCCGGTTGGTGAGGACGGCGGGCGCTTGCGTACCGCCCGGCGGGGCCGGGAGCACGTCCACGTCCCCGGTCGCGAACCCGACGATCGCCCCGGCCGGCTGCCCGGCGCCCCTGGCGCTCAGGTCGTCGAAGATCGCGTCACCCAGCGCCGCCCGCGCTTCCCCGGCGGCCCGCGTGCGCGCCGCCGTCAGCAGCGTGGCGTCGGCCGCGTCGGTCCCGCCGCGCAGGGCGGCCGCCGCGCCGAGCAGCCAGGCCGCCCGCTCATGGCGGCCGGCGAGCGCCGCGTGGCACCCCAGCAGCTCCAGCGCGTACCTCATGCCGGCGATGTCGCCGAACTCGTGCCTGACCGCCAGGGCCAGCCGGGCGGACTCGCGGCACTCGGCCTGCTTCGCCGGATGCGACAGCAGCGCGGTGGCCGCGACCGCGTGCAGGGACCCGCGCAGCCAGCGCTCGCCGTTCCCCCGGCCGCCCTGGCCGAGACGGGCGAGCGCGCGTTCGTAGCGGGCGTGCGCGGCCGCGGGCCGGCCGGCGAGCTGGTAGCCCCGGGCTAGCTGCGTGTCGAGCATCAGCAGCCCGGCCCGGTCCCGCAACGCTGTCAGCCGTCGCTCCGCCTCGGCCACCGGGTCCACCGCCGCGCTCTCCGCCTCCCCTGCCCGCGTGCCCGGCAGCGCGTGCGCGAGCGCCAGGCACAGGTACCCGCGGGCGGCGAGCCGCTCGTCCCCGTGCAGGCCGGCGAGCGCGATGCCGTCGCGCGCGTCGGCGGCGGCCGCGGTGCCGCGGCCGCGCATCACCGAGAGGATGCCCCGCACAACAAGGGCGTGCGCCCGCTCGGGCGCGGGCGCCGGGAACCGGGCGAGCACCTTGTCGAGCCAGGCGGTCCCCTCCTGGTACTGTCCCGAGACCAGCCAGTACATGTACAGCCAGCGCGTGAGGGCGGCCCCGTCGCGCTCCCGGTCCGGCTGCCCGGCCGCCCACTCAGCGGCGGTCTGCCCGGCCGGCGGTTCCGCGGGCGAACCCAGCGTGTACTCGACGGCGGCGCGGACATTGTCGTGATCCGCCCGCAGTTCGCGGAACAGCGTCAGCTGCTCGTCGTCGCAGAACCGCTCGCAGAACTGCCGGGCCAGCAACTCATAGCGCAGCGTGTGCCGGTTCCTGAGGGCCACCTCGGAGCCGGTCAGTGCCAGCCGCTGCGCGCCGAATTCGCGGAGCGCGCCGAGCAGCCGGTACCGGGCCCCGTCGGACACGCGGCCCTCCCGGATCAGCACGGACTTGTCGGTCAGGGCGGCGATCGTGTCGATCAGGCGCGCGCGGGACAGCTCACCGCTGGCGCATACTTCCGCCGCGGCGTCGATGCCGAAGCTGCCGGCGAACACCGATAGCCGTGCCCACAGCGTCTGCTCAGCCGGTGTGCAGGTGTCGTAACTCCAGGCGATCGACTCCCGCAGGCCCTGGTGGCGGCTCACCGCGGAGCGCCGTCCGCCGGTCAGCACGGTGAGCGGCCGGTCCAGCCGGGCGGCGAGCTCTCGCAGCGGCAGCGCGCGCAGCCGGACGGCGGCCAGTTCGATGGCGAGCGGCAGGCCGTCGAGCCGACGGCAGATCCTGGCCACTTCCGCCCGGTTGGCGTCGGTCACGGCGAAACCCGGGCAGGCGGCCGCGGCCCGCTGCGCGAACAGCCGCATCGCGTCGCAGTCGCTCTCGCGCGCGTTCTCGCCCGGCACCGGCAGCGGCGTGATGGGGAACAGTGCCTCGCCGGTGACGTCGAGCGGCTGCCTGCTGGTGACCAGCATCGTCACGCCGGGGGCAGTGCGCAGGATCGCGTCGGCGAGCGCCGCGCAGGGTTCGATGAGGTGCTCGCAGGTATCCAGTACGAGCAGCAGCTCGCGCCGCCGCAAGTAGCCGAGGACGGCATGCCACGCGGCCTCCGCGTCGGAGCTCGGCCGGCCCGGCAGCCTGGGGTAGTGGCCCGGCAGGCCGAGCGCCGCCGCCAGCGCGGACTTCAGGCCGGCCGCATCGCGCACCGCGGACAGTTCCAGGGCCGCCGCGCCGTCGCTGAACGCGGCGCCGGCCTGGGCGGCGACACGCAGCGCCACCCGGGACTTGCCGACGCCGGCCGTGCCGGTGATCGTGACGAGCCGGCTGGCGGCGAGGAGCGCCGCGATGGCGGTCAGCTCCTGTTCCCGGCCGACGAAACCGGTCACCTCGGCGGGCAACCGCGCGATGCGGCGGTCAACCGGGCCCAGCAGCATGGGGTCCTCACGTCGTAAGGGATCAACTCAGGCTACTACGACACGCCCGCGCGTCGGAGGCCCAACGGCGGAGGTAACTCGTCTGTGGTGAGACGGTAATTTCTCGCTGGCGCCGTCGCGTGCGCGCGGCAGCTGCTCCCGGAGCCAGATCGTGAGCTGGACCCGCGACGATATCCCCAGCTTGGCGAAGATGTGCTCGACGTGCGCGTCGACCGTGCGCTTGGAGATCACGAGCTTCGCCGCGATGTCCCGGTTGGACAGGCCGCTGGCGACGAGCGCCGCGATTTCCTGCTCACGGCCGGTCAGCCCGGCCTGCGGGCCGACGGGAGAGGCGCCGCCGCGAGGCACGGCGGTGGCCTGCCCGCGCATCAGCTCGTCCGCGTCCCCGATGGCCGCCGCCACCACCTGGTCTAGCGGCTGGGCGGCGCCCTGGGCGCGCAGGGCCGCGAATCGCTTCTCGCCGAGCGCGTCGCTGGCGGCCTTGACGGCGCGCTGGTGGAATTCCTCCATGATCTCGGTGCCGGACAGCCGTTTCCCCGTGCGGTGCCAGAGCGGGTCCGCGGCGCCGGTGAGCCACGCGGTCCGCTCGAACCGGTCAGCGCCCGCGGCGACCCAGGCGAGCACCTCGAACGCGTACGCGATGCCGAGGTTGTCCCCGAGCTCGTGCTTGGCCCGCAGCCCCTTGATGGCCGCGTCGACGCACCGGTTCTCCTTGCCGGGCTGCTGGAAGTAGGCCAGGCTGGCGACCGTGTACAGGTATCCGTGCAGCCACCGTTCGCGGCTGGCGCCGAAACGGTCGAGACCCTGCTCGCACCGCGCGATGGCCAGGTCGGGACGCCCGGCGAGCTGGTGCAGGTGCGCCATCTGGGTATCGAGAAACAGCAGGCCGGCCTGGTCCCCGACCTCGGCGAGCTGGCGTTCGGCCTCCGCCCCGGCCGCGGTGGCCTCGGCGTGCCAGCCGCCGAACGTCTGCGCGATGTTCAGGTACAGGTAGCCGCGGGCCCGGATCCCGGCCGCGCCGAGCGCCTCGGCGATCGTGATGCCCTCGCGCACCTCGTCAACGGCCTGGCGGATCTCGCCGGCGAACCCGGACAGGTAGCCCCGGACGACCAGCGCCCCGGCGCGCTCGGGCCACGGCTGCGGGAACCGGTCGAGGACCTTGCCGAGCCAGTACCTGCCCTCTTGCAGCAGCCCTGACGCGGCCCAGTACCCGTACAAGGCCGTGGCCAGCTCGGCCCCGTCCCGCCGCGTCTCCTGGCAGGCGGGCGTGTCGAGCGCGTACTCGAGCGCCGCCCGCAGGTTGGCATGCTCGCGGCGCAGTTCGCGGAAGCGGTTCACCTGCTGGTCGCCGAGGAAGTTATCCCGGAACTGGCGGGCGAGCCCGAGGTAGTGCGTGACGTGCCGGCCCCGGTAGTCCGTTTCCTGGCCGGCCTCGGTCAGCCGCTGGGCGCCGAATTCGCGCAGCGTGTCCAGCAGCCGGTAGCGCGTGCCCTCGGGGCCTTCCCGCAGCACCACCGACTTGTCGATCAGGCCGATCAGCGTCTGGACGAGATCTTGCCGGGCGACGCCGGGCCCGGCGCACACCCGCTCGGCGGTGGCCATGTCGAAGGCGCCGGCGAACACGGACAGCCGCGCCCACAGCGCCTGTTCGGTCGGCGTGCACAGCTCGTGGCTCCACTCGATCGCGGTGCGCAATGTCTGGTGCCGGGGAACGGTACCGCGCCGTCCCCCGGTCAGCACGTTGAACCTGTTCTCAAGCCGCTCGCTCAGCTCGGGGAGCGGCAGCGCGCGCAGTCGCACGGCGGCCAGCTCGATGGCCAGCGGAATGCCGTCGAGCCGCTGGCAGAGCCTGGTCACGGCCGTCCGGTTGGCCGCGGTCACCTGGAAGCCGGGCACCGCGGCGGCCGCGCGCTGGGCGAACAGTTCGACGGCGTCGCCGCAGTCGGCAAGCGGCTCGAGCCGGACCGGGGCGTCCGGATCCGGCACCGGCAGCGGCGCGACCGGGAACGTGTGTTCCCCCGGCACGTCGAGCGGCTGCCTGCTCGTGGCGAGCAACGTCACGTCCGGGGCCGCGCCGAGCACCGCGTCGGCGAGGATCGCGCACGCGTCGACCAGGTGCTCGCAGGTGTCGAGGAGCAGCAGGAGGTTGCTGTCGCGCAAGTGGTCGAGCACGGCGGCGAGCTGGTCGCCGCCGTGCTGCTCGGGCAGGCCCAGGCAGGCGGCCACCGTGTTCGGCAGCAGCGCCGGGTCGCGCAGCTGAGACAGCTCGACAAGCCGGATGCCGTCGCGGTACCTGTCGGCGGCGCGCAGGGCGGCGCGGTGCGCGACGCGCGTCTTGCCCACGCCCCCCGGGCCGACAACCGTGACCAGCCTGGCGGTAGCCAGCAGCGCGGATATGCGCGCGAGTTCGGCTTTACGGCCAACGAAGCCCGTGACTTCGGCCGGGAGCTGGTCACGGCGCCGCTCGCCGGCCGCCGCCCGGTCCAGTGCGGCAGATGTCATGGTTACCTCACGTGGCTCAATGGCTTCGTAACGATATCATCGCGCGTCGCTGTCCGTGCATAGTTCGCCACATACGGTATGAACTCGGGGTTTGCCGTCAACCGGGTGCCGCTGGCCGTCTCCGGGAACGCGTCAGCGGCCGCCACCGCGGCTGGCGGTGGCGGCCGCTGAAATGCATTCGCCCAGTGTGGCACGCAGCGTGCGCGACCACATCCGGTGAGTTACTTATTCCGGCTACCTAGCGGCCCGGCCGGGCCGTCGCCGGCCGGGCCGTCGTCTTACTCGCTGGCGGCGGGCAGCTTGGTCATCAGGTCGTCGGCGGTTTCCATGCCCTTGCGCCAGACCGAGCGGGCGACGATCTTGCGCAGATCGGCGCGGCCGGCGTACTTGGAGGCGACCTCGGTGACCTCGCCGAGCAGGCCTTCGGAGAGGGTGGTCGGCTGGAGGCCGAGCGCGAGAAACTGGTCGTTGCGCACGATCAGCTCGTTCTCCTCCGCCTCCTGGCGCGGGTTCGGCAGGTAGGCGATGTCCGCGCCGGTGATGTCGGAGATCAGCTTCGCCAGGTCGAGCACGCGGTGCGTCTCGGTCATCTGGTTGCGCACCAGCGGCTTGTCGCCCGCCTCCGGCGGGTTCTCGATCGCGATCTCGATGCAGCGGACGGTGTCCTTGATGTGGATGAACGCCCGGGTCTGGCCGCCGGTGCCGTGCACGGTCAGCGGATGGGCGATGGCGGCCTGCATGAGGAACCGGTTCAGCACCGTGCCGTAGTCGCCGTCGTAGTCGAAGCGGTTGATGAGCCGCTCGTCCTTGATGGTCTGGTTGGTCTGGGTGCCCCACACGATGCCCTGGTGCAGGTCGGTGATCCGCAGGCCGTCGTTCTTCGCGTAGAACGCGAACAGCAGCTGGTCGAGGGTCTTGGTCAGGTGGTAGACCGAGCCGGGGTTGGCCGGGTGCAGGATCTCGCGCTCCAGGTCGCCCTGGGGCGTCGGCACCTTGACGGTGAGGTACCCCTCGGGGATCGGCGCGCTGCCGGACCAGCCGTAGCCGTAGACGCCCATCGTGCCCAGGTGCACGATCGCGGCCTCGGTGCCGGTGGCGACGAGCGCCGCGAGCAGGTTGTGCGTGGCGCGCACGTTGTTGTCCACCGTGTAGCGCTTGGTCTTCTCCGAGCGCATCGAGTACGGCGCGGCCCGCTGCTCGGCGAAGTGCACGATCGCGTCCGGGCGCAGCTCGACCAACAGCCCGGCCAGCCGGTCGTACTCGGTCGCGAGGTCGATGTTGATGAAGCCGATCTCGCGACCGGACACCTCACGCCACGCGCGCAGCCGCTCCCCGATCGGCACAATCGGCGTCAGCGAGTCGACCTCAAGGTCGATATCGATCTTCCTGCGGCTGAGGTTGTCCAAGACGGTGACGTCGTGGCCGCGGTCCGACAAGTAAAGCGACGTCGGCCAGCCACAGAAACCATCACCGCCGAGTACGAGGACGCGCATTCCGACTCCCATCGCAATATCAGCGAAATCTGGCACCGGGAGCCTACCCAATCGCGGCGTCCGCTGCTGCCGCCACGTGCGGCGGGACCTGCCAGGGAGTGGCACACGGCGTGTGTTGTCCACGGAGTTTACATGCGCGGCGTGGTTCGCCACCGTAAACCCGGCACCTGGACGTCCCTTTTACCTACCCACCCGGCAAAAGTGACAATCGTCACGAGAGGGGTGCCCCGCCGGGCAGCCGGCTAAGCGGCCGGCCAGCCAGTGGGGTCAGGTCACGACGGTCTTGATCGCGTCGAGCGCGGCCCGGATGTTCGGTATGGAGTTGGCGTAAGACAGCCGCATGAACCCCTCGCCCCAGGCGCCGAACGCGGTACCCGCGAGGGCCGCGACCCCCGCGTCGCGCAGCAGCCTGGTTTCCAGTTCGGCGGACGTCAGGCCGGTGCCGCTGACGTTGGCGAACGCGTAGAACGCGCCCTGCGGCGCCGCGCACGTGATGCCCGGGATGTCGTTAAGCCCGGCGACGACGATGTCCCGGCGCCGGCGGAATTCGGCCACCATCTCCTCGACCGGCGTCCACGGGCCGTCCAGCGCGGCCAGGGCCGCGTACTGGCTGAACGCCGACGTGCACGACACCGAGTTGATCGCCAGCCGGGTCACCGGCTCGACCAGGCCGGCCGGGAACACCCCGAAGCCGAGCCGCCAGCCGGTCATCGCGTACGTCTTCGACCAGCCGTCGAGCAGAATCGTCCGGTCGGCCATGCCGTCGAACTCGAGCACGCTGGCATGCCCGGTCCCGCCGGGACCGGGCGGCCCCCCAGCCCCGTACCTGATCGCCCAGTACACCTCGTCCGACAGCACGACCAGGTCGTGGCGCAGCGCGAGGTCCGCGATCGCCGCGCAGTCTTCGCGGGTCAGCGCGCTGCCGCACGGGTTGTGCGGTGAGTTGATGATGAGCAGCTTCGACCGGGGCGTGATCAGCCGTTTCAGCTCCGCGGTGTCGATACGGAAGCCGTTGCTCTCGCGCACCGGCACCGGCACCGGGGTGGCCCCGGCGAACGACGTGATCGACTCATACATCGGGAAGCCGGGATCGGGGTAGAGCACCTCGTCACCGGGCCCGGCGAGCGCGAGGATCGTGAAGAACATGACCGGCTTGGCGCCGGGCGTGATCACGACCCGGTCGGGCGGCACGCGCAGCCGCCCGGTCCGTTCCAGGAACGCGGCCACGCCTTCCCGCAGCGCGGGTATGCCCGGCGCGGGCACGTAGTGCGTGTGGCCGGCCGCGAGTGCCTCGACGGCGGCCGCGCGGATGTGCGCCGCCGTGGGAAAGTCCGGTTCGCCGATCTCCAGGTGGATGATCGTCCGCCCGGTGGCCTCGAGCGCCTTGGCCCGCGCCAGCAGTTCGAAGGCGGATTCCGTGCCGAGCCGGCGCATGCGTTCCGCGAGCTGGAAACCCGTCATGACACCGATCATAGATTCGCGGACGTGGCGTCGCCATGCGCGTACGCGGACGTGGAACACTGATCGTCATGGACGGCGAGCGGCCGCTGGAGCGCGCTTACCGCGGCGAGGCGACGCGGATACGGGCCGCGCTGGCGGCGTGGACCGGGGACGTGGGGCTCGCCGAGGACGCCCTGCAGGACGCGTTCGTGGAGGCAGCCGAGCACTGGCCGCGCGTTGGCACGCCCGTCAGCCCCGGCGGGTGGCTGATGACCACGGCCCGCCGCAAGGCGCTGGACCGCATCCGCCGGGACAAGGCGGGCACGGCGAAGCTCGCGCTGCTCGCGGCCGGCCAGGGCGCCGGCCAGCCGGCCGCCGCGGACAGCGAGCACGACGCGGACGACGAACTGCTCAGCCTGGCGTTCGCGTGCTGCCATCCCGTGCTGCCCGGCGAGTCCCAGGTCGCGCTCACGCTGCGCGCGGTCTGCGGGCTGACGACGGCGGAGATCGCGTCGGCGTTCCTGGTGAGCGAGCCGACGATGTCCAAGCGGCTGCTGCGGGCACGCAAGGCGCTCACCCAGGCCAGCGCGCCGGTGGCGGTTCCCGATCCCGACGAGCTGGGCGAGCGGCTCGCGGGCGTGCTCGGCGTCGTCTACCTAATGTTCAACGAGGGATATCTAGCCAGCTCCGGCCGCCAGCCGGCCCGCCGCGACCTGGCCGCGCAGGCTGTCGCGCTGACGAGGACGCTGCACGGGCTCATGCCCCGCGAGCCGGAGGTTCTCGGCCTCCTCGCCCTGCTCCTGCTGCACGAGTCACGGGCCGCGGCGCGCTTCGACGGCTGGGGCCGCCTGGTCCGCCTCCAGGACCAGGACCGGTCGAAATGGGATAAGAAGCCGGCCGAGGAAGCGATGATCCTGCTCGACCGCGCGATCGCGATGCGCCAGCCCGGGCCGTACCAGGTGCAGGCCGCGATCGCCGCCCTCCACGCGCAGGCGCCGGACTACGAGCAGACCGACTGGCGGCAGATCCGGCTGCTGTACGACACGCTGCAGGCGATGACGCCGTCACCTGTCGTGCTGCTCAACCGGGCGGTCGCCACCCGCTACGCGCGCGGCCCGCGGGCCGCGCTCGGCGAGATCGAGCCGCTGGCCGCCGACCTGGACGAATACCACTTGTTCCACGCGCTCCGGGCGGCCCTGCTGACCACGCTGGGCCGCCCCGCCGAAGCGAAGGCGGCCGGTGAGCGAGCGCTCGCGCTGGCGGCCAACCCGGCCGAGCGCGAACTGCTCACCCGCGGGCTTTCCTTGTTATCCGGGGGGACGACCTCCCGTGCCCCCCGGCTGCGCACCCGATGGCAAAGCCGGCCACCGTAGCGGGCGCGCGGGCCGCTTCGCCTGGCCTCAGCCCATCTCCACCACGGGGCGGAGCTCGATCGTGATCCAGCCGCGCTCGACGCCCGGCCAGGACTTCGCGATCTCGACGGCCTCGTCGTACGTCGCGACGTCGAGCACCGAGTAGCCGCCGAGGACTTCCTTGGTCTCAATGAACGGGCCGTCGGTGACTCCGGAGGACCGGATGGTCTTGGCGGTGTTCGCGGACTGAAGCTGCGCGCCGCCGTCGGCCAGCTTGCCGGACGCGGCCATCTTCTCGTACCAGGCGCCGACCTCGCTGAACCACTCCTTATTGCTCTCGTACTGCTTCAGGCTCTCGGGGGTGTCCATGATCAGCATCACGTACTTCACGACTGTCTCCCTCTTCCTCGGCACCCGCCGCGGGCGCCCTCTCACCTCCACCACGAACGGGGGGACGGCGAATCCGACACGAGCTGGACGCCGCTTATCAGCGTCGGCGCGGGCGCCACCCGCGGCCACCCGCCTAACGATGTGCGCGCCCGGGACGGCGGGGCGCCTCCCTCGATCAGGCACGTCGGGCCGCGCGTCGTCGTCACCAGCGGCGTGGCCGCGAAGCGGGGGAGGGCGGCGAGAGGAAACCGCGCAGCGGTTCGAACACCGCGGTGCCGGCCCGCGCCAGGGCCGCCGTGACCAGGCGGCCAGTGACCTGCCAGCCGTGCAGGCCCTGGCGCAGCGCCCGGTGCGCCGCCTCCTCGACCGCGGTGAAGAAGGCCCGGGGCATATCGCCGGGTGTGCCTGGCCGTCCGCGGGCCTTACGGCACCGGCACGTCGCGATGCCCGGCGGCGAACTCGCGCTCCGCGGGCGTGAGGACGGCGGACAGCACCGGGTGCACGAGCGTCACATGCCGCCCGACCGGGCACCACTGCACCCGCCACGGCCCCAGTCGCAGCGACTTCACCGAGGCGCCGGGGATCCACACGGTCGTGAACAGGTGCCCGCTCCGGCACCGCACCGTCGTATTACGGCCGAGGGAGTATCCCCGCTGCGTCGCGGCGACCGTCCCCGCGGCGTAGCCGGCGACGATCACGCCGAGAGCAATCAGGTTGCGCTTGCGCTTGGCCGACACCATGCGGCCAGGTTACGCCGCGCGGTCAGGTTACGCCGCGCCCAGTTCGACGCAGGTGATCCGGTACCCGCGCCGCGCGAGCGGCAGCGTCGCCTATCCGCCGAAGCCCGTCATCGCGAAGACCTCGTCAAGCGCCGTCTCCCACGGAAAGCCGGCGAGGTGGTCGTCCTCGCTGTGCGCGCGGTGGACGGGAACGCCGCCGGTGCCGAGGAGGACGCTGACGCCCTCGGCCCGCAAGGCCTTGACGCTGCGCTGGAACGGGGGACGCCTGGCGAGGGCGTCGCTCACGAACGGGAGCACGGCGGTCGGGATGCTCATGCCGGTCTGCTCTGCGAGCACGCCGAGGGCGTAGGTGTCGCTGAGGCCGAGCGCCCACTGGTTGATCGTGTTGAACGTCGCGGGGGCGACGATGATCGCGTCCGGAATGCGGGAGCGGGGCGCCCCCGGCTTGCTGTACTCGCTGCGGACCGGCGCACCGGTGAGTTGCTCGATCTCGCCGGCGTCGAAGAACGGCAGCGCGGACGGCGTCGCGACGACCTGGACGGTCCATTGTCGGCCGATCGCCTGCTTGACGAGCGTGGCGAGGTCGGCGGCCGGTGCCGCGCCGCACGCGACGATAGTCAAGACTGGTTTCTTAGCCGCCATCGGTAAGCTCCGACTCTATGGTCACGATCTGTATATATATCATAACTTTCCGTTAAAAACAAAGCCTGTGCCCGAGCCGGGCCAGCCGGGCCAGCCGGGCCAGCCGGACCAGGCCTGGCCACGCGTGCTGACTCGAGGGATCACCCGACACGAAAAGAAAAACGGCGGATGTTCGTGCGCGCTCGTGTCTGGTGCGATAGACACGGCCAGTGGGTCTCGTCGAAGGAGTCCGCCGCGGGCGGTCATGCGGGCGCGGGATAGCGAGTCTCGCGATTGTCTCAGCCATAGTCAGCGTGTCGGCCGCGTGTTCCGCGTCGAGCGTGCAGCCGCAATCGGCCGGCGGAACAACAGCGCTGCCGGTAGCCCGGACGCGGGCGCCGTCGTC
>DASZKN010000261.1:0-3603 GCA_035552855.1 Trebonia sp. | reverse complement strand
GCGGCGTGTATTGCCTGTTACGCGGTGTTATGCCACGATCTTTTACAGGGCCGCTAAGCGTGCGGTTACCGTGGAGAGGTTCGCGGCATGTTCAACGCCCGGCGCAAGCCGTCACAACGACAGGCGACGCTGGAGCGGCGCTATGACTTCCATCTCGCGGAAGCCATCCGCGCGTCCTTGGCGGGCAGTCACGACAAGGCGGAGACGCATTCGGGGACCGCGCTGTCGATCAGCCGGGAACTGTACGCGCAGGCCGGCGCCTACCGCCAGGATCTCGCCGCGGCCCTCGCTAACCACGCCGTCAGCAGCGCGGCCTACGGCCGGGTGGAGCAGGCGGTGGCGCTGCTCGTCGAGTCCGCCGGGCATTACGCCGCGCTCGCCGACGCGGACCCGGGCACTTACGAAGTGCCGCGCATCGACGTGCTGACCCGCGTCGCGGTGGCGGCCGACGCGGCGGGCAGCACCAAGGGCGCGATCGCTCTGCTGCACGAGGTCATCGGCATGTACGGCAGCATGCCGGGCACCGCCCAGGCCGGGCCGGAGCGCGACATGGGCCTGGCCCGCGCCCGCTTCCACCTCGGCCGCTGCCTGCTCAAGACCGGCGATCAAGACGAGGCCCTGGCGCAGCTAGACGCCGGGCTGGCCGACGCGGACCGCGCCTGGGCACTCCTAGGCGGCCCCAGCGGGCGCCCGGACGGCGCCTGGCTGGGCCGCGCGCCCGGATTCGTGCAGCTAGCCGTGCCCGCCTGGGTGGCCAGCGCCGTCCGCGCGATGGACATGCACGCCGCGGGCGGCCGCTGGGACGGGGCCGTCCGCGCGGCCCGCGTCGCGGTCTGGCTGTCGGCGGGTCTCGCCGCGATCGGCGGCGACGCGCAGCGTGAAGCCCACGCCACCATTCTCAAACGGGCGAACGTGATCAGCGCACAGGAACAGGGTCAGGCGTTCTCGGCGTCGACGTAGCGCTTACGCGAGCGCTCGACCTCGGCCTCGGCGGCCGCCCGGTCCGCCCACTTGATGCCTTGCACCGACTTGCCGGGCTCCAGATCCTTGTAGACCTCAAAGAAATGCTGAATCTCGAGCCGCTCGAATTCCGGCACGTGATTGATATCACGCAAGTGCTCCATGCGCGGGTCGCCCGCGGGGACGCACAAAATTTTGGCGTCGTCTCCCTTTTCGTCAACCATCTCGAACATGCCGACCACGCGAGCGGTGATCAGGCAGCCCGGGAAGGTCGGCTCCTCGAGCAGCACCAGAGCGTCCAGGGGGTCACCGTCGCCACCCAGGGTCTCCTCGATGAACCCGTAATCCTCCGGGTACCTCGTCGAGGTGAAAAGCATGCGGTCAAGGCGGATTCGGCCAGTGTGGTGGTCGACTTCGTACTTGTTCCGCTGGCCCTTCGGGATCTCGATGACTACTTCGACGTCCATGCGTTGACTCCAGCGTTAGTTGTCGATGATTTACTCCATTGTCGCCGTCGCCGGAGGCGACTTGACCCATGGGGTACCGCTTCACGGGGACGGGACGCCTAAGCTATGCGACAGTCCGGGGGCCGGGCCGGGCGTTTACGGGCAATACCAGGAAGGCGAGTGCGAGTACGTGCGCCCTGTACGGAGAGCGGCCCTGGTCACCCTCGCGATGGTGAACGTGGCGACGCTCGCGGCCGGGATAGCCGTCGCGCGGATGCTGCCGCCGCGGCTCGCGGCCCTGCGGATCCCGGTCGCCGCCGCCCGGCCGGTGGTGACCGCGACGCCCGTCCTGCCGGCGGTCACCAGGCCCAGTCAGCCGGGCCCCGCTTCTTCCGCGCTGGCCGCGCTGATCCGCGCCGATCTGCCGTCCGATAAGGTCGGCTCGCCGATCGGGGTGGCGGTCGCCGACGCGGCGACCGGCAAGCTGCTGTACGCCGAGAACGCGGACAGCCTGGCCACGCCCGCGTCCACGACCAAGGTGGCGACCGCGACCGCGGCACTGGCGGTGCTCGGCCCGCGGGCGCGCTTCGCCACCAGCGTCCGCAACGCGCCAGGCGGCGGCATCGTCCTCGTCGGCGGCGGCGACCCCACGCTCGCGGTGCGCCCCTATCCCGCCACGGACCTCCCCCAGCCCGCCACGCTCGCCGCGCTGGCCGAGAGCACCGCCCGCGCGCTGAAGGGGGCCGGGCGCACGTCGGTGCGGCTCGGCTACGACACTTCGCTGTACCAGGGGCCGCTGATGGCACCGGGCTGGACCGGCCGCCTCGTCCAGACCGGCAACGTGACCCCGGTCGTCGCGCTCGAGGTCGACCAGGGACGGCTGACCGCCAGCGGCGCGCCGGAGGACTCCGACGATCCGGTCAACTACTCGCCCCGGACGACGGACCCGGCCGGGATGGCGGCGAACGCGTTCGCCGCGCTGCTGCGCGCGGACGGCATCAACCTCAGCGGCGCGCCCGCTCAGGAGACCGCCGCGAAGGGAGCGGCGGCGATCGCGAGCGTCAGCTCGCCGCCGCTGGCCGACATCGTCGGGCAGATGCTCCAGGAGAGCAACAACGTGATCGCGGAGAACCTCGGCCGTCACCTGGCGATCGCGCTCGGCCTGCCGGCCACGTTCAGCGGGGCGGCCAGCGCGGTGCCGGCGGAACTCAGGCGCCTGGGCGTGACGACGCCCATCCGGCTGGTGGACACTAGCGGGCTGTCGCCCAGGGACGGGATAGCACCGGCGACGCTCGTGCGGGTGCTGGAGATCGCGGCCGGGACCGCGCCGCGGACGCCGCCGGCGGCCGCGCGGGCACGCGCGGCGGTGACCGGGCTGCCGGTCGCGGGGTTTTCGGGAACGCTGTCGGCGGGGCAGAGCGTGTTCGGCGGGATCGGCGGCGCGGCGCGCGGCGTCGTGCGCGCCAAGACCGGCAATCTGGACACGGTCGCCACGCTGGCCGGCCTGGTGACCGACAAGTCGGGCAGGCTGCTGGTATTCGCGCTCATGGCGCCCCGCATCCCCAGGTCATACCTGCTCAAGCCGGCGGCCAACGCGATCGACAGCGCGGCGGCGGGCCTCGCCGGCTGCGGGTGCGGCTGAACGCGGCGTAACGTAGAGGGCGTGAGCAGCGCACAGATGATCGACTGGGACCTGGCGACCTCGACCGGCGTCCGCTTCGCCCGGCAAGGCCCGCAGGTAACTCTGGCGGAGGCCCGTGCCACCGTGGCGGAACTGCGGGGCCTGACCGCGGTTGTACAGCAGCCCGTCCACGAAGTCACCGGGCTGGACAGCCAGGCCTCCGACGGCCCGGTCGCGGTCGTGGACCGGCCCGGCTGGATTCGCGCGAACGTAGGCGGTTTCCGCGTCGTGCTCGAACCGCTCGCCGACAAGCTCGCGGAGCGCGGCAGCGCGCTGCCCGGCGCGAGCGGCATCATCGGCGCGGTCGGGTCGCGGGTGACCGGCATGCAGACCGGGCTGATCCTCGCTTACCTGTCGTCCCGCGTGCTCGGCCAGTACGAGCTGTTCCTGCCGCCTGGCGAGGGAGGTCAGGCCGCCAACGGCGCGACGGCCAACAGTGCGACGGGCAACGGCGCGGCCGGCAACGGCAGCGCGGGCAGCAACGGCGCATCGGCGAATGGCAGGGGCAGCGGCGTC
>DASZKN010000260.1:0-11198 GCA_035552855.1 Trebonia sp. | reverse complement strand
ATCCCGGCGACCACGAACAGCAGCGTGGGATCGTCGGCGACGAGGCTCGCCGATGGCACAATCAGGTGCCCTTGCGACTCGAAGTACGCCAGGAAACGGCGGGCGATCTCTGCCGACTGCATTAGTGGTCATCCTTTACGTCGAGTGATGCGTTTGCTCCGAGGGTAGAGCCTGACCGCTCCGGATGCCGATCGATATACAGGTCCATGCCCTCGCGGACATCACTGCTGAACCGCCGGGCGTCCCGGCTGATGCGGATCGTGCCGCGCACCAGGCCGCGCCGCGCCGCGCGGACCTGGCGCCCGCGGTCGGAGTCCAATCTGCCGGAGACGCTCCGGCCGACGGCCACGACACGCCGGTAGCCCATGATTCCGCCCGCCGCCCCGACGGCGATCCAGAAGCCGCGGCGCATCACCGCTTCGCCCCCCTATTTTCCTGAACGGTCACTCGTGCCTGCCCGCCGTTCCCGATCTCGCCAGCGTGCCTGACGACCTCGCCGGGCAGCGTGCGGTGCCGCGAACCGCGCCTGAGGCCGACCGCGTGCCGCACTCCGTAGGCGACGGCCGCGGCCTTCCCGACCGGCCCGGTGACGACCGCGCCCGCCATCGTCTTGCCGAAGCCGGCCAGCGCGTTGACCTGCCCGGCCAGCTCTTCCATCCCGGTGCCGAGCTCGTCCATGCTGGCCGAGACGGCCTCCGTGCGGTCGAGGTGCGCGCTGGCCCGGTCGACGGCCGCGTGCGCGCGCGCCAGCAGCGTCTCCTGCCCGGTCCGGGTGTCGCGGACCAGCGCGGTCGCCGCGCCCAGCACGCCCGTGAGCCGGACCGCGACGTACACGGCGGTCAGCGCGAGCACGGCGAAGCTCACCGCCGCGATCAGCGCGGCGATACCAGTCAGGCTCATTTTTGCTCTTCCCTCCCCCCTCGTCTCCGGGCCGCCTTAGCCCGCCGTCCTCCCGTCGTCGTTCCGCGCTCGTTCCTCACGCTTCACTCCTCGGTCCGGACGCCGGGGCGGCCCTTTGACTCGCGGGGTCGTCGCCCTCGGTTGGCTTGTCGGCCCTCGTTTCGGCATCGCCGCCGCGCAGGACCGCGCGAATCCGATCGGCACGCTCAGAAAAACGGGCTTCCATGCCGTGCTTCGTCGGCTCATAGTAGGTGCGGTCCGCCACCGAGTCGGGGGCGTACCGCTGCGCGGCGATGCCCTCAGGCAGGTCGTGGGGGTACACGTACCCTTCGCCGTGCCCGAGCCGCTTGGCACCAGCGTAGTGGGCATCGCGCAGGTGCGGGGGCACCGCACCGATAAGACCGGCCCGCACGTCGGCCTGGGCGGCCCCGATGGCCTTGACGACGGCATTGGACTTCGGCGCGAGCGAGATATGGATGACGGCCTGGGCCAGGTTGATCCGCGCCTCGGGCAGGCCGACGAACTCGACCGCCTGCGCGGCGGCGACCGCGGTCTGCAGGGCGGTCGGGTCGGCCATTCCCACGTCCTCGCTGGCGTGCACGATCAGCCGGCGCGCGATGAACCGGGGGTCCTCCCCCGCCTCGATCATGCGCGCCATGTAGTGCAGCGCCGCGTCCGCGTCGCTGCCCCGCATCGACTTGATGAACGCGCTGATCACGTCGTAGTGCTGGTCACCGTCGCGGTCGTAGCGGACCGCGGCCTTGTCCACGGCGCGCTCGATGGTCTGTGTGTCGACGTGGCTGGTGCCGAGGGCGGCGGCCTCCAGGTACGTGAGCGCGCGGCGGCCGTCGCCGCCGGCCAGCCTCGTGAGGTGGTCGAGTGCCTCCTCGTCGATCGTGACCTTGCCCGCCAGACCCCGCTCGTCGGCGATCGCGCGCTGGATGAGCGCCCGGATGTCGTCGTCGTCCAGCGGCCGCAGCGTGAGCAGCAGCGACCGTGACAGGAGCGGGGAGACGACGGAGAACGACGGGTTCTCGGTGGTCGCGCCGATGAAGCTGACCCAGCGGTTCTCCACGGCCGGGAGCAGCGCGTCCTGCTGCGTCTTGCTGAAACGGTGGACCTCGTCGACGAACAGCACCGTCTGCCGGTTATGCATGCCGAGGTCGCGGCGAGCCTGGTCGACGGCGGCCCGTACGTCCTTGACGCCGGCGGTCACGGCGGACAGTTCGGTGAACTTCCGGCTGGTCACCTGGCTGACGACGTAGGCGAGCGTCGTCTTGCCCGTGCCCGGCGGCCCCCACAGGACGAGCGCCATCGGCGCGTCGTTGTCGATGAGCTTGCGGAACGCGGTCCCGGGGGCGGTCAGGTGCCGCTGCCCGATGACCTCATCGAGGCTGCGCGGCCGCATCCGCACCGCGAGCGGCGCCGCGTCTTTCGCCGCCTGCTCGCCCGCGTCATCGAACAAACTGTCCACCCCACGAGCCTACTGTCCTCGCCAAACAGCTGCCCCCGTTCGCCAGCCGCTATCCCGCCTTCACCCGGCCCGGTCTACCTGCCAGCCCCTCTTGCGGGGCGGGGGTGGCCGAGGCGGGGCGGGGGCGTCAGGCGCCGGCGCCGGCCGGGGACGTTTCCGGGGCCGTCGACGGCGGGGCCGGCTTCGCCGGGACCGCGTCGATGCCCGCTTCCTTGCGCTGGGCCGCCGTGATCGGGGTCGGCGCGCCCGTGAGCGGGTCGGCGCCGGAGGCGGCCTTCGGGAACGCGATCACGTCGCGGATCGTCTCGGCGGCCGCGAGCAGCATCACCACCCGGTCCCAGCCGAACGCGATGCCGCCGTGCGGCGGCGGCCCGTACTTGAACGCGTCGAGCAGGAACCCGAACTGCGACCTGGCCTCCTCCGGCGACAGCCCGATCACGTCGAACACCGCCTGCTGCATCGCCTGCCGGTGGATACGGATCGACCCGCCGCCGATCTCGTAGCCGTTGCACACGATGTCGTAGGCGTCGGCGAGGGCCTCGCCGGGCTCGAGGGTGAACTTGTCGGCCCATTCGGGCAGCGGGGACGTGAAGGGGTGGTGGACGGACGTCCAGCCGCCGTCGTCGGTCGGCTCGAACATCGGCGCGTCGACCACCCACAGGAACGACCACTTCGACTCGTCGATCAGCGAGCAGCGCCGCCCGATCTCGAGCCGCGCCGCGCCCAGCAGTTCCTTGGACGCGTGCGGAGCACCAGCCGCGAAGAACACCGCGTCACCAGGAGCGGCGGAAACGGCGGCAGCCAGCCCGGACCGTTCAGCGTCAGAAAGGTTCTTGGCAATCGGCCCGGACAGCGAGCCATCCTCACCGACCAGCACGTACGCCAGGCCCCGGGCGCCGCGGGACTTGGCCCAGTCCTGCCAGCCGTCCAGCTCGCGGCGGGTCTGCGACGCGCCGCCGGGCATCACGACCGCGCCGACGTACGGCGCCTGGAAGACGCGGAACGACGTGTCCGCGAAGTAGGCCGACAGGTCGGTGATCTCGCATTCGAAGCGCAGGTCCGGCTTGTCCGACCCGAACCTGGCCAGCGCGTCCGCGTACGTCATCCGCGGGATCGGCCGCTGGATCTCGTGTCCCGCGATCCGGCTCCAGAGCGTCGCGACGATGACCTCCGCGACCGCGATCACGTCCTCGCGGGTCACGAACGACATCTCGATGTCGATCTGGGTGAACTCCGGCTGCCGGTCCTTGCGGAAGTCCTCGTCACGGAAGCAGCGGGCGAGCTGGTAGTAGCGCTCGAGGCCGCCGACCATCAGGAGCTGCTTGAACAGCTGCGGCGACTGCGGCAGCGCGTACCAGTTGCCCGGGCGCAGCCGGACGGGCACGAGGAAGTCGCGGGCGCCCTCGGGCGTCGACCGGGTCAGGTACGGCGTCTCGACGTTCACGAACCGGTGGTCGCGCATCACGTCGTTCAGCAGATAGGCGGCCTCCGAGCGGGCACGCAGCGCCCGCGCGGTCTGGTCGCGGCGGATGTCCAGGTAGCGGTACTTGATCCGGATGTCCTCGCTGATGTCCGCGTCGCCCTCGACCGGGAACGGCAGCGGGTCGGCCTCGCTGAGCACCTCGACGATCTCGGCGTCGACCTCGATCGCGCCGGTCGGCAGCTCGGGGTTCTCGTTGCCGGCCGGGCGCACCCGCACGGCGCCGGTCACCTTGACGCAGAACTCCGCGCGGAGCTCGTGAGCCACCGCTTCCTCACCGCGCCACACCACCTGGACGACGCCGCTGGCGTCACGCAGGTCGATGAACACCACACCGCCGTGGTCGCGCCGCCGCGCGACCCAGCCGGCCAGTACTACCCGCTCCCCCGCGTGCTCGGCACGCAGCGTCCCGGCCTCGTGGGTCCGGATCATCAATGCCTTCTTTCCGTCGTCGTTAGAGCGCTCATCGTAGCCTCACAGGCCACGCTGGGCGGGTCGCAAGCCGGCCAGGAACGGGTTGCCGCGCCGCTCGGCGCCGATCGTGGTCCGCGGGCCGTGCCCGGGCAGCACGAGGGTCTCGTCGGGCAGCGTCAGGGTCCGCTCGAGGCTGCGCAGCATCGCCTGGTGCTCGCCGCCCGGCAGGTCGGTGCGGCCGATCGAGCCGGCGAACAGCAGGTCGCCGCTGAACAGGACCTTTTCTCCTGAACGGTCACCGGTAGCTCCCCCGGTCCCGCCCGCTGTCCCGGCCGGGCCGGCGCCGATGCCCGTACTCGTTCCCGTGCTCGTGCTCGCGGTGCCGAACGTCACGGAGCCTCCCGTGTGGCCCGGCACGTGCCGGACGGCGAAGTCGAGGCCCGCGAGCCTCAGCACGGCGCCGTCGGACAGTTCGAGCACGTCGTCCGGCTCGGTGAACGTTAGCCCGCCGAACAGCTCCTGGCCCACGTTGAGTGACAGCCCTTTGGCGGGATCGGAGAGCAGTTCCCGGTCGTCTGGGTGGATATAGGCGGGAACGCCGCGCGCGCCGCACACCGGGGCGACCGACCAGACATGGTCAATGTGACCGTGCGTGAGCAGCACCGCGATAGGCTTCAGGCGGTGGCGGGCGACGACCTCGTCGATCCCGCGCTGCGCGTCCTGGCCTGGGTCGATGATCACGCACTCCGCACCGGCCTCCGGCGCCACGACGTAGCAGTTGGCGGCGAAGGAACCGGCGGGGAAACCAGTCACTAGCACGCAGCCAGGCTACCGACTCGCCGCGTACTGCTGCGAACCGGTAACGACAGTACCGCTTCGGGCCGTAGCCAGGTACGATTCGCGAACGATCGTCCACAACGCCATGCAGACAGACGTTTCGCGGCTTTTCGTGATACAGGAGGTCAGGAGCCTTGCCCGGCAACTCGGAGCGGCAGCGCAGGCGTGCTCGGGAACGCTACGAACACGCGCAGGAACTTCGGCGTCAACGGCGGCAGAAGGTCAAGCGATGGTCCGGCGTCGGACTCGCCGTCGTGGTCGTCATCGGCCTGGCCGCGGGCCTGACCGCGGCCTTCGCCGGCGGTTCCCCCAAGTCCGCCGCCGCGTCGAAGCCGAAGGCGACGGCCTCCGCGAGCCCCACGTCGAGTACGGCGTCGGTCAAGGAGCCGGCTACGCACTGCGACTACAAGAAGTCCGGGACGGCGGCGAAACCGGTCAGCCTGCCGCCGGCCGCGCCGAATTACAAGGCCGCCTATACGGCGACGATCAACACGAACCTCGGGAAGATCGGCATCAACCTGCTGAACTCCAAGGCGACCTGCACGGTCAACTCGTTCGTCCACCTGGCCGACGCGAATTTCTGGAACAACAGTCAGTGCCACCGGGTCTCCGACAGCGGCGGCCTGTACATGCTCCAGTGCGGGGACCCGACGGCCACCGCCACGACCAAGCTGTCCTGCTCTTCGGCCTCCACGGTGGGGACAGGCACCCCCGGGTACGAATTCGCCAGCGAAAACCTGACGGGGGCCACCTACAAGGCGGGCACCGTCGCGATGGCCAACTCGGGCACGGCCGACAGCAACGGCAGCCAGTTCTTCCTGGTCTTCAAGAACACGTCACTGCCCGCCAGCTACACCCCATTCGGGACTATTACCGCTGGGCTGGATATCCTCCAGAATGTAGCTAAAGCTGGGACAACGTGTGCTTATTCGGCCGGCGGCGGCGTGCCGAAGGAAAAGGTTGTTATCAAGAGCGTCACGATTAAGCAGAGCTGAGCAAGACAGAGCTGTCCTGCAGGGGGGCGGCAGAAGGACATCAGGAGGTTCGCCCGTGACCACCGCCAACGATCCATGGGGTCGGGTAGACGCCGACGGGACGGTCTACGTGCGTACCGCCGAGGGCGAGCGGATGATCGGCTCGTGGGCGGCGGGGAGCCCGGAGGAAGCGCTTGAGTTCTTCCGGCGGAAGTACGCCTCGCTCGAGACCGAGGTGATCCTCATCGAGCAGCGCATCGCCACGACCGACATCGCGCCCGGCCAGGCGCAGGCCGCGGTGCAGCGACTGCTCGCGACGGTCAACGAGGCCAACGCGCTCGGCGACCTGGCGAGCCTGAAGGCCCGCCTCGAAGCGCTGACTTCGCGCGTCGACGCCAAGCGCGAGGAGGTCAAGGCCGCTCGCGAGCATGCTCGTTCCGAGGCACGCGAGATCAAGGAACGGATCGTCGCCGAGGCCGAGCACATCGCCGTCGAGGCCACCCACTGGAAGGCCAGCGGCGAGCGGATGGCGCAACTGCTCGAGGAGTGGAAGGCGGCGCCGCACGCGGACCGGTCGGTGGAGGCGGGACTGTGGAAGCGGCTCTCCGCCGCCCGCAACTCGTTCACCAAGCGGCGCAAGGCCTACTTCTCGAACCTGGAGTCCGAGCGCGAGGAAGTGCGGCTGCGCAAGGAACGGCTCGTCGAGGAGGCGGAGGCGCTGTCGGACTCCACGGACTGGGGCCCGACGACCAGCGCCTACCGCGAGCTGATGCGGTCCTGGAAGGAAGCGGGCCGGGCCAGCCGGGAGGCCGAGGCCGACCTGTGGAAGCGGTTCCGCGAGGCGCAGGACAAGTTCTTCAACGCGCGCACCGAGGTGTACGCGGCCAAGGACGCCGAACTGCGGGCCAACGCGACCGTGAAGGAAGAGCTGCTCACGGAGGCGCAGGCGCTGCTGCCGGTGACCGACCTGCGGACGGCGCGGACCACGCTGCGGTCGGTCCAGGAGCGGTGGGAGCAGGCCGGGCCGGTGCCGCGGGATGCCCGCGAGCACCTGGAGTCCGGGCTGCGCCGAGTCGAGGAGGCCGTGCGCAAGGCCGAGGACAACCAGTGGCGGCGGTCTAACCCCGAGGCGCTCGCCCGCGCCGAGAGCACGGTGAACCAGATCAAGGCGGCGATCACCTCGCTTGAGGCGCAGCTGTCGCGCGCCCAGGACCGCGGCGACGCGGCCGCGGCCCGCAAGGCCGAGGAAGCACTGGAAGCCCGCCGCGCCTGGCTCATGGAAGCCGAACGCACATTGGCGGAGTTCAGCGGCTGAGTTACGACCGCCGCTGAGTTACGGCCGCCCGCCGCCGCCTGGGCGGCGTCGCGCCGGTGCGCGGGGGGCCCGAAGGCCCTCCCGCCCGGCGCGACTCTCCGAACCTGCACCGGTGACAGCTGACGGAGGGCTCCGGGGGGTCGTCCCCCCGGGCTAGCAGGGCTAGTTCGTCATGCGGTAGACGTCGTAGACGCCGTCCACGCCGCGGACCGCGCGCAGCACGTCGCCGAGGTGCTTGGGGTCGCCCATCTCGAAGCTGAACCGGCTGACCGCCACCCGGTCCCGGCTGGTGGTGACCGAGGCGGACAGGATGTTCACGTGCTGGTCCGACAGCACGCGGGTGACGTCGGCCAGCAACTTGGTCCGGTCGAGCGCCTCCACCTGGATCGAGACGAGGAATACCGACGCGTCGCTCGGCGCCCAGTGCACCGGGACCATCCGCTCGCGCTGCGTGCCGGTCAAGTGCTGCAGGTTCGCGCAGTCCACGCGGTGCACGGAAACGCCGTGCCCGTGGGTGACGAACCCCTGGATGTCATCGCCGGGAACCGGCGTACAGCACTTGGACAGCCGCACCCACACGTCGGTCGCGCCCTCGACCTCGACGCCGGAGTCGGCCGGGGTGTACGACCGCTGCGTCCGCACCGCCGTCACCGGGGTGGCCGTCTCGGCCAGGTCCTCCCCCGCGCCGGCGACCCCGCCGACCATCGCCACGATCTTGGCGACCACCGACTGGGCGCTGATCCGGCCCTCGCCGACGGCCGCGTACAGCCCGGACACGTCCGCGTAGTGCAGGTCCGTGGCCAGCGCGCGGATGGTGTCCGCGCTGGTCATGCGCCGCAGCGGCAAGCCTTGCTTGCGCATGACCTTGGCGATCTGGTCCTTGCCCGCCTCGACGGCGGCCTCGCGGCGCTCCTTGGTGAACCACTGCCGGATCTTGTTGCGGGCGCGGGCGCTCTTGACGAACTCGAGCCAGTCCCTGTTCGGCCCCGCCTCCTGCGCCTTAGAGGTGAAGATCTCGACGGTATCGCCGGTCTCCAGCGTGGACTCGAGCGCGACCAGGCGGCCGTTGACGCGGGCGCCGATCGTGCGGTGCCCGATCTCGGTGTGGATCGCGTACGCGTAGTCGACCGGCGTCGCGTCCTGCGGGAGCGTGATCACCTCGCCCTTGGGCGTGAACACGTAGACCTCGTTGCCCGCCAGGTCGAAGCGCAGCGAGTCGAGGAACTCCGCGGGGTCCTCGGTCTCGCGCTGCCAGTCCACGAGCTGGCGCAGCCAGGCCATCTCGGTGGTGTCGTCCTTGGCGGCCTTGGCGGCCTTGTCCTCCCGGGCGTCACGGCGGCCGTGGAGGACCATCTCCTCCTTGTACTTCCAGTGCGCGGCGACGCCGTACTCGGCCCGCTTGTGCATGTCCCAGGTGCGGATCTGCAGTTCGACCGGGTTGCCGCCGGGGCCGATCACCGTCGTGTGCAGCGACTGGTACATGTTGAACTTCGGCATCGCGATGTAGTCCTTGAACCGGCCGGGGACCGGGTTCCACCGCGCGTGGATCGTGCCGAGCGTCGCGTAGCAGTCGCGCACGGAGTCGACGAGGACCCGGATGCCGACCAGGTCGTAGATGTCGTCGAAGCCGACGTCGTGCGCGATCATCTTCTGGTAGATCGAGTAGTAGTGCTTCGGCCGGCCGGTGACCGTGCCCTTGATCTTGGTTTCGCGCAGGTCGCCGGACAGGTCGGTGATGACTTCCTGCAGGAATTGGTCACGGCGCGGCGCGCGCTGCGAGACCAGCCGGGCGATCTCGTCGTACCGCTTCGGGTACATGGTGGCGAACGCGAGGTCCTCGAGTTCCCACTTGACCGTGTTCATGCCGAGCCGGTGGGCCAGCGGCGCGAAGATCTCCAGGGTTTCCCTGGCCTTGCGCTCCTGCTTCGCCCGCGGCAGGTAGCGGAGCGTCCGCATGTTGTGCAGCCGGTCGGCGAGCTTGATGACCAGCACGCGGATGTCGCGGGACATCGCGACGACCATCTTGCGGACGGTCTCGGCCTCGGCCGACTCCCCGTACTTGACCTTGTCCAGCTTGGTGACGCCGTCGACGAGCGCGGCGATGTCCTCGCCGAACTCGCCGCGTAGCTCGACGAGCGTGTAGGGCGTGTCCTCGACCGTGTCGTGCAGGAGGGCGGCGCAGATCGTCTCGGTGTTCATGCCGAGCTCGGCCAGGATGGTGGCGACGGCGAGGGGGTGCGTGATGTACGGGTCGCCGCTCTTGCGCTTCTGCTCCCGGTGCCAGTACGCCGCGACGTCGTAGGCCCGCTCCACCGTCCGGACGTCCGCCTTGGGGTGGGTGGCGCGGATGGTCTTCATGAGCGGTTCGAGCACAGGATTCACACCGGACCCCCGCTGGGCGCCGAGCCTCGCGAGGCGGCGGCGTACCCCGACTCCCGGCGGGGCGCCCTGGGCGCCCGTCGCCGCGGGCTGGGGATTCCGCTGCGTCTGCCGCGTCTGCTGCCCGGCGGTCCCGCCGGCCTGTCCGGCCGGCACGCCCGCCTGACCGGCCGGCACGCCGCCCTGACCGGCGGGCACGCCGCCATCCGGCCGTGTCGCCGTCGCCTGGGTCGTGTCCCCGCGGGCCTCGTCAACAAGGTTCGCGGTGTCCCCGATCCGGGCAGCGTCGGCGCGGGCCGTGGCGGTCGCAATCACATCACCGGCCACTAACGCTCCTCGCATCTGCCGAGCTACCAGTGTACTTACTCCTGTTAACCAACGGGCAGACACCGGTAATCCCCCCGTTAACGCCACCCTGGCGTCGCTGAGGCGCGGCGGGGCCCGGCTACACCGTGAGGAGGGACTTGACCGGGAGGTCCGGGAGGACCGCGCGGCCGTTCAGGAACGACAGTTCCATCAGGACCGCGATGCCCGCGACTTCCGCGCCCGTCTTCGCGACCAGGTTGGCCGTCGCGCGGGCAGTGCCGCCCGTCGCGAGCACGTCGTCGACGATCAGCACCCGGTCGCCCGGCCCGAACGCGTCCTGGTGGACCTCCACGGTCGCGGTGCCGTACTCGAGCTTGTACTCCTCCGCGAACGTCGCGGCGGGCAGCTTGCCCTTCTTGCGGACCGGGACGAACCCCGCCCCGGTCCGGTACGCCACCGGGGCGGCGAGGATGAAGCCGCGCGCCTCGATCCCGGCCACCTTGTCCGCCGGCCCGAACGTCGCGGCCAGCGCGTCCACCACCTCCGTGAACGCCGCGGGCTCCCCGAGCAGCGGCGTGATGTCCTTGAACAGCACGCCGGGCTGCGGGTAGTCAGGGACGTCGCGGACGTGCGTCGTGATCAGGCGCGCGATGTCCGTTTCTGCCGCCTGGGCCACGGGAGCGCTACCGCCTCTTCTTCCGCGGGCCCGGCCGTCGCGCCGTGCTGCCGCGACGCGGCTGCTGCCGGGTCGTCGGCCGGGCCGGGCGCGCCGCGGACGGCGGCACCGTCACCTCGTCGCCCGGGACGTTCACCTCGTCGGCCGCCAGCCCCGCGTCGAGGCCGGCGTCCGGCTCGTCGGCCCCGACCGTGACGACCGGCGCGGCCGTCCCGGCGGCGCCGCCCCCGGTGGCCCGCGTCGCCGCGCGGCCGCCGGCCTCCCGGCGGCGGACCTTCGCGGCCAGTTCCTTGTACCGCGGCTCGCGTTCCTTGAGGTCGGCGAGCACCGGCGTCGCGATGAAGATCGAGGAGTACGTGCCGGACAGCATGCCGACGAACAGCACGAGCGACAGGTCGTTCAGCGTGCCGGTGCCGAGCAGGCCGCCGCCGATGAACAGGATC
>DASZKN010000259.1:0-8322 GCA_035552855.1 Trebonia sp. | reverse complement strand
CCAGGCTGCGGTCCGCTACCGTTTCGGCCGCCTCGGCGCGGTCGAGGGCGCCGGCGGCCGGCGCCCAGTCCGTCGTCCCGGCGACCGCCCGGCCGAGCGCTTCGGGCTCCAGGATCTGGCGCACGTCGTAGATATGCCGGGCCTCCGCGTCCGCGATGACGCGGACCACCGCCCCCCTATAGGGGCTGATCGTCACGAGCCCGGTTCCGGCCAGCGTCTTGAGCGCCTCCCGGACCGGCGTCTTGGACACGCCGAGGATCCCGGCCAGTTCGGCCTCCACCAGCGGCTGGCCGGGCCTGAGCTCCCCGGACAGGATGGCGTGCTTGATCGCGTCGAACACGGCGATCGTCCGGGACGGCGGCGCGGCGGTCGCGGCGGTGAGGCGAATGGTCATATCGAGGCTGCTCGTATCTGGTGTCTCATATACGATCTTGCCGCGACGGTACGCCCGGTCTCGCGGGGCGTCAATAACCTGTCCGGACCAGGTCAGCCGACGGGACCGGAACTGCCGCGCACCACGAGTTCGGGCGCGGGCTCGCCGAAGTTACCGGGCGCGCCCCCGGCCGCCATCTTGCGCAGCATGCGCGCGGCCATCGCGCCGGCGGCGGCGATGTCCCGGTGCAGCGCGGTCACCGCCGGGTGGGTGAGCTCGCACAGCGCCGAGTCGTCCCAGGACACGATGGACAGGCCGGACGGTACGCTGACCCCGAGACGCTGGGCCATGCCCAGCCCGGCGACCGCCATCACGTCGCTGTCGTACAAGATGGCGGTCGGCGGCCGCTCCGACTCGAGCAATTCCCGGGTGGCGCCGGCGGCGTACCCGGCCGAGTAGTCGCCCTCGGCCGTCGCCGTGCTGAGGCCGGCCTCGGCCGCGATCTCGGTGAACGACGCCGAACGCAGGGCCGAGTGCCAGTACTTGCCGTATCCGCCCACGCGGGCGATCCGCCGGTGACCGAGGTCCGCCAGGTGACCGATCACCATCTGGACGGCGGCCTGATCGTCCTGCCAGACCACGGGCAGCGACCCGGAGCCCCGTGGCGTGCCCACGACCACGGCGGGCATGTTCAGCTCCTCAAGGACCCCGACGCGGCGGTCGTTCACCTGCAGGTCGACCACGATCACCCCGTCGACGCGGCGCTGTGCCCACCACTGGCGGTACATCCGGATCTCGTCGTCGGCGTTCTCCGCCATCGTGAAAAGCAGCGTGACGTGATGTCCGGCGAGTTCGGTCTGGATCCCCGACAGCAACTGCATGAAGTACTGCTCGATGCCGAGCGTGCGGGCGGGGCGGTCGATGACCAGCCCGAAGGCCCCGGACCGGCCGGCGGTGAGCGCGCGGGCCGCGCTGCTGGGCTGGAATCCGATTTCGTTGGCGATGGCGAGGATGCGTTCGCGTGTCGCCGCCGAGACGCCGGGCTGCCCGTTCAGCGCGAGTGAGACCGCCGCCTTGGTCACGCCGACCCGCCGCGCGATATCGACAAGGGTCGGTTGCCTCATGCGGCTCCCTTTCGCGCGGTGATCACTAACCCAAAGCATAGCGGCAGGCGCCCGGCCCGCCTGGCGGCCAGCCGAGGCACACGGGCTTGACGCTAAACCGGTTAAGTGCTTGTATGCCTGCGTGCGCAGGGATACCGCGAAAATCACCGTAAATGGCAGGCCAGTCACCTGGCTGGGAGCGAATTTCTGGTCGCGGGCGGGCGGTCCGCTGATGTGGCGCTCCTACGACCCCGACCTGATCCGGGCGGAACTATCGGTCCTGGCCAGTCACGGGCTGACGATGACCCGGTCGTTCTTCTACTGGCCGGACTTCATGCCCGGACCGCATGAGATCGACGAGACGATGGCCGCCCGGTTCGCGGATTTCCTGGACCGCCACCGCGAGCAGGGCCTGACCACCGTGCCGACCTTCATCGTGGGCCATATGTCCGGCGAGAACTGGGATCCGGCCTGGCGTAACGGCCGGGACCTCTACAGCGACGTCTGGATGGTCGGCCGCCAGGCGTGGTTCGCGGGCGAGATGACGCGCCGCTACAAGGACCATCCGGCCGTGGCGGGGTGGCTCGTCTCCAACGAGATGCCGATCTACGGCGGCGCCGCCAGCCACGAGGTCGTGGCCGCCTGGGCGCGGATCATCAGGGACGCCGTGCGGGCGGCGGGCGGCCGCCAGCCGTTCTCGCTCGGCGACGGCGCCTGGGGCATCGAGGTCAGCGGCCGCGACAACGGCTTCCGGCTCGCGGACGTCGCGGAGCTCGCCGACTTCCTCGGCCCGCACGTCTACCCGGTCGGCGACGACCCGGTCCGCCAGCGCTACGCCGCCGCGGTCGCGTGCGCGCTGACGGGTACGTTCGGCAAGCCGGTGATCATGGAGGAGTTCGGCGTCAGCAGCGACTTCGCGTCCGAGGCCAGCGCCGCCGTCTACTACCGCCATGTCCTGTGGAACACGCTGCTGGCCGGAGCCACGGGCTGGATCGCGTGGAACAACACCGACTTCGCGCTGCCGGCCCAGGAACCCTACCGGCACCACGCGTTCGAGCTGAACTTCGGCCTGACCGATGCCGCGGGCACGCCCAAGCAGACGCTGCGGGAGATGCGGGCGTTCGCGCGCGTCCTGGACCGGGTGGAGTTCGGCCGGTGCCGCCGGGCCGACGCCGGCGCCGCGCTGATCGTGCCCTCCTACCTGGACACCCAGTACCCGTTCACGTCGCCGGAGTCGCACGTGGCCGTCGCGAAGGCGCTGCACCAGGGCTACGTCACCACCAGCCTCGCTGGCCTCTCGCCCGCGCTGACCAGGGAGACGGCCGGCATCGAACAGGGCGCGGGCCTTTACCTGGCGCCGTCGGTAAAGCAGATCCTCGCCCCGACCGCGGACGTGCTGGAAGCCCTGGCCAGCCAGGGTGCCTGCGTGTACGTGTCTTATTCGGCCGGCGATCTCGCGTGGCACCGCGGACCGTCGTACGGGCGGATGAACGAGCTCTTCGGCATCCGGCATCAGCTTGACGTCGGCCTCGCCGCTCCCATCGAGGACGACGCGGTCCAGTTGACTTTCGCCCGCGACTTCGGGGGCCTGGCCAGGGGCACCACGCTCACGTTCGCCGTGGGCGGCGGCGAGCACAGCCGGACGTTCCTGCCCGCCGTCCCAGACGGCGCCGAGGTGATCGCCGCCGACGCGCACGGCCGGCCGGCCTTGCTGCGGCGGCCGGCCGGCGACGGCGCGCTGATCTTCTGCACCTATCCGCTCGAGTACATGGCGGCGGTGACGCCGCGGGTGAACCCGGAGGCGCTCGTCGAGCTGTACAGGGCACTCGCCGACCATGCCGGAGTACGGCGGCCGGTGGCCGTGGACGACCCGCGCGTCGCCTGCGACGTGCTGGTGCGCGACGACGGGGTGCGGTTCGCCGTGCTGGCCAGCCACGCCGCCGAGTCTCTCACGGTCAAGCCCGTCGTCGACGGCGGCATACCCGGCGGCACGCTGGCCGCGCTCGACGGCGGCAAGGTCAGCGGGGGAGTCACCATCGATCCGTTCGGGATAGTGGTTCTTGAAGTCGCCGCGCCCGAAACGGACTAGCCGCAAGCGTTGACACTTAACCGGTTAAGTGATTCGATCTCGCCACGGTAATCATCTGGAAGAAAGGTGTCTACGACGATGAGACGCTTTACACCCGATATAACTGTCGGCCGGCGCGGCCGGCGCCGGCGCTTCCGGATGGCCGCGCCGGTCGCGGCGGCGGCCCTGGCCGTCGTGCTGGCGGCCTGCGGTTCCGGTGGGTCCGGCGGTGCCGGCGCCGCCGGGGGCGGGACGAGCGGCGTGGTGACCGCGGCGCTCGGGAACAGCTCCCCGTTCGTCACCAACTTCAACCCGTTCTCCCCCAGCGTGGAAAACCCCGCCTTCGGCATGATCTACGAGCCGCTGATGTTCTTCGACACCGCGCAGGCCGGGAACGTCCAGCCGTGGCTCGCGAAGAGCTACACGTGGGGTCCCGGCGGCAGGTCGATCACGTTCACCCTGCGTTCCGGCGTGAAGTGGAACGACGGGCAGCCGTTCACCAGCGCGGACGTGGCCTACACGTTTAACCTCATCAAGGCGTCCACGGGCTTGAACCAGTACGGCCTGCCGATCACCGGCGCGACCGCGAGCGGCCCGGGCACAGTGACGGTCACCTTCAGCAAGCCGGTCTACTCGGACCTGCTCTACATCGCCGGCCGGGAGCCGATGCTGCCGCGGCATGTCTGGTCGAAGATCAGCAACCCGGCGACGTGGACCGATCCGAACCCGGTCGGCACCGGCGCCTACGAGGTCGCCAAGGTTAACCCGCAGGTGCTGGAGCTCACCGCCAGCCCGCACTACTACATGCCGGGGCTGCCGAAGGTGAAGGAGTACGAGTTCCTCACCTACTCAAGCAACACGACCAGCGACACCGCGGTCGAGCAGGGCCAGCTTGCCTGGGCCAGCGCCTTCATCCCGAACATCAACAAGACCTACCTGGCCAGGAACCCGAAGTACGCGCTCACTGACATCCCCCTCGCCACCGGCTTCCTCATCCCGAACATGGCCAAGGGCCCGACCACGTCCCTGGCCGTCCGGCAGGCGGTCAGCGCCGCGATCGACCGGAATTACATCAGCCACAGCGTGTACAACGGTTACGCGCCGCCCAGCAACCCCGCGGCCCTGCTGCTGCCGGACTACAAGGATGTCGAGGCCCCGGCCGCGCAACGCACGTTCGGCGGGGCCGACCCGGCCAAGGCGAAGGGGATCCTGCGGTCGGCCGGCGTCAAGCTGCCGCTGAGCCTCACCGTGAAGACGGTCTCCGGCTACACCGACTACGCCAGCATCCTGCAGATCCTCGTGCCTGAGCTGAAGGCCGCCGGGATCAACCTGCAGATCAGCTCCGAGGCGTTCTCGGTCTGGACGTCCGACCAGGACACCGGCAACTTCCAGCTGCTCCTGTCCAGCGCCGGGTACACGCCGAATCCGTACGCTTACTACTACAACCTGCTCAGCAGCGCGGTCACCGCGCCGATCGGCACCAGCGAGTCAATCGGGAACTTCGGCCGGTACAGGAACCCGCGGGTCGATAAGGACCTGGCGACGATCGCCGCCACCACGGACACCGCGAAGCAGGCGCCCGCGCTCGCCGACATCCAGTCGATCTTCGCCGCGCAGCTACCGGACATCCCGCTGTTCGAGCAGCAGGACGAGATCGAGTTCAACGGGAACATGGTCACGGGCTTCCCGACCACCTCCAACCCGTACGCCGGCCCGCCGACCTGGCTGCAATGGGACAGCGGCTGGATAGCGGCCCGGCTGGCGCCCGCGAGATAGCGATGACCGCGACCGCCATCACGCCGCCCGGCGGCGGAGCCACCGCGCTCCCGCGCCAAGCGCGGCCGCGCCCGCGGACCGCCGCGGCCGTCCGCTACCTCGCCCGCAAGCTGGTGTTCTACGTGGTGGCCGCCTGGGTGGCGCTCACGCTGAACTTCTTCCTGCCGCGCCTCATCCCCGGGAACCCGGTCGAGATCATCCTGGCGCACCAGGCCCACTTCGGGACGGTGCCGCCCGGCGAGGCCGCGTCCCTGACCAAGCTGCTCGGACTGGGAACCGGCTCCCTCCCGGCCAGGTACTGGCAGTACCTCGACAGCCTCGCGCACCTGCGCCTCGGACTGTCCGTGTATGAATTCCCGGTCCCGGTGGCCACCATCATCAGGCAGTCCATCCTGTGGACGGTCCTGCTGGTCGGCGCCGCGACGGTGATCAGCTTCGCGGTCGGCGTCGGGCTCGGCGTGCTCGCCGGCTGGAAGCGCGGCACCTGGCTGGACAACCTCGTACCGGCGACCACGTTCCTGACCGCGATGCCGTACTTCTGGCTGGCGCTGCTGCTGGTGTACGTGTTTACCCAGGTGCTGTCCCTGCTGCCGTCCTCGGGCGGGTACGACCCGCTCGACACGATCGGGTTCAACGGGCAGTTCATCGGGTCGGCGGTGCGGCACTCGATCCTGCCGGCGGTCACGATCGTGCTCAGCTCGATCGGCGGCTGGCTGCTCGGCATGCGGAACATGATGGTCTCCACCCTGTCCGACGACTACGTGGTGGCCGCGGAGGCCAAAGGCCTGCGGCCGCGCCGGGTGATGATCGGCTACGCCGCCCGCAACGCGGTCCTGCCCAGCGTGTCCGGCTTCGCGATCTCGCTCGGCTTCGTGGTCAGCGGGTCGATCGTGATGGAGCAGGTCTTCAACTACCCGGGCATCGGCAACGTGCTGTACCAGGCCGTCGTCAACGACGACTATCCGTTGATGCAAGGCATCTTCCTGGTGATCACGCTGACCGTGCTCGGCGCCAACCTGCTCGTCGACCTGCTCTACGGCATCATCGACCCCCGGACACGGATCGGGGCCACCGCATGAGCATCTTCCGGTCCCGGCGTTTCGTAGCCGGCGCGGGCATCGTCGTCTTCTTCGCGGCGGTCGCGGTCATCGGACCGTTCCTCACCACCGACCCGAACGCGTTCAGCCACGCGGAGTGGCGGCCGCCGTCGGCCGCGCACTGGCTCGGCACCACGCAACTCGGGCAGGACGTCCTCGCCCAGGTCGTCGCGGGCGCGGGCGCGACCTTGGAGATCGGCGCGGGCGCGGGCCTGCTCGCCACGGTCATCTCGATCGTGATCGGCATCGGCGGCGGATACGCCGGCGGTGTCGCCGACGAGGCGCTGTCGCTGCTGTCCAACGTGGTCCTCGTGATCCCGGCGCTGCCGCTGATCATCGTGATCGCCTCGTTCGTGCATGCGAGCGGCGTCTGGTCGACGGTCGCGGTGATCGCGTTCGTGAGCTGGGCGGCGTCGGCCCGCGTGCTCCGGGCACAGACGCTGTCCGTCCGCAACCGCGAATACGTGCTCGCGGCGAAGGCCGGGGGCGAATCCGGCTGGCGGATCGTCTTCTTCGAGATCCTGCCGAACGAACTGCCGATCATCGTCTCGCAGTTCATCTTCTCGATGATCTTCGCCATCCTCACCCAGGCGGGACTCGCCTTCCTGGGCCTGGCCAGCGCCGGCCAGCTGACCTGGGGCACCATCTTGTTCTACGCGCAGAACGACGGCGCGATGTCCAGCGGGGCGTGGTGGTGGTTCGTGCCGCCCGGCCTGTGCATCGCCGTGCTCGGCATGGGCCTCGCGCTCGTCAACTTCAGCCTCGATGAGCTGCTCAACCCGCGCCTGCGGGTCTACAGGCCCCGCAAGCGCGATCAGGATCCCCGATCATCTTCTGAACGAACCGTGGTGACCGCATGAGCACAGACGTCATCCTCCGGGCGGAGCACGTCAGCGTGGCCTACGCCGGCCCCCGGCCGGTCCGGGCGGTCCGTGACGTCAGCTTCGAGCTGCGGCGCGGCGAGGTGCTCGGCATCGCGGGCGAAAGCGGCTGCGGGAAGTCGACGCTCGCGTTCGCGCTGGCCCGGCTGCTGCGGCCGCCGGCCAGCCTGACCGGCGGCTCGGTCCTGTTCACGCCGGCCGGCGGCGCCCCGCTCGACGTGGCGGCACTGTCCGGCGAGGAGCTGCGGAGGTTTCGCTGGAGCAAGATGTCGATGGTGTTCCAGAGCGCGATGAACGCGCTCAACCCGGTAACCACGATCGGGAGCCAGTTCGGCGACATCTTCGCCGCGCACGCCCCGTCGATGGACGCCGCGGCCCGGGACCGGCGGGCCCGCGAGCTGCTCGCGAAGGTCGGCATCGACCCGGACCGGGTGCGCAGCTTCCCGCACGAGCTGTCGGGCGGGATGCGGCAGCGGGTCGTGATCGCGATGGCCCTCGCGCTCGAGCCCGAGCTGGTCATCATGGACGAGCCGACGACCGCGCTCGACGTGGTGGTGCAGCGGGAGCTCCTCGACGAGATCGAGCGGCTGCGGGAAGAGCTCGGGTTCGCGGTCGTCTTCATCACGCACGACATGTCGCTGCTGCTGGAGATCAGCGACCGGCTGGCGGTCATGTACGCCGGCCAGATCGTCGAGTACGCGCCCGCGGAGCAGGTCGCGGCCGCGCCGGCCCATCCCTACACGAAGGGCCTGCTCGGCTCCTTTCCCGACATGCGCGGCGCCCGGCGCGAGCTGCACGGCATCCCCGGCTCGCCGCCGGACTTGCGGGCCGACTTCGCCGGCTGCCCGTTCGCCCCGCGCTGCCCGCACGCGTTCGGGCCGTGCGCCACGGAGCCGCCCGCGCTGCGGGCGCTGCCCGGACTGCCCGCGGGTGACGGCTGGCTGGCCGCGTGCCACCTGCACGACCCGGCGCACGGCGCCCCCGGCTTCTCTTCCCGCCCTTCCCGCGAGGTGACTCATGAGCG
>DASZKN010000258.1:0-13618 GCA_035552855.1 Trebonia sp. | reverse complement strand
TGCGGGGGCCGCGACCGGTCGCGGCCCCCGCATCCAGGGGTTTAACTGCGTTCTGTTTTAGTGCGAGTGCGAGTGCCCGTGGCCGTCGGCCGGAGCCGGCTTGTCGTCCTCGGGCTTCTCCACGACCAGCGTCTCGGTCGTCAGCAGCATGCCGGCGATCGAGGCCGCGTTCTGCACCGCGGAGCGGGTGACCTTCACCGGGTCGATGACGCCCTGGGCGATGAGGTCGCCGTACTCGCCGGTGGCCGCGTTGTAGCCGTGACCGACCGGAAGGTCGGCGATCTTGGCCGCCACGACCGAGCCCTCCTGGCCCGCGTTCAGCGCGATCCAGCGAGCGGGCTCGGACAGCGCCCGGCGGACCACGCCGACGCCGGTCGCGAGGTCGCCGGTACGGCCGAGGTCGTCCAGTTCGGTGGCCACGTGCACGAGCGCGCTGCCGCCGCCGGCGATGATGCCCTCCTCGATCGCGGCGCGAGTCGCGGAGATGGCGTCCTCAAGGCGGTGCTTCTTCTCCTTGAGCTCGACCTCGGTGGCCGCGCCCGCACGGAGCACGCAAACGCCGCCGGACAGCTTCGCGAGGCGCTCCTGGAGCTTCTCGCGGTCCCAGTCCGAGTCGGTGGTCTCGATCTCGGTCTTGATCTGGCGGACCCGGTCCTCGATGGCGGCCTGGTCGCCGTCGCCGTCGACGATCGTGGTGTCGTCCTTCGTGACCACGATGCGGCGGGCGCGCCCGAGCGTGTCGAGGCCGATCGAGTCCAGCTTGATGCCGACTTCCTCGCTGACCACGGTCGCGCCGGTCAGCGTCGCGATGTCGGCGAGCATCGCCTTGCGGCGGTCACCGAAGCCCGGCGCCTTCACCGCGGCGATGTTCAGCAGGCCGCGGATCTTGTTGACGACGATCGTGGCGAGCGCCTCGCCCTCGATGTCCTCGGCGATGACCAGCAGCGGCCGCTTCGTCTGGGCGACCTTCTCAAGCAGCGGCAGGAAGTCCTGCATCGAGGAGATCTTGGCCTGGTTCACGAGGACGTAGGCGTCCTCGAGCACGGCCTCCAGGCGGTCCTGGTCGGTGATGAAGTACGGCGAGATGTAGCCCTTGTCGAACTGCAGGCCCTCGGTGAACTCCAGCGAGAGGCCGATCGTCGGGGCTTCCTCGACGGTGATGACACCGTCCTTGCCGACCTTGCTGAATGCTTCGGCGATCAGCTCGCCGATCTTCGCGTCCTGCGCGGAGATCGTCGCGACGTGCGCGATCTCCGTCTGCTCCTCGACCTCGCGGGCCGACTTGAGCAGCCGCTCGGAGACCTCGGTGGCGGCCGCGTCGATGCCGCGCTTGAGGTCCATCGGGTTCGCGCCGGCCGCAACCGAACGAAGCCCCAGGTGAACCATCGCCTGCGCGAGCACGGTCGCGGTGGTGGTGCCGTCACCAGCGACGTCGTTCGTCTTGGTGGCGACTTCCTTGGCGAGCTGGGCGCCGAGGTTCTCGTACGGGTTCTCGAGCTCCACCTCCTTGGCGACGGTCACGCCGTCGTTGGTGATGGTGGGCGCGCCCCACTTCTTGTCGATGACGACGTTACGGCCGCGCGGGCCGAGCGTCACCTTCACGGTGTCGGCGAGGCGATCCACGCCGCGCTCAAGGTGGCGGCGGGCGTCCTCGTCGAACTCCAGGATCTTGGGCATTGACTACCTCAACCTACGGTTGGAACAGGCGGTGTACAGACGTCGTCCAGGCCCCGGCGGACGACCGGCTGGTGCCGGCCGCGCCGCCGGGGCCTGCGGGCGATTGCTACTTCTCGATAATCGCGAGCACGTCGCGGGCCGAGAGCACCAGGTACTCCTCGCCCGAGTACTTCACTTCGGTGCCGCCGTACTTGCTGTACAGCACCACGTCGCCGACCTTCACGTCGACGGGAACGCGCTTGGCGCCCGCGTCGTCGAAACGGCCGGGGCCGACCGCGAGGACTTCACCCTCCTGGGGCTTCTCCTTCGCGGTGTCCGGGATGACGAGCCCGGACGCGGTGGTCTGCTCCGCCTCGAGCGGCTTGACTACGATGCGGTCCTCAAGAGGCTTGAGGACAACCTTGGTGGCGGTCGTCACGATCTGACCTCCCCCTCCGGAAAAGGGTGTTGGTGGAGTGGCTAGCGATGGCTATGGCGACTCGGGTCGGCCTGCCGTCGCGGGGATCAGACCTGCCTCGTCGCATTAGCACTCTACATCAGTGAGTGCTAAACCCGAACAGTATCCGTCCCGCCGAAACCCGTCAACACGGGCCCCCGCCCGCGCGGCCGCGGCGCAGCTATTTAGCGCATTGTGCTCACATGTTCACACAGGGCTACTAGAGTGATCGGACCTAGCCCAGCCTGGGCCGATGACGCTCCCGCCGCCGGCCCACCAGGCGAGCCCCTCGCTAGCGGATCTGTCCCTGCCTACCAAGGAGCACCCGATGGAACAGCCGGGCGACAACCACCCGCCGTACCACGCCAGCCACGCGAGCGGCATCGCCCGCACTAACGTCACTAGCGTCACTGGCAGCACGGCCGCGAGCGCTGTTGGCCGCACCCCCGGTCACGGCGGCAGTGGCACCCCCGGTCACGGCGGCGGAGGCACCACCGGTCACAACGGCGGAGGCACCACCGGTCACTCCGGTCACGGCGGTCACGCTGGCCACGGCACTGGCGGTCACGCCGGCTACGGCACTGCCGGCCACGGCGGTGCCGGTGCTGGCGGTGCCGGTGCTAGCGGTGGTGGCGGTGGTGGCGGCGGCGTTAACGGCAGCGTCGCGAACATGAGTGCCGGGAACGGCAGCGTCGGCACACCGAGCGCGGCCAGCGCTGTCAGCCCGGCCGGCGCGGTAGGCGCGGCCGCCACGGTTAACACGGCCGCCACGGTCAGCACGGCCGGCCCCGACCAGCTGCGCAGCACCGCCGTGGCCGACCGCATGCGGGAACTGCTCGCGCGCACGGCCGCGGACCAGGTGGTCGACCACCGGTTCACCGAAGCGCTCGAGGCCATCCGCCGCCGGGTCGACGCGATTGAGCAGCACGTCCGCGAGCTAAGCCAGGCACGGGCGTCCGCCCCCGGGCAGGCCGCCGACCCGGTCGCCAGTCCGGGTCAGAGCCTGGCCGGCATCGCCGCCTCGCTCGACGGCCTCGCCGGGAGCCTGGGCACGTTCGACAGCAGGATCAGCGGCATGGTCGACAGCCGCCTGGGCGGCACGGAATCCAAGCTCAGCGCGCTGGACAACCGCCTCGAGCGCCTCGACGAGCGACTGGACGACCAGTACGACCGGGTCACATCCATCGACGGCAAGCTCAGCGCCGCGACCACGCAGCTCGACGCGCTCGTCACGGACCTGCGCGCCCGCCCGGACCGCACTGAGGTCGCCGAACTCATCGACGAGGCGCGGACCGACGTCGCGGCGCGCGTGACCTCCCTCGAGGAGACAGTCCTAACGCTCGCCGAGGCACTGCTGCGCCCGCCCGTCCCTCACCACCAGAACGGCAAAACCTCAATATCCTCACTTAACGCGCCCTCCGACTCCCCGGCTTAAAGCGACTGCGCCGCTCACCGGACGTCCATCGCTACGTTTTCGGCTGCACGGGCGGTGTCACTCCCACTCGATCGTGCCCGGGGGCTTGCTCGTGACATCGAGAACCACGCGGTTAACGGCGGGGACCTCGTTCGTGATGCGCGTGGAGATACGGGCCAGCACGTCGTACGACAGCCGCGCCCAGTCGGCGGTCATCGCGTCCTCGCTGGTCACCGGCCGGAGTACCACAGGGTGCCCGTAGGTCCGCCCGTCGCCCTGCACGCCCACCGAACGCACATCCGCCAGCAGCACCACCGGGCACTGCCACACCGTGGCGTCGAGCCCGGCGGCGGTCATCTCCGCGCGGGCGATCGCATCGGCCTCGCGGAGAATCGCCAGCCGATCCGCCGTAACCTCGCCGATGATCCTGATCCCGAGCCCGGGACCGGGGAACGGCTGCCGCCACACGATCTCCGGCGGCAGGCCGAGTTCCTCGCCGACGCGCCGCACCTCGTCCTTGAACAGCCAGCGCAGCGGTTCCACCAGGCGGAACTTCAGGTCGTCGGGCAGCCCGCCGACGTTGTGGTGCGACTTGATGTTCGCCGTCCCGGTCCCGCCGCCGGATTCGACCACATCCGGGTACAGCGTGCCCTGCACGAGGAACTCGGTCGACTCGCCGTGCGCGCCCGCCTCGGCCGTGATTTCCCGGGCCGCCCGCTCGAACGCCCGGATGAACTCGCGGCCGATGGCCTTGCGCTTTGCTTCCGGGTCGGTGACGCCCGCGAGCGCGGACAGGAACGCCGCCGAGGCGTCCACCACGCGCAGCGCCACGCCGGTCGCGGCGACGAAGTCCTGCTCGACCTGCTCCGCCTCGCCCTTGCGGAGCAGCCCGTGGTCGACGAAGACGCAGGTCAGCCGCTCCCCGATCGCCCGCTGGACCAAAGCGGCGGCGACGGCCGAGTCCACCCCGCCGGACAGGCCGGCGATCGCGCGGCCGCCGCCGATCTGCTGCTTGATCTGCTCGGTCTGCTCGTCGACGATATTCACCATCGTCCAGTTCGGGCGGCAGCCGGCGAGTTCGAGGAACCGGCGCAGGATCCGCTGGCCGTGGTCGGTGTGCATGACCTCGGGGTGGAACTGGACCCCGTAGAAGCCGCGCGCGGGGTCCTCCACCGCGGCGGCGGGCGTCGCGGCCGTCCGCGCGGTCACCGTGAACCCGGGCGGTGCCTCCGTGGAGGTGTCGCCGTGCGACATCCACACGCTGAACTCGGCGGGCAGCCCTTCGAGCAACCGCGATTCGCCCGCCGGCGACCCGATTGCCAGGGGCGTGCCGCCGTACTCGGCCGCGCCGGTGCGCTCGACCGTGCCGCCAAGCTCCTGCACGAGCACCTGGTGCCCATAGCAGATGCCGAAGACCGGCACCCCCGCCGTGAACAGCCCCGCGGGGACCGCGGGCGCGCCCGGCGCGTAGACGGAGGACGGGCCACCCGAGAGGATGATCGCCTTCGGCTGCTTCGCCAGCATCTCGCTGACCGGCATCGTCGACGGCACGATCTCGGAGTAGACGTGACACTCGCGCACCCGCCGCGCGATGAGCTGGGCATACTGCGCGCCGAAGTCCACGACTAGAACCGTGTCAAACCCACCAGGCCCGGACAACTGGTACCGCCTTTCACCAGGGAGTTCCCCAGTTTATGCGGGCGTTACGCCGCGGCGGCCACGACCGTGCGGCTAGGGCTGGCCGTCCGATCCGGGCTCCGCCGCGGTCGAGTGGTCCGAGGCGGCGGAGTGGTCCGAGGGAGCGGAGTGGTCCGAGGGAGCGGAGGAGTGCGAGGGAGCGGAGGAGTGCGAGGGAGCGAGGCCCGGGGCGGGGACCGGCTGGCGCTGGACGGGCTTGACCCGCAGCCGCGCGATGCGGCGGCCGTCCATCTCCGTGACCGTGATCGTGTAGCCGGGGACGTCGACGGAGTCTCCCGGCGCCGGCAGTTCGCCGAGCGCGGCGAGCACGTAGCCGGCGACGGTCTCGTAGGGACCTTCGGGCAGCCTGATGCCGGTCTGCTCGGCGAATTCGTCGAGGTTGAGCAGCCCGTCGACGTCGACCTCGCCGCCGCGCAGTTTCGTCGCCGCGGCCTCGCCGGTGTCGTACTCGTCCCTGATGTCGCCGATCAGTTCCTCCACCAGGTCCTCGAGCGTGACGATGCCCGCGGTCCCCCCGTACTCGTCCACCACGATCGCCAGGTGCGCCCGCTCCCGGCGCATCTCCGACAGCGCGGACAGCACGGTCTTGCTGATCGGCAGGAACTTCACCGGCCTGACCAGCTGATCCACCGGCACCGAACGGTCCGTGGCGCCTGGCCCCAGCAAGTCCCTCATGTGGACGAAGCCGATGACGTTGTCGTGCGAGCCCTGGTACACCGGCAGCCGGGAGTGCGGAACGCCGGCGGCGATCCGCGCGGCCTCGCGCACGGGTATCTCCGCCGCGAGGAACTCGACTTCAGTGCGCGGCAGCAGCACCTCCCTGATCTGGCGTTTTCCGGCGTCGAAGACCTCGCTGACGATGCGCCGCTCGTCCGCGCTGAGCGCCTGGGTGCCGGTCACGAGCTCGCGGACTTCCTGTTCGGTCATCGCCGACCGGCCGGCTCGCGGGTCGCCGCCGAGCAGCGCGACGACCACGTTCACCGACACCGACAGCAGCCACACGACGGGCCGCGCCAGGGTCGCGATCCGGTCGAGCAGCGGCGCGGCGAGCAGCGCCACCGGCACGGTCCGCTGCAGCGCGATCCGCTTGGGCGCGAGTTCGCTCAGCACCAGCGTGAGGTAGGTGATGCACAGGGTCACGATCGCGAACGCCAGCGGTCCCGCCACGGCGGCGGATACGCCCTGGCCCGCCAGCCACGAGCGCAGCAGGGCGGCGAGCGTGTCGGCGCCGAACGCGCCGGTCACCAGCGTGGCCAGCGTCGTGCCGATCTGCACGGCGGACAGGAACCGGTTCGGGTCCGACGCCAGCCGGGATGCCCGGGCACCGCGCCGCCCGCGCCGCTCCAGGTCGCGCACCTGGCCCTCGCGCAGCGACACCAGCGCCATCTCGGCAGAGGCGAAGAAACCGCCGATCAATACGATGACCAGGACGATGATTATGTCCCAGACAACCTTGCTCACGCCGCGATCGCCGACTTCCTCCGATGGCCGTCCGCTACCTTTGTCCTCGGACGCGCTAACCGCTCTGTTTACATGCTTGCTTTCGCGGCCAGTTTAGACGGGTACTGTCGGCGTTGGGATCTATAGGAGTGCAGTGAAGCTGCTGGTCACCGGCGGAGCCGGGTATATCGGCGGTGTCGTGGCCGCTAAGCTCATCGAAGCCGGGCACGAAGTCACCGTCCTCGACAACCTGTCCACCGGGCACGCGGACGCGGTCCACCCGGGCGCGAACTTCGTCCAGGGCTCCCTGCGCGACGGCGCCAAGCAGGCCCTGGGGTCCGGAACCGAGGCGGTGCTGCACTTCGCCGCCCACTCGCTGGTCGGCGAGTCGGTCGAGAATCCGGGCAAATACTGGTCGAACAACCTCGGCGGGACGCTGGCGCTGCTCGAGGCGATGCGGGCGGCCGGCACGACGAAAATCGTGTTCTCCTCCACCGCCGCCGTTTACGGCGAGCCCGAGTCCGTGCCGCTCACCGAGACCGCGCCGACCAGGCCGGCCAGCCCGTACGGCGCCTCGAAGCTGGCCGTGGACACGACGCTGACCGAGTACGCGCGGATGCACGGGACCGGCGCGGTCAGCCTGCGGTATTTCAACGTCGCGGGCGCCTACCAGGCCGCGAACGGGCAGTGGTTCGGAGAACGCCACGAGCCGGAGACTCACCTCATCCCGAACGTGCTGGGGCGCGGGCAGACGGCACTGTCCGTTCGGATAAACGGGGTTGATTACCCCACTCCGGACGGAACCTGCGTGCGCGACTACATTCACGTCGGCGACCTGGCGGACGCCCACCTGCTCGCGCTCGGCGCGTGCGAGGCGGGGCGGCATCGCGTGTACAACATGGGGAACGGGGCGGGCTTCTCCGTACGCGAGGTCATCGACGTGTGCCGGGAGGTGACGGGCCGGGAGATCGCGACGCAAGAGGGCCCGCGGCGGCCGGGCGACCCCGCCGTGCTGGTCGCCTCGTCCGCGCGGATCACCGATGAGCTCGACTGGCGGGCCACGCACGACCTGCGGGCCATGGTCGACGCCGCCTGGCGCTTCACGCGGGCGCGCGGCGGACAGTGAACGGTTACGGCGTCTGGTTCGCCCCCGGGCGGGCCAACCTGATGGGCGAGCACACCGACTATAACGAGGGGCTGGTGCTGCCGTTCGCGCTCGCGCAGGGCGTGACGGCGTCGGTCTCGCTCCGCGAGGACGGCCTCCTGGTCATGCGGTCCAAGCAGATGCCGGACGACATCGTCTCCGTGCCGGTCGACGCGCTGTCCCCGGTCTCGGTGCGCGGCTGGGCCGCGTACCCGGCGGGAGTCGCGTGGGCGCTGCGCGCCGAAGGGGTGACCGTGCCGGGGGCGTCGATCGAGGTCGACTCCGACCTCCCGGTCGGGGCGGGCGTGTCGTCGTCGGCGGCGCTGGAATGCGCCGTGGCGCTGGGCCTCTCGTCGCTCGCTGGGCTGTCGATGACCCGGCGCGCGCTGGCCGCGGTTGCCCGGCAGGCAGAGAACGAGTTCGTCGGCGCGCCGACCGGGATCATCGACCAGCACGCGTCGCTGCTGTGCGAGGCCGGGCACGCGATGCTGCTGGACTGCGCGACGCGGTCGATCACGCAGGTGCCGTTCAGCCCGGCGGCGTCCGGGGTGGTCGCGCTGATCATCGACACGCGCGTGACCCACGCGCTGGTGTCCGGGGAGTACGGACGCCGGCGGGCAGAGTGCGAGGAGGCCGCGCGCCAGCTCGAGGTGCCGTTCCTCGGCCAGGTGACGTCGCTCACCCTGGTGGACGCGCTGCCGGATCCCGTGCTGCGGCGGCGGGCCCGGCACGTGGTCTCCGACTCGATCCGCGCCCAGGCGATCGCGTCGGCGCTCACGTCCGGGGCGCCCGACTCGGCGGCGCGGTCCGCCCCGGACGAAATATACGGCTATATCGGCGAACTGCTGACCGAGGCGCACCTGTCGCTGCGGGACGACTTCGAGGTTTCCTGGCCGGAAGCCGACCTCACCGTCGGCACCGTGCTCGCGGCGGGCGCCTACGGGGGGCGGATGATCGGCGGGGGCTTCGGCGGGTCGGTGCTCGCGCTGGTCCCGGCGGACCGGGCGGTCGCGGTGCGCGCGGAGATCGCCGAGGTATTCGCCGCGCGGGGGTGGGCGCCGCCCGAGTTCCTCGACGCGATCCCGTCGGCCGCCGCCCGCCAGATCGCGTAACCCGTGAGCCCTCGATCCGGCCCGCTGCCGCCGAGAGCGCGGACACTCTCAGCGGCAGCGGCGATAGCGGCCTACAGGCTGGCGACGTCCGCCTGCTTGGCGCGGACAGCCTCGGCGGCCTCGCGGAGCGCGGCCACCTCGGACTCGGTCAGGTCCCGCTCGACGACGCGCCGGACGCCGGCCGCGCCGATCTCGGCCTCGACGCCCAGGTAGACGTCGCTGATCCCGTACTGACCTTCGACCCACGCGCAGACCGGCATGACCGCGCCGGAGTCCTCCGCGACGGCGCGCGCCATCCGGGCGGCGGCCGCGGACGGGGCGTAGTACGCCGAACCGGTCTTCAGCAGCGCGACGATCTCGCCGCCGCCCGTGCGGGTCCGGTCGACCAGCGCCTCGATCTCCCCGGCGGGCAGCAGCGAGGACAGCGGCTTGCCGTCCACGGAGCACGCCGAGGCCACCGGCACCATCGTGTCGCCGTGTGAGCCGAGCGTGAGCGTCTGGACGGATCCGGTCGGCACGCCGAGCTTCTCCGCCACGAAGTACGAGAACCGGGCGGTGTCGAGCATGCCCGCCTGGCCCATGACGCGCGACGACGGGAACCCGGAGACCTTCGCGGCGAGCGCGGTCATCTCGTCCAGCGGGTTGGACACGACGATGAGCACGGCCTCGGGGGCCTGCTTGACGACGTTCTCCACCACGTTACGGACGATCTTGGCGTTGGTCTCGATTAGGTCCATGCGGCTCATGCCAGGCTTGCGCGCAAGGCCGGCGGTGATCACGACGATGTCCGAGCCGGCGATGGCCTCGTAGCCCTCGCCGTCCGGGCCGGTCGTGGCGCCGGTGACCTTGGTCTCGAACCCCTCCACGGGCCGCGACTGGCTGATGTCCAGCGCGATGCCCTCCGGCTTGCCCTCGACGATGTCGGTCAGCACGACCTCGTCGAAGATGTCGTACTCGGCAAGCCGCTGCGCGGTCGTCGACCCGTAGAAGCCGGCGCCGATGACGGCTACCTTCCCCTTGCGTGACATTCGTGAATCTCCCTCTTTGATCAGACTGCGGGCAAGCCCCGATGACCCCGGCTGGTCAGCCGGCCACCGCCTCACGCAGGTTAGCGTCAAGCGCCCCGAGGAAATCCTGCGTGTTCAGGAAAGGCGTGTCCGGGCCCACGAGCAGCGCCAGGTCCTTGGTCATCCGGCCGCCCTCGATGGTCTTGACGCAGACCTGCTCGAGCGTGTTCGCGAAGTTGGTCAGCTCGGGCGTGTTATCCAGCTTGCCGCGGTGCCCGAGACCGCGCGTCCAGGCGAAGATCGACGCGACGGGGTTCGTCGAGGTCGGCTTGCCCTGCTGGTGCTGCCGGTAGTGCCTGGTCACGGTGCCGTGCGCGGCCTCCGCCTCGACCGTGCGGCCATCCGGGGTCCGCAGTACCGAGGTCATCAGGCCCAGCGAGCCGTAGCCCTGCGCGACCACGTCGGACTGCACGTCGCCGTCGTAGTTCTTGCACGCCCAGACGATGCCGCCGTCCCACTTGAGCACCTGCGCGACCATGTCGTCGATCAGGCGGTGCTCATAGGTGATCCCGGCCGCCTCGAACTCGGCCTTGAATTCCGACTCGAAGACCTCGGCGAAGATGTCCTTGAAGCGACCGTCGTACGCCTTCAGGATCGTGTTCTTGGTCGACAGGTAAAGCGGGAACTTCCGGTCGATCGCGTACCGCATGCTCGCGCGCGCGAAATCACGGATCGAGTCGTCGAAGTTGTACATCGCCATCGCGACGCCGCCGCCGGCGAACTTGGCGACTTCCATCTCGATGGGCTGGCCGGAACCGTCTTCCGGCACGTAGGAGATCGTCACCGTGCCAGGCCCGGGGACCACGAAGTCCGACGCCTTGTACTGGTCGGCGTGCGCGTGGCGGCCGATGATGATCGGCTTGGTCCAGCTCGGCACCAGCCGCGGGATGTTGGAGATGACGATCGGCTCGCGGAAGATGACGCCGCCGAGAATGTTGCGGATAGTGCCGTTGGGCGACTTCCACATCTTCTTCAGGCCGAATTCGGTGACCCGCGCCTCGTCGGGCGTGATCGTGGCGCATTTCACGCCCACGCCATGCCGCTGAATGGCATGCGCCGCGTCGACCGTCACCTGGTCATCGGTGGCGTCCCGGTGCTGGACCGACAGGTCGTAATACTCCAGGTTGACATCCAGGTACGGGAGAATCAGCTGGTCCTTGATGAACTGCCAGATGATTCGGGTCATCTCGTCGCCGTCGAGCTCGACGACGGGATTTACCACCTTGATTTTGGACATGTTATCTGTCTTTCCCTTTCATCGGCGGGCCGGCCATTCTCCCTTGTGCGGATAGCGGGCCCTAAGCGCGGCAGCACCAGCCCGAGCACCAGCAGGCAGGCACCGAAAATGACGAGGGTCACCACATCGGTCGTGCGGTTCCTCGACGCGAGCAGGCCGGCGAGCTTGGCCGGCAGCACCAGCCGGATGCCCGCGGCCACGATGAACGCGGCCCCGGCGATCACACCGCCTTGCCCGCCACCGTGCGATCCCTGGTGCCAGGATATGTAGACGCCGGCGACGACCCCGACCAGCACGGCCAGGTACGGGATCATGCCCCCGGGCCCCACCCGCGGCCGGGCCGCGCGGCTCGCGCGGTCCGCGTGCGGACGGTGCGCGTGGCCCGGCCGCGGTGACCTCGTCTGCGGCATCATCGCGCGGTCACGCGAGCCAGGCTGGAGCTGTGGTGCCACTGGGCATGGGCGACCTCCTTGCGTCCACCGGGACATACCCCCGGCGGGCCTCCCGGCTGCACGCTGGCAGTTTACCCGGCTGCCAGGGCCGCCCGGTCTCCCCGACCGCCACGAAAACCGCCTGTCCCGGCAATTTGCGCGATTAGGGACACACGCCGGAACCTTTCACGGTACGGCAACGATCGGACGGGGTATCTGTAGAGTGAGATAAGGGTCACGTCTTCGATAGACGGGAGGGTCGGGCGTGGACACGCCTTACATTCGCATTGAGGACACCGGGGAACTTGTCGCACTTCGTGCCGAAGTGACCACGGTGGGCCGGGGGCGGGGAGTGGACATTAAGCTCGACGACCCGAGTGTTTCCCGGCTGCACGCCGAGATCGTGCGCCGCGGGCCATACGTGTACGTAGCCGACCTTGGATTATCACGTAACGGCACCCGGGTGAACGGCCGCCCGGCCGCCCGCCGGGTGCTGGATGACGGTGACGTGCTGAGCTTCGGGTCGGCCCGCTGCCGGATCGAGGGAATCCCCCGCGAGGAGCTCGCCGCCGAGGCGGAGCTGCGCAGGTCGGCCGCCCCTGAGCTGACCCGGCGCGAACTCGACGTGCTGATCTCGCTGTGCCGTCCGGCGCTGTCGGACGACGCGTTCGTCACGCCCGCGACCGCGCGGGAGATAGCGGGCGATCTCGTCGTGACCGAGGCGGCGGTCAAGCAGCACCTGCTGCGGCTTTACCAGAAGTTCCGCGTCCCCGAGGGGCCGAACAGGCGGACCAGGCTCGCCAACGAGGTGATCGCCCTCGGGCTTGTCCGGCCGCTCGCCGAGCACGGGTCAGGGCAGGTGCAGCATGCCCACGGCGCGCCCGAGCAGCCACTGCTGAACGGAGTGCAGGGAAGCGCCCAGTGACGGCAGGTGCGGCAGCATCCAGGTCGTGGCCGGCCAGACCAGCGGCGGCTGGGAGAGCATCGAGGAGACCGTCGCGGCGGCGAGCGCCCAGGACGAGATCAGCCCGACGGTCATCGCGGCCCGGCTGCGGATCACGCCATGGGAGATCCGCCTGAGCTGACGGCGCGGCCCGTGGGAGCCGGGTCCGAGACAGTACCACGCGACGGCGGCGCCCGCGCCCCAGCCGCAGGCCTGCGGCAGCGTGCTCGCGTGCAGCAAGACCACGGAGACCGCCGCCGCGATAGCCGCGATGACCAGCGCGATCGGCGCCTTGATGAGCGTGGACAGGGCGGCCCGCGCGACCGTGAACGGCGCGGTCATGATCACGACCCCGATGTCGCCCGGGCTGGCGCCGCGGACGCTGCGGCGGGTGCTCAGCTTCGTCTGTGCCTTGTCGGCCGCCTTGAGCAGCGTGAGGATGCCGAGCGAGATCAGGGTTCCGGCGATGGGCAGCAAGATGGCGAGCGCGATCGCGATGACGCCGATCGCCCAGATCACCAGCGTGTGCGCGCCCTCCGGCACGCTGGCGGCGGCCGCTTCCCGCTCGCTCGCGCGGCACGCGGCCTCGCGCTGTACGGCCTCGCGCTGGGCCGCCTGCTGGGCTGGTGACGCGGCCTGGCGCCCGGCGGCGCCCGGCTGCCCGTAGTCGACCGGGGGCAGCAGGTCGGCGACATTCGCCGCGGCCGTGGCCGGGCCCGGCAGCGGGGCCTGCTGGCCGCGACCGTTCTGCCGGCCCTGGTGCTGGCCTGGATCGGGATAGCCGGCCCAGCCCTGGTAGCCGCCGATGCGCGTGCCGTCGGCCCGGGTCCCGTCGATCCGGGTGCCGTCGGCACCGGCGCGGCCGTCCCGGGCACTCCGCGCGTACATGGCGCCGCAGCGCTGGGCCAGCGCCTGCGCGGTCGGCCGGGACCGCGGATCGACCGACAGCGCGGCGGTCACGAAAGGCAGCAGCGGGCCGGGCACGCCCGACAGCTCCGCCTTGCCCTGCAGAACGCGGA
>DASZKN010000257.1:0-2432 GCA_035552855.1 Trebonia sp. | reverse complement strand
GCCGGCTACCAGTACAAGGAAGCACTCAAGCAGGATCTCGCCGGGCATCCGCGCGTCGCCGCGGTGACGGTTGTCGGCGTCGACGCCGACGGCCACACCGCCTACCCGGAGGTCGCGATCGCGGCGGCGGAGCTGATCGTGGCCGGCCAGGCCGACCGGGGCCTGCTTATCTGCGGCACCGGGCTCGGGGTGGCCATCGCCGCCAACAAGGTGCCCGGCATCCGAGCGGCCACGGCGCACGACAGCTACTCGGTCGAGCGGTCCGTGCTCAGCAACAACGCCCAGGTCCTGGCGCTCGGCCAGCGGGTCATCGGGCTCGAGGTGGCCCGGCGCCTGGTCCGCGAGTGGCTGACGTACGACTTCGACGAGTCGTCCGCGTCCGGCCGCAAGGTCGCGCTGATCTCAGCGTACGAGGCGGCGGAGACAGCGGCGCCGGCCCGGCGGTGAGCCGCCGGGCGCTGACCATCGGCGTCAGCCTGAAGATGTACTTCGGACAGCGGCAGACGATCGGCTGGTGCCGCGCGGTCGCCGGGCTGGCGGCCCGGCACCCGGCCGTGACCGGCGGCGCGGTCGAGCTGTTCGTGCTCCCGGCCGCGCCGCTGATTGACCCGGTGCTGCTGGTATTCGCCGGTCTGCCCGTCGGCGTGGGGGCGCAGAACCTGCACAGCGCGGACGACGGCGCGTGTACCGGCGAAGTGAGCGGCGCGCTGCTGCGGGAGATGGGCTGCCGCTTCGCGGAGGTCGGGCACGCGGAACGGCGGCGGCTGTTCGGCGAGGACAACGCGGCCGCCGCCGCCAAGGTCGCGGCGTGCTGGCGCAACGAGCTCACCCCGGTGCTGTGCGTCGGCGAGGCGCGCCAGGCGTCGCCCGGGGAGGCCGCGGCGGCGGTCGTCGCCGAGGCGGCGGAGGTGCTGGAACGCGCCGCGGCCGGGCTCGCGGGCACCGGGCGGCACCGGGTCATCCTGGCCTACGAGCCGCACTGGGCGATCGGGCGGCCCGCGCCCGCGCCGTCCGGGCACATCGGGGCGGTCACCAGCGCCTTGCGGCACTGGCTGGCGGCGCGCGGCGAACTCGCGGGCGGCACGGTGATCTACGGCGGCAGCGCCGGTCCCGGCCTGCTCACCAGCGTGCGCGACAGCGCGGACGGGCTGTTCCTGGGCCGGTTCGCCCATGACCCGGCCGCCCTCGAGACGATCCTCGACGAGGCACTGACGATCGCGAACGAGAAGGCGGCGACATGCCCATCGGCCTGAGCACCTACGCGTTCTTCTGGCGGTCGTCGCCTGGCGCGCCCCGGCCCGCCGGGCTGGCCGAGATGCTGGACGAGACCGCGCGCCTGGGCGCCAGCGTGTTCCAGATCTGCGACTACCCGGCGGTCGAGTCGATGACGCCGGCGGGGCTGCGCGCGGTACGCGACCACGCGGCCGGCCTCGGCATCACGCTGGAACTCGGCACCCGCGGCGTCTCGCTGCCGCACCTGGAGAAGTACCGCGAGCTAGCCGCGGCGCTCGATGTCCGGTTCGTGCGCAGCATGCTGCGCACCGCCAGCCACCAGCCGTCGGCCGCGGAGGCGATCAGCCTGCTCCGCGCGGCCATGCCGCGCTACGCGGACCAAGGCGTGACACTCGGTCTCGAGACGTACGAGCAGGTGCCGACGAGGGACCTGCTGACCGTGGTGCGGGAAGCGGACAGCCCACACCTGGGCGTATGCCTCGATCCCGGCAACTGCGTGGCGCGGCTCGAGACGCCCGCGTACGTGATCGGGCAGGTGGCTCCTTACGTGGTGAACATGCACGTCAAGGACTTCGCGTTCACCCGGCAGCAGGGGTGGGTCGGGTTTTCGCTCACCGGCTGCCCGCTCGGCACGGGGCTGCTCGACTACGACGGCATGATCCGGGCCGTGCGGCCGGAGGAACGAGGCATCAGCCAGGTCGTCGAGCACTGGCTGCCGCGCGCGGAAACAATCGAAGAGACCTGCGCGACCGAGCGGGAGTGGACCAGGCACAGCATGGAATTCCTGATCAGCCGGCTAGTGGCAAGGCGGGTATGCTAAGCGGTTTGCTCGCCTGTCAGGGCGTGCCGGCCGCCTGCTCGCGCCACCGCTACCGCCGCCCGGCGCCGTCCCACTCTCGTTCCCGATTATAACGATTCAGCGTCGGCCGCTTTGTCGTACGTTGACATGTTTCGATTTCGCCCGCAGAATCTTGTCCGTTGAAACGTTCCAGATCTACCGGGGACGTATCCGCTGGCGAGGAGATGAGCTGTATATGCGTGACCTGGACGTCGTGCGGGATGCGCTGCGGAATCACGAGATCGAGTTGCCGTCGTGGGCGTTCGGGAATAGCGGGACGCGGTTTAAGGTGTTCGGGCAGCGGGGGGTGCCGCGGGATGCGTTTGAGAAGGTGGATGACGCGGCGCAGGTGCACCGGTTC
>DASZKN010000256.1:0-5666 GCA_035552855.1 Trebonia sp. | reverse complement strand
GACTTCGTGGTCGGGATGATGGTGCCGTACGGCTGATGCGTCTTCGGGTTGATCGACGCGAAGTGCGTCTGGGCGGTGCCGAAGATGTGCCCCCAGCCGCCGAGCCTGGTCGGTATGTAGAAGATCGCGACGATGACGAACACGTAGATGAGCGTGTCCTTGACGAACGCGATCGCGGCCGGCGCGCGCAGCCCGGAGATGTACGTGTAGATGGCCAGCACGAGGAACGCGACGAACAGCGGCAGGTCCCTCACCAGCGTGTTGCTCGAGTTCGTGTCCACGCCCATCACGGTCAGCACCGACTGGATGCCGACCAGCTGCAGCGCGATGTACGGCATCAGCGCGAGGATCCCGGTGACCGCCATCGCCAGCGAGAGTCCGCGCGAGCCATAGCGGCCGCGGATGAAGTCGGCGGGCGTGACGTAGTCGTGCACGCGCGAGATCGACCACAGCCTGGGCAGGAAAACGAACCCGATCGGGAACGCCATGATCGTGTACGCGACCGCGTAGAAGCCGATCGAGCCGGAACCGTACACGAGGGCGGGCACGGCGATGAACGTGTAGGCCGTGTACAGGTCGCCGCCGAGCAGGAACCAGGTGATGAACGAGCCGAAGCCCCGGCCGCCGAGTCCCCATTCGTTCAGGTGCAGCATGTCCTCGGCGCGGCGCCAGCGGGCGGCGGCGAACCCGACAAGCGTCACCACGACGAAGAGGACGATGACGATCGCGAACGTGACGCCGTTGACGTTGCTCACCTCGCCGCCTCCGTTCCCGCGTCCGCGCTGCCCGCTTCCCGGGCGGGAGCCTTAAGCCGCCGCTGCAGCACCATGACGATCCACTGGGCGAGCGCGACCACCGGCATGTAAGCGAGCAGGTAGAAGTAGAAGAACGGCCAGTCGCCAACCTTGGGGGTGATGCTGGCGTAGATGGGGACCACGAGGGCGCAGATGATCGAGCCGGCTATCAGCACGACAATGGCGGTCGCGATGATTGTGCGGTTGCCAGAGCCAGGTTGGATCATCGGCGGTCCTCTCGGCGGTGTCGCGCTGTCTGCTGTGACAGGGGTCACGTAGATTCAACTATGTTGGAGCACGGCGGTGAATTAGGCAATGCCTTGCCGGGCAGCCAATCATGGTCCGCGGCCAGCGCGTCGCGCGAAAAGGCCGCCGCGGGGCGGCGTGGCGCATGGGGCGGGCGGGCTACGAGCGGTGGCCGCCGAGCGCCGGGGAGAGGGACGCCCAGGCCATGGCGAGGAAGGCGTCGCGGGGCAAGGCGCCGGCGTTTTCCGGGAGGAGGCCGGCCAGCGGTGCGCCGGCGACGGCCGCCAGGTCGGCCAGGTTCGTGCGGGCGGCCAGGTCGGGAGAGCCGGGCCGGCTGCCGATCACGACGCCGGCGCTGGGGATCCGCCGCGCGGTCAGCGCCTCCAGCGTCAGCGCGGTGTGGTTGAGCGTGCCCAGGCCGGCGGCCGCGACCGTGAGCACCGGCGCGCCCAGGGCGACGGCGAGATCCGCGATCGTCGTGCCCGCCGGGTCGTAGCGGACGAGCAGCCCGCCGGCGCCCTCGACGAGGACGAGGTCGCGGTCGGTGGCGAGCTTGGCGATGCGGTCGGCGGTGGCCGCCATGTCGAGCGGTGGCCGTCCCGATATCCGCGCGGCCGCCTCGGGGGACAGCGGATCCGGATAGCGGGCGAGCTCGCGGGTGTCACTGACGCCGGACAGCCGCGTGACCGTTTCCATATCGGGTGGCTCAGTCGCGGGCGCCCCTGAATCAGGGATGCCCGTCTGCGCCGGCTTCACCACGGCCACGCGGTCACCGCGGGCGCGCGCGAGCGCCGCGAGCGCCGCCGTCACCACGGTCTTGCCCACGCCCGTCCCGGTGCCGGAGACGATGAGCACGCCGTGCGGCCCGGCCGCCGGCGATGTCACCTGACCGCCGTCCGGCGCAGGCGCGTGATGAACTTGTACCGGTCGCCGCGGTACCAGGACTGCGCCCACTCGACCGGCTGGCCGGTGGAGTCGATCGCGTGCCGCGACAGCAGGAGCAGCGGCAGTCCCGGGTCCACGCCGAGCAGGCGGGCGTCGTGCGGGTCCGCGATGACGGTCTCGATGGTCTCTTCCGCCTCGGTGAGCTGGATGCCGTAATTGGTGCGGAGTGTCTCGTACAGCGACGCGTGCCGCTCGAGCTGCCTGCGCAGGCCGGGGAAGCGCTTGGCGGGCCGGTGCGACGTGTCGATCGACATCGGCTCGCCGTCGGCGAGCCGCAGCCGGTGCAGCCGCAGTGTCCGCGCTCCGGGCCGGACGCCGAGCCGCGCCGCGAGCTGCTCGTCCGCGGTGACGTAGCCGATCTCCAGGATCTTGGTCTGCGGGTGCAGGCCGTGCTCCCTGAGTCCCTCGGTGTAGCTGGCCAGCTCCAGCGCCTGCGCGACCTTGGGCTTGGCCACGAACGTGCCCTTGCCCTGCATGCGCAGCAGCCGCCCCTCGATGACCAGCTCCGCGAGTGCCTGGCGGACCGTGGTGCGCGAGGTGCCGTACCGTTTGGCGAGCTCCCGCTCGGGCGGCACCGGAGTGCCTGCCGACATGGCCGCGGTGAACTCCAGCAGTTCCTTCTTCACCTCGTAGTACTTCGGCAGCCGCAGCAGCGCCGCGGGGGATCCAGGCGGCGGGGCCTGCCCGGTGACCCCGGGCACGGCGGCCGTGCCTGGCACATCGGTCGTCATGGGCGGGCCGGTCATGCCAATGGCGTCATCGGCCGGCATCGGAGACACGGTCATTCAGGTGTTCCTTCCCGCTTGTGCGGTATTCCGGCAATGATCGCAGTGTTCCGCCGCGACGGCCAGTGCCCGTCTCGACACTTGGAATTCGTGTTCCGTTAGCGTGGCCCGTCCGGTGAGCCGCAGGCATGCTTCTCCCGCGGGTACCGATGGCGGCCGGAAGCAGCCGACGCGCACGCCGCGGTCCGCGCAGGTCCGCTGCGCCGCCAGGGCGGCTTCCGGATCGCCCAGGATAACCGACGTCACCGCGGCGTCCGGGGCGGTGGCGGCGAGGCCGAGGTCCGCCGCCATGGCGGCCAGCCGGGCCGTGTTGCGGCGGGCCAGCGCGGGAAGCCAGGGGTCGCCGCGGAGGATGCGCAGCGCCGCCAGCGCCGCCCCCGCCGACGTAGGGGCGAGCCCTGTGTCGAAGATCATGCCGCGCCCGGTGTCGACCAGCGTCTCGATCACCTCGGGCGCGCCGAGCACCGCGCCGCCCTGACCGGACAGCGCCTTGGAGAGCGTGACGGTCCGCACCAGGTCCGGTGCGTCCGCCAGCGCGGCTTCGTGGGCCGCTCCGCGCCCGCCGTCGCCGATGACCCCGAAGGAATGCGCCTCGTCGAGGACGAGCATGGCGCCGTGCCGGCGCGCGACGGCGTGCAGCCCGGCCACGTCGGTGCGGGCGCCCGAAACGGAGAACACCGCGTCGCTGACCAGGAGCGCGGCGCGTTCCTGGCGGCTGGCCAGCGCACGGTGCATCGCTGCGAGGTCGCGGTGCGGGGTCACGAGCAGCCGCACGCCGCGGCCGCGGGCGAGGCGGCAGGCGTCGATCAGCGACGCGTGGTTGCGTTCGTCGGAGACAACGAGGACACCGTCGCCGGGGCCGGCGAGCGCGGCCGCCAGCGCGGTCACGGCCGCCATGTTGGCCAGATACCCGGACGAGAACACCAGGCCGGCCCGCGCCCCCGCGAAGTCCGCGAGTTCCTCTTCTAGCTGTGCGTGCAGCACGGTCGTGCCGGTCACCAGGCGGGAGCCGGTCGACCCGGTGCCCCAGGTCCGCGCGGCGGCGGCCGCCGCCGCCGCCAGGCGCGGCTCGCCGGACAGGCCGAGATAATCGTTGGAGGCGAGGTCGACCACTCGTGCCCCTGGCGCGCGCGGCACCAGGCGCCGCCGGAGGCCGGCCGCCGCCCGGTCGTCGGCCGCACCGCGCAACCGGGCGAGCGGATCAAAAACCCGCTGCTCAGGCGGCTCGGCGGGGGACGGGCCGCCCGGGGTACCGGGCTGAAACGAAGTCGCCTGCATGGGCGCATAATGCCAGGTCATACGCTGATAGGAAAATTTCGGCTGTCCTGTACATGTCATGATGGGAACGTGCCGACGCTTACCGACCTCGCCAGGAACTACACCAACCTGTCCGGTGCCGATCTCGAGTGGCTGCATTCGCTGGTGTCTGACTGGCAGCTCCTCGCGGACCTGTCGTTCGCCGACCTCATCCTCTGGGCGCCGCTCCGGGGCACACAAGACGCGGAGAGCGGCCCGGGCTGGGTCGCGGTAGCCCAGATGCGCCCGACGACGGGCCCGACGTCGTTCCCCGACGACGTGGTGGGGTCGCTAGTCGAACCGGGGGAGCGGCCGCTGCTCGACACCGCGCGCACGGAGCAGCGTATCTGGCGCGAGAGCGACCCGGACTGGACCAGCGGGGTGCCGGTCCGGGCCGAGGCGATACCGGTCACCAGGGACGGCCGGGCCATCGCGGTCATCGAGCGGTCTACCAACCTGAACTCGGCGCGCACCCCCAGCCGGCTCGAGCTCACCTATCTCCAGGGCGCCGACGACCTGGCGCGGATGGTGTCGGAGGGCACGTTCCCCTATCACGGCCAGGACGCGACGCTGGTCCGGTCCCCCAGGGTGGGCGACGGGCTGCTGCGCCTCGACGCCACCGGGCGCGTCACCTACGCCAGCCCGAACGCCCAGTCCGCCTACCGCCGGCTCGGGCTCGCCGCGGACCTGATGGGCGCCGAACTCGGCGCCGCGACGGCGCGCATCGGCGCTCCCGGGGAGCCGGCTGACGAGTCGCTGATGGTGGTCGCGCGCGGCCGGGCGCCACGCGAGTCCGAGATCGACAGCAACGGCGCGGTCGTCCAGCTGCGGTCCATCCCGCTGGTCGTGGGCGGTAACCGGACCGGCGCGCTCGTCCTGGTCAGGGACGTGACCGAGCTGCGCCGCCGGGAACGCGAGCTGCTCACCAAGGAAGCGACGATCCGTGAGATCCACCACCGGGTGAAGAACAACCTGCAGACCGTCGCGGCGCTGCTGCGGCTCCAGGCGCGGCGGCTGCACGCTCCGGAGGCGCGGGCCGCGCTCGAGGAGGCCGTCCGCCGGGTCGGCTCGATCGCGATCGTGCACGAGACGCTGTCCCACGCGCCGGAAGAGATCGTGGACTTCGACGACATCGCTGACCGCGTGGCGATGATGGCGGGCGAGGTGTCGTCGCCGGAAGTGCGCGTGACGCCGAAGATCACGGGCCAGTTCGGCATCCTTCCCGCGTCGGTCGCCACTCCGCTCGCGATGGTCCTCACCGAACTCCTGCAGAACGCCCTGCAGCACGGGTTCGGCGGAGCGGCGGGTAAGAACGCCGGGGAATCGGGGGTAATCGAAGTGCTGGCCGCGCGTGCGCCGGAACAGCTGACGGTCACGGTGTCGGACAGCGGCGCGGGCCTGCCGCCCGGCTTCGACCTGGAGAAGACGACGAGCCTCGGGCTGCAGATTGTCACGACGCTAGTAGTCTCCGAGCTCGGCGGCCGGCTGAGCATCACGCCACGGCCGGGCGGCGGCACCATAGCGGTCGTCGACCTCCCGGTCCGCTACGAACCAGCCTGAGAGCCTGCCGTCCGGGGGGAGGCCCTGTATCCCCCGGGGG
>DASZKN010000255.1:0-1939 GCA_035552855.1 Trebonia sp. | reverse complement strand
CGGCCGTCGCCTACGCATCGGCGAGCCTGTCGATGATCGTGATCGTGCTCGCGCCCGACGGGCGCGTCGTGGACCAGGCGGCGGGCGGGCCCGCGCACGTGCCGGCGCTGTTTCTGCCGTCAAGCCTGGTGTTCCTGCTCGTCCTCTACGGCGTCGCGGCGCGCGTCGGCGTCGCCGGCGGCCGCGCTGTCCTGGCCGTCGCGCTCGTCGGCGTGGCGATCGCCACGGGATCGACCGCGGGCGCGCTGCGTCAGTTCACGGCGGCCGGCTGGCTGGTCACGTTCTACGTCGGGATCGGGCTCGCCTTCAGCGTGCTGATGGCCTGGAACCTGGGCCGGCTCGCGGCGGTGCGCCGGGCGCGGGCGCTGATCGAGCGGGCCGAGTCGGCGCGGGTCGCGGTGCTGGAGGAGCGCGCACGCATCGCGCGGGAGACGCACGACATCGTGGCGCACTCGCTCGCGGTGATTGTCCGGCAGGCCGAGGGAGGCGCGTTCGTGGCCGAGCGGGATCCGGCGCGAGCGGTTCAGGCGCTGCAGACCATCGCCGAGGCGGGTCGCGCCGCACTGACGGACATGCGCGGCGTGCTGGGGGTACTGCGGGAGCAGGAGCCTGGTCCCTCGTCGCGGCCGACCCTGGCCGACCTGGCGCCGCTGGTGGGTGGCGTGCGTGAGGCCGGCGTGCACGCTGAGCTCACCAAGTCGGGGGTGCCGTTCGCGCTCGGTGCCACGACGGAACTCGCGGTGTACCGGCTCGCGCAGGAGGGACTGACCAACGCGGTGAAGCACGCCGGGCCGCGAGCGCGGGTGGCGGTGGTCCTGACCTGGCAGCCGGAGGCGCTGATCGTCGCCGTCGTGGACGACGGCGGTGAGGCGCCCGTGCCGACGCCGGTGCCCGGGACCGGGGCCGGCCTGCAGGGGATGCGCGAGCGGGTCGCCGCGGTGGGCGGGACGCTCAGCGTGGCGCCCGGTGATCGTGGCTTCCAGGTCCGGGCCCGCTTCCCGCGGGTGACGCAGCCATCGGGAGGACCGGGGTGAGCATCAGGGTAGCGCTGGTTGACGACCAGGAGCTGGTCCGGACCGGCCTGGCCATGGTGATCGATGCGTGCGACGACATGCGGGTCGTCGCGCAGGCCGGCGACGGCGCGCAGGCACTGGACGAGCTGTCGCGGCACACCGCAGACATCGTGCTGATGGACGTCCAGATGCCGCGGATGAACGGCATCGACGCGACCGAGCGGATCACCGCGCGAGACCACGGGCCCAAGGTGATCGTGCTGACGACCTTCGACCTGGACGACTACGCCTACGCCGCCCTGCGGGCCGGCGCGAGCGGCTTCCTGCTCAAGGACGCCTCGGCCGCCGACGTGATCGCGGCGATCCGCGCCGTGCACTCCGGTGACGCCGTGATCGCGCCGTCCACGACCCGGCGCCTGCTGGACCACCTCGGCCGCGGCGAACCGCGCCAGCGCGACGACGACGCGGTCGCCGTGCTCACCGACCGCGAGCGCGAGGTGCTCGGCGAGATCGCGCAGGGTTACGCGAACCCCGAGATCGCTCAGCGGCTCTACCTGTCCGAGGCGACGGTGAAGACTCATGTCGGGCGGATCCTGGCCAAGCTCGGGCTGCGTGATCGCGTCCACGTCGTGATCTTCGCCTACGACCACGGTCTGGTCCGCCCGGCGTAGGGATCATCCCGCGGTCGGACGGACGGCCATCCTGCGCTCCGACGCGCTGCGGCGGCTTCACGAGCACGCTGGGGACACCAGGAAGCGCCTACCAGCAAAGGGAAATCGCTGTGATCTCCGCACGCACTCTCGGCACGGCACGAGTCCTGCGCGCTCTGGCCATCACGGCCTGCGTGCCCTATCTCGCGCTCAAGATCGCATGGGCGGCGGGCAGCCGCGTCGGCATCCCCGATGGCAGCATGCTGCTCGAGCACC
>DASZKN010000254.1:0-2948 GCA_035552855.1 Trebonia sp. | reverse complement strand
CTGGAGCAGCACATCCGGGTGAGCTGCGAGCAGATGACGCGCGAGCCCGCGGGTCAGCTGACCCATCCGTACACGGTGCCGTCCACACCGGCGTCGCCGCTGTACTCGAACGCGCTCTGGGACTGGGACAGCTGGTCGGTCAGCATCGTGCTCGGGCAGGTGGCCGCCAACGCTGAACGGCCGGACAAGTTCATGGCCTATGAACAGGGCAGCGTCCTGAACTTTCTCGACCACGCGGACGCCGACGGCGTCGTGCCGATCCAGCTCACGCCGGACAGCGCGCTCACGCACGGGGACCCCGGCCGGGCCGGCGGGTTCGCCGAGAACATGCACAAGCCGGTTCTCGCGCAGCACGCCGCGATGCTCACGCGGCGGCTCAGGAACGCGGACTGGATCCGCCCGCACATGCCCGTGATCGGCCGCTTCGTCGACCGTTACCTGGAGAGCCACGTGCACGCCGGGACCGGCCTGGCGTACTGGCAGACCGACTTCGCGATCGGCGTCGACAACGATCCGTCCGCCTTCTACCGGCCAGCCAAGAGCACCGCGTCGGTGTACCTGAACAGCCTGCTCTACCGCGAACTGCTCGCTCACGCGTACCTGCTCGAGGAGCTCGCCGACCTGCCCGCGGCGAACCGGCGGCGCGGCCAGGCCCAGGACCTCGCGGACGCGATGGGGACGCACCTGTGGGACGAGCGCGACGGCACGTTCTACTCCGCCGACCTGGCGCTGCGGCCGGTCGATCCGGGCGACTGGCTGCACCGCGGCGCGCCCCGCGCGTGGCCGTCGCTGCTGCTGCGGGTCGACAGCTGGTCGAGCTTCCTGCCGCTGTGGGCGGGGCTCGCGTCCCGCGAGCAGGCCGAGCGGATGCGCGCGCGGTTGCGGGACCCGCGGACGTTCGCGGCTGCCTACGGAATCCGCAGCCTGTCCCGCATCGAGAAGACGTATGACCTGCGCGCGACGAACAACCCGTCGAACTGGCTCGGCCCCGTCTGGGGCATGTCCAATTACATGGTGTTCCGCGGGCTCGTTAAGTACGGCTTCGACGACGACGCCCGTGAGCTCGCCCACAAGACGGTCCGCCTCTTCGGCCAGGACCTGCAGGCTTCGGGCGCGCTGCACGAGTTCTACCACCCCGACACGGGCGAGCCGATCATGATGAAGGGGTTCCAGAACTGGAACTTCCTCGTCCTCAACATGATCGCGTGGCTCGCCGGCCGCGTCACGGCGACGGAGTTCTAGCGCGGCCTGCTCCATGCCGGCGCGCCGAAAATCTCTGATCGAGGAAAGGGGTGCTATGGCGCCCCTTTCCTCGATCGAAGACGGGCGGTGGTCGATCTACGGGGCGGGTGGTCGATCTACGGAGCGGGGTTGCGGGGCGAGTCAGCGGGTAAGGCCCAGGCGGACGCGGCGTTTTCCCAGTTCCGGGGGTTGCCCGACGGGTCGTAGCGGTGCAGGTCCAGGCCTGCGGCGAGCGTCGAGCGCAGCTCAGGCAGCGACTCCGGCGCCGCGCCGAGCGCGCGGGCCTGGACGAGCGCGTTGCCGAGCGCGGTGGCCTCGGCCGGTCCCGCGATCACGGGCAGCCCGAGCGCGTCCGCGGTGAGCTGGCACAGCAGCTGGTTACGGGACCCGCCGCCGACGATGTGCACGACGTCGGCGTCCGCGCCCGACAGCGACTGGGCCGCGTGCACGGCTCGCCTGCAGGCGAGCGCCAGGCTATCGAGAACGCAGCGGACGACCTGTGCCCGCCCGGACGGGGCGGGGAGGCCGCGGGACGTCAGCCACCCGCGGATCCGGTCCGGCATGTCGCCGGGCGGGAGGAACACCGGATCGTCGGCGTCGAACACGAACCGCAGCGGCGGTTCCGCGGCCGCCGCCGCGAGCAGCGGCGCGAGCGGCGGCGCGGCCCAGGCTCGCACGCACTCCTGGAGGAGCCACAGCCCCGTGACGTTGCGCAGGTAGCGGACGGTGCCGTCGATGCCGGCCTCGTTCGTGAAGTTCGCCGCCCGGCTCTCCGGCGTCAGCACCGGGCGGTCGAGCTCCATTCCGGCGAGCGACCAGGTGCCCGAGGAGATGTAGGCGAAGCGCGGCCCCCGCGCCGGCACGGCCGCGACCGCGGACGCCGTGTCGTGCGACCCGACCGCGATCAGCGGCGTCCCCGCCACCGCCGGGCTCGCATCCGGCGCGATCAGCGGGCCCGCTACCGGGCCGATCACCTCGCCCGGCTGGCGCAGCGGCGGGAACAGCCCCGGCGGTATCCCCGCGCGCCGCATGAGCCCGGTCGCCCACGTCCGCGTCGTCACGTCGAGCAGCGCGGTGGTGGACGCGTTCGTGACCTCGGCCCCGACGGCGCCAGTGAGCCAGTACGCGAGCAGGTCAGGGATCAGCAGCAGCGTCCGCGCGGCGCCCAGCGCGGGGGTGCCGGCCGCCGCCGCGAGCTGGTAGATCGTGTTGAACGGCAGGTGCTGCAGGCCGGTCGCGGCGTACAGGTCGGCCGCGGGCACCGGCACCGTCACCCCCTCGGTGCGCGCGTCCCGGTAGTGCACCGGGTTGCCGGTCAGCGCGCCGGTCGCGTCCAGCAGGCCGTAGTCGCAGCCCCACGAGTCGATGCCCGCGCTGTCCAGCCGGAACGACGACGCGGCGGCGGACAGGCCTGCGCGCACCGCCCCGTGGATCCGCAGGATGTCCCAGTACAGCGTGCCGCCCGCCCGGACCGGCTCGTTGGCGAACCGGCTGACCTCGTGCAGCTCCACCACGGAGCGCGCCACCCGCGCCGCGATCACCCGCCCGCTCGACGCACCGATGTCGACGGCGGCGACCACCACGGCGCGGTCCGCGCGCCGCCGGTTCATCGCAGGAAGGCCGCGGCGATTCCGGCGTCGACGGGGATGAGCAGCCCGGTGGTCAGCGGCAGGTCGCCGCTGCAGAGGGCGTACACGGCGGCGGCG
>DASZKN010000253.1:0-1720 GCA_035552855.1 Trebonia sp. | reverse complement strand
GACCTGGCGCGGGAGACCACCACCGAGACCGGCAAGGTCATCTCCCACACCAGGCGGGAGGCGAGCCGCGTGCCATGGACACTGCGCGCGTCCGCGTCCGCGGCGGAAGCGCTAGCCGCGGCCAGTCCCCCGGCCGACCTGATGCCGGGCGGCGAGGGCATCACCGTGGTGCTCGCCCGCAGGCCGGTCGGCACCGTCGCGGCCATCACGCCGTTCAACGCGCCGCTGAACCTCGTCGCGCACAAGGTCGGCCCGGCCCTCGCGGCAGGAAACTGCGTGATCGTCAAGCCCGCACCGCAGGCGCCGGCGCCCGCATTGCGGCTCGCCGAGATTCTCACCGAGGCCGGCTTCCCGGCGGGCGCGATCGGCGTCCTGACCGGCGGCGCGGACACCGGATCGGCGCTGCTGGCTAGCCCGCTCGTCGACCTGATCAGCTTCACCGGCGGAGTGGCGGCCGGGCGTGCGATCAGGGCCGCGGCGGGAACCCGCCCGGTGCTGCTCGAACTCGGTGGCAACGCGGCGAACCTGGTCTGCCCCGATGCCGACCTTGAACTCGCCGTGCGCGAGTGCGTCAGCGGCGGCTTCTCAAACAACGGGCAGAGCTGCAACTCCGTGCAGCGGATCCTGGTACACCGCGACCAGCACGACGCTTTCGCCGCGGCGCTCGCGGAACGCGCCGCCGCCCTGCCACTGGGCGACCCGATGGACGACGCGACGAGAATTGGCCCGCTGATCAACGAGGCGTCCGCCCGCAGGGTCGAGGCGGCCATCGCGGAGGCCAGGGCTAAGGGCGCGGTCGTGCGCACCGGCGGAACAAGGAACGGGGCGGTCATCACCCCCACTGTCCTCACCCACGTTGACCACGGCCTGTCACTGTACTGCGACGAGGTGTTCGCGCCGGTCGTCATCATTGAGTCCTACGGCACCCTCGACGAGGCCATCGACGCGGCGAACGGCACACCGTTCGCGCTGCAGGCCGCGGTGTTCACCCGCTCGCTCGACAACGCGGACCGTTGCTTCCGCGAGCTGCGGGCGGGCAGCGTGGTCGTAAACAGATCCTCGAACTTCAGGCTCGACCAGCTGCCGTACGGCGGCATCGGCGAGTCGGGCACCGGCCGGGAGGGTCCGTTGTACGCCGTAGAGGCCATGACCTACCTGAAGTCCCTCGTGATCGCCCCGGGCACTCGGTGACCGCGCCGAGCGCGCAGGCCGGGCCGGCGCCAGCGCCGCCGCTCGCGACGGGCCTGGCCATATTCGCCCGCGGCCTGCGGCAGGAGGACATCGCCCCCGCGGCCGACCGCCACGTTACGACGCTGACGCTGGACGCCATCGGCTGCGCGCTGGCCGGCTGGGAAAGCGAGGAGACGCCGCTGGTGCTCGCCGCGGCCCGTCGCCTCGGCGGTCATCCCGGTCCCGACGATACCAACACCATCATGGGGGACAACAGCGGCGCGTCGCCGCTTACGGCGGTGCTGGCGAACGCCTACCTGAGCACCGCGATCACGGCCTGCGACGTCTACATCCCCGCGCACTGTCATCTCACCCCCGAGGTCGTCCCGGCCGCGCTCGCCGTCGCCGAGGCCGAACACGCCTCGGGCACCGCGCTGCACACGGCGATCACCGCCGGCCTTGAGGTGGCCAGCCGGCTGCTGCGCGCCATCGACTACGCGGAGTTCCGCAGGCGCGGCTGGCACTCACCGGGAGTGATCGGCCCGGTCGG
>DASZKN010000252.1:0-6376 GCA_035552855.1 Trebonia sp. | reverse complement strand
GTGAGCATGATGAGCCTGATGCGCAAGAGACGCACCCTTCTCGCGAGGGCCGATATCGTCTTGCGCGGCAGGAGTCGACCTGGCTTGGGTCCTCCGCGCGCGGAGGACCTTCACAGTTGCGGGACAGCGCCGGAATGGCCCGCCGACGCGGGCTTCACCGTCTTCGCTACCTGGCGCGCTTAGCCGGGACAAGCGGCACGAAACGCGCCGGACCCCAGCCGATGTACAGTAGCACGCGGTTCACGGCATTGAGAGGGGCCGGAGTGCGGGGCTGGGCGAGGCGACGGATGTTCCCGCTGGGAGCCGCCGCGATGCTGCTCGCGATATCGATGGCGACCACGACCGTCGGCCCGGCGATGATCGGGCGGCGCGAGTGGGCGCTCCCCTACGACTACTGGGGCACGCTGGTCGCCGCCGTCCGGCTGGCGCATTTCGACGTCGGCGGGCTCTACACCCAGCCGACCGGGCTCGTGTCGCTGCCGGGCGCGGCCGTGATCCTCGTCCCGGTCGCCGCCGTCATCAGCGCGACCGGGCTGTCCCTGGCGATTCCGGGGCCGGGCAACCTGCATCCGCCAGTGTGGCTGCTGGCCGGCCCCTACGAGATCGTGCTCGCGTGCGTCACGCTGTTCGCCGCCGACGCGCTCGCCGAGCGGCTGGGAGTATCGCGCGGCCGGCGGGCGCTGCTGGCCGCCGCGAGCGCGGGCGCGCTGTGGAACGTCTCGGCTCGCTGGGGTCACCCGGAGGACGCGGTCGCGGTCGGGCTGCTGCTGTACGCGGTGCTCGCGCTCAGCCGGCCGCGCCTGTCGCTGGCGGGCTGGCTGGCCGGGGCGGCCGTCTGCGTCCAGCCACTCGTGCTGCTCGCGCTGCCGGTGCTGCTGTCGGTGCTGCCGTGGCGGCGGATGCCGTTCTTCGCCGCCCGCGCCGCCCTGCCCTCGATCGCGCTCCTCGGCGCGGCGGCCATCGCGAACTGGAATGCCACGTACACGGCGGTGACCAGCCAGCCGGACTCGCCGGTGATCAACCACCCCACGCTGTGGACATCGCTGGCCCCGCACATGGCGGGCGGGAACGTCGCCGCCGGCCCGGCCCGCGCGGTGACGATCCTGCTCGCCTGCTGCTGCGCGCTCGCGATCAGGCATCGCTGGCAGGCCGCGGTGTCCTCGTGGTCGCCGGACCTGCTCGCCGACGTGGTCTGGTGGGTCGCGCTCACGCTGGCCTTGCGGTCGTTCCTTGAGCCGGTGATGGTCTCGTACTACCCGTGGCCGGTGCTCGCGGTGGCGCTGATCCCGGCGGCGACGCGCTGGCGGCGGCTGCTCGCCGCGGCCGTCATCACCTCGGGGCTGACGGCCGCGGCCCAGGGGCCCTCCCACGATGTCTGGATCTGGTGGGCGCCGATCGTCGCGGGCCTGGCCGTGCTGCTCGCGATAGCGCGGGCCCCGCGGCGGGCGCAATTTTCCGGGCGGCCAGCCCCGGAGTGTCGATTCGGCGGTGGCGACTTCGTAGCAGGGGTGAGGGCCGGCCTGGAGCCGGTCCCTGACACCAAGGAGTGATCTGTCATGACCCAGTACCTGCTCTCCGTGTACCACGCCGGCAGCGGTCCCGACCTGTCCCCGGACGAGATGCGGCAGTCGTTCGCGGACGTCGGGGCGCTGAACACCAAGCTGATGGACGCGGGCGCGTTCGTGTTCGCCGGCGGCCTGGCGCCCGCCGGGTCCGCGACGTCGGTCCGGGCGTCCGGCGGCGACATCCTTGTCACCGACGGCCCGTACCTCGAGACCAAGGAGCACCTCGGCGGCTTCTGGGTCATAAACGCGGCCGACCTGGACGCGGCCCTGCGATGGGCGCGGGAAGCCACGGTCGCCTGCCGGCTGCCGGTCGAGGTCCGCCCGTTCGGTGAGCCCCCGGCGCCCGGGCCCGCGGCCGGGTGAGCCGCCGGGTCACCGGCCGGGTGAGCGCGGCCGGGTGAGCACCGACGTCGAGGCCGTCTTCCGCCGCGAGTACGGCCGGTGCGTCGCCACGCTGATCCGCTTCCTCGGCGACATCGACCTCGCCGAGGAAGCGGTCCAGGACGCTTTCACGGTCGCGGTGGCGAAGTGGCCCGCGGACGGCCGGCCGCCCAGCCCCGGCGCGTGGATCGTCACCGCCGCGCGGAACCGCGCCATCGACCGCCTGCGCCGCGAGTCGGTCCGGCAGGACCGGCACGTGGAGGCGCTCGCGCTGTACGGGGCGGCCGCCCGGGAGTCCGGGTCGCCGGCGGAGCCGCGGGAGGAGGAGACGGTGCCAGACGACCGGCTGCGGCTGATCTTCACCTGCTGCCATCCGGCGCTGAACCAGCCCGCCCAGGTCGCGCTGACCTTGCGGTTGCTCGGCGGGCTGGAGACGGCCGAGATCGCACGGGCGTTCTTCGTCCCCGAACCGACCATGGCGCAGCGGATCGTGCGCGCCAAGCGCAAGATCAAGGACGCGCGCATCCCCTACCGGGTGCCGTCGGAGGCGGAACTGCCCGACCGGCTGGGGCCGGTGCTCGCCGTCGTGTACCTCGTCTTCAACGAGGGTTACGCGGCCACGGCCGGCGACCTGATCCGGCTCGAGCTGTGTGCCGAGGCGATCCGGCTCGCCCGGCTGCTCGTCCGGCTGATGCCGGACGAAGCCGAGGCGCACGGCCTGCTGGCGCTGCTGCTGTTGCTGCACGCGCGGTGCGCGGCCCGGATCGGGCCGGACGGATCGCTGATCCGGCTGGCCGAGCAGGACCGGCGGCGCTGGGACCGGGACCTGGTCAGCGAGGGGCAGGCCATCGTGCGCGCGTGCGTGCGCAGGAACGAACCGGGGCCGTATCAGCTTCAGGCGGCCATCAACGCCGTGCACTCGGTCGCGGACAGCGTCGCGAGCACGGACTGGCCGCGCATCCTGACCCTGTACGACCAGCTGCATGCGCTTACCCCGACGCCGGTGGTGGCTCTCAACCGCGCGGTCGCGGTCGCCGAGGTGCGCGGGCCCGCCGCCGGACTCGCAGCGGTGGCGGATCTGCCGCTCGACGGCTACTACCTGTTCCACGCCACCCGCGCCGAGTTCCTCCGGCGCCTCGGGCGCACCGGCGAGGCGGCCGCCGCCTATGAAGCGGCGCGCGCCCGCACCGCCAACCCCGTCGAGCAGTTGTTCCTCGCCGGGCGGCGGGCGACGCTGGGGGCGGAGTCACATGGTGACCGGGGGCGTCACTGATTCCAGGGCCGGCCGCTTCGCGGTGCGGTCGTCACCCGAAGACGTGCCGTGCAGGCGGCGGTTGACCCAGGGGACGAAGTGCGCCCGCGTCCACCGCGCGTCCTCCCGGCGGGCGGCCATCCAGGCGGCGCGCGCGGCGTTCTTGGCGGCGCTGCCGGTGGTGCTCTTGCCCGGGCGGGCCACGGCCAGGTCAGCGCCGGCGGCCGCGGCGGCCGCTTCCGGGCCGTCGAGCGGCGCGCGCCAGTCCTCCGCCACCGGCACGCCGAGCACCTCGCAGGACCGCAGCGCGATGCGCCGGTGCGCGTCGGGCCCGAGGTGCAGGCGATCGGCGCTCCACGCGCGGGGGTCGCGCAGGACGCGCATCGACCACAGGTCGACCAGGTAGCAGTCGTGGTCGTCGGCGAGCGCGCGCAGGTGCATGTTGTAGGCGGCGATCCGGCCGCGGAGGAGCCGCATCACCGGGAACGCGGTCGGGTCGAAGCCGGTGAACATGAGCACTTCGCAGCCGCCTGCCCGCAGCCGCGCGATCGCCGCGCCGAACAGCTCCGCCAGCGTGTCGGGATCGGCGCCGGGCCGCAAGATGTCGTTGCCGCCGCCCGCGATGCTCACCAGGGCCGTGGACCCGGGGACGCGGTCCGCGAGCAGGTCAAGGGCGGCGGGCACCTGATCGGCGGCGATCTGCCTGAGCAGCTTGCCGCGCACGGCCAGGTTCGCGTACCGCAGGTCCGGCCGCCCGGCGGCGAGCAGGCCGGCTAGCCGGTCCGCCCAGCCGCGGAACCCGCCGCCGGGCGCGGGATCGTTCAGCCCTTCGGTGAAACTGTCGCCGATCGCGACAAACGACACGGGGCCCGGCGTTTCCTCGCCGGAGACTGGAAAGAGGTATCGCGGTTTCATATGGTCTCCATCATGCCAGCGCGCCGTGAGGTACTGGACATATGCGCACAGTGATACGAGGAGCGCTGCTCGCGGCGCTGGCCTGCGCCGTCGCCGCCTGCACGAGCGGGCCGGCGTCGCCGCGCTCTCTCCCCGCTCGTTCGCTGTCTCCGTCTGCCCCGCCGTCAGCGCCGTCAGCGCTCTCATCGCCGCCGCCGGCGGGGACGGCCGTTTGGCCGGCGTTCGACCGCGACGCCGCCCGGGCGGGCGTGGCGACCGGGCTGCCCGCCGCCGGCCGGCTCGGCGTCCGCTGGCGGGCGCGGCTGGACGGCGCGGTGTACGGGCAGCCGCTGGTGGTAGGCGACGACGTCATCGCCGCCACCGAGAACGACAGCGTCTACGCGCTGAACGAGGCCACGGGCGCCGTCGTGTGGCGCACGCACCTGGGGACCCCCGTGCCGCGGAGCGCGCAGCACGGCTGCGGCGACATCTTCCCGCTCGGCATCACCGGCACGCCGGTCTACGACCAGGCCACCGGGCTCGTCTACGCGGTCGCGGAGACGGCCGGCTACCGGTATCTGCTGTTCGGGCTGTCGGCCGCGGACGGCAAGGTCGCGGTGAACCGCCCGATCAGCCTGGCCACCAGCCACAACAACCCCGGGTACGACCAGCAGCGGCCGGCGCTGACGATCGACGGCGGCCGGGTGTACGCGGCGTTCGGCGGGCTGGCCGGAGACTGCGGGCCGTACGTCGGCGCGGTCGCCGGGATCCCGGTGCGCGGGGCGGGGCCGCAGGTCACGTTCTGGACGCCGACCAGCCGGGAAGGGGCGATCTGGGGAACCGGCGGGCCGGTCGTCGGGCCGCGCGGCGACCTGTGGATCTCGATCGGGAACGGCGCGGCGACCAGCGGCGGCTACGACGGCAGCGACTCCGTGACGGAGCTCAGCCCGGCGCTGCGCCGGCTCGGCTACTTCGCCCCGTCTACCTGGGCGGACGACAACGCCAACGACCTGGACCTCGGCTCGACCCAGCCCGCCCTGACCCCCGGGAACACCGCGTTCATCATGGGCAAGCGGGGGGTCGGCTACCTGGTGAGCACGGCCGATCCGGGCGGGATCGGGCACCCGCTCGCGTCGCGCGCCGTCTGCCGGGCGTTCGGCGCGGCCGCCGTCGACGGCGCCACGGTGTACGAGCCGTGCAACAGCGGCGGCCTGGCCGCCGTCGTGGTGAACGCGGCCGCGCGCGCGATCACCCTGCGGTGGCGCGGCCCCGCCGACGCCAACGGGTCGCCCGTCGTCGGCGGCGGGGCGGTCTGGGTGACCGCCTACAGCAAGACCGGGAGCGGAACGCTGTACGAACTCGACCCGGCGAACGGCACGGTCAGGCAGTCGATCTCGGTCGGTGCCGTCCTGCCGCACTTCTCCTCGCTGTCGCTCGCCGGCGGGACCGCGTACGTGTCCACGCTCGACGGCGTCACCGCGATAGCCGGCGCGTTAGGGATCGCGGCCGGCTCACCGCAACCTGCTGGCGCACGCGAAATGCCCGGTGATCGCGGCCCCGCCGTTGGCGCTGATGACCGAGATGGAACACCACCTTCTTTCCATTCAGACAATGGGTAAGTTTCGCGTGTAAATAGCACGCGAAATTAACCCAATGAAAAAAGCCTTCATGATGCTGGGGCGCATGGGGCCGGTGGTGCCCCGCTACCCCGGCTACCCCGCGCCTCCTCGGTTGGCGCATGGGGTCCGTTAGGAACGCGCCAGCGGCTGCTTGCGTCCCGTCAAGGCCGGATCAAACCCTGCTGAGCAGCGCTTCTATTGATTCGTTCGGGTACACCCCGGATCGCCAAACCAGCCCGCACGGTGCGGCACGGCGCCGGGACCGCGACTCCGCGGGCGTCCCGGGCCCGGGTCCGGGCGCCAGCGCCCGCGTCCCGGCAAAACTGGCTTCTCAGGAGTCCGATATGCAAGATCTGCTGTACGTCGCCTTGACGATCGTCGTTTTCGCCGTCTTCCTCCTCATCGTCAAGGGGGTCGAGCGCCTTGAACGTTGAAAACTGGGTCGGGCTGATCGCCGCCGTCATCCTCACCATCTATCTCATTTACGCCCTCGTAAGGCCGGAGAAACTCTAAATGAGCAGTTCTGTCGCGGGCCTTCTGCAGATCGTGTTGCTCGTCGCGGCGCTGGCGATCTGTTATAAGCCGCTGGGCAACTACATAGCCGGCATCTTCACCAGCGGCAAGCACCTGAGAGCGGAGAAAGCCGTCTACCGCGTGATGGGCAT
>DASZKN010000251.1:0-6811 GCA_035552855.1 Trebonia sp. | reverse complement strand
AGCCCGCGGCGGCGGCTCAGCCCGCGGCGGCGGCTCAGCCCGCGGCGGCGGCCAGGTCGGGACGGATGACGGTCACGTCGGCGGAGTGACCGGTCATGTCGGACGCACGAGCGGGCACGTCAGCCGCGCGGGCGCTCGCCTCGGCCGCGCGGGCGGCGGGGACGAGGTCGGCGGCGACGACCGGGGCGGCCAGCCGGCCATCGGAGCCGCCTGGGTCTCCCGCGTCGAAGCCGCGGGACAAACTGACGATCTGGGCGATGTCATAGCTGCTCAGCACCTCGACGGACAGTTCGTGCAGCCGCCTGGTCTTCGCGGCGCACGCGTCCTCGATCAGCGTGACCGGCATGTCGCGCATGAACGCGGACCGCACGGTGGTCTCGACGCACAGGTTGGTGACGACGCCGCAGACCACCAGCCTGTTGACGCCGAGGCCGCGCAGCAGGTGCTCAAGCGAGGTCCACTGGAACGCGTCGAAGCGCACTTTATCCAAGGTGAGGTCATCGGGACGGCAGTCCAGTTCGGTGACGACGTCAGCGTCCCAGGAGCCGGCCGCGAGGCCGTTCGCCACCGCGATCGCCGGGCTGTGCCTGATCAGCGCTGGCCCCTCGTCCGCCCGTCCCAGCCGGTACAAGTGCCGCGTGAAGATCACCGGGACATCCGCCGCGCGCGCCTGCTTCACCGCGATCGAGGCGTTGCGCACGGCGTCGTCCGCGCCCTCCAGGCCGAGCCCGGTCCGGCCGAAGGAGCCCTCCGGGTGGCAGAAGCCGTTCTGCATGTCGACAACGAGAAGCGCGTACTCACTGTTACCCATCAGTAACTCTTTCGGTCGGCGGCATCAACGCTGACATTCGGCACTGCCATTAAGAATGTCCCGTTGCACGCCAGTGGATTACATCGCGGGGTATGTGCTGCCGATCACGTTAACCCTTCCGGTCCGTTCCCCGGAATGGGGGACCGACCGGTTTTCCGTGACGCGGCCGACGCCTATCACGGGTTCTGGGGCGCCATGGCACCCTTTCCGCGATCGAACCGCGGGGCGGAAAATAGAAATTTCAAACAAGCGGTCCGGCTCGGGGCGCGTGAATAGGGCGGCCGCTGGCGGGCAGGCGGGTGGGTGTCCCGGCACAAGCCGGGTCCAGCCGAGATGTCTAGCCAAGAGGAGGGCGCTTACCCATGGCCGACGAACTGAAGGGCCTGCGGGTGGCCTTCGTCACCTCGAACGAAGGCGTGGAGCAAGTCGAACTCACCGCACCGTGGAAGACGGTGACGGACGCGGGCGGCGTGCCCGAGCTCATCGCGCCGGAAGGCGGCGAGGTTCAGGGCTTCAACCACCTCGACAAGGCCGACACGTTCCCCGTGCACCGCACGCTCGGCGACACCGACCATCTCGAGTTCGACGCGATGGTCGTGCCCGGTGGCGTCGCGAACGGCGACTTCCTGCGGACGGTGCCGGCCGCCGTGAAGTTCGCCCAGCGCATGTTCGAGAACGGCAAGCCGGCGGCGGTGATCTGCCACGGGCCGTGGCTCCTCGTCGAATCCGACCTCGTGCGCGGCCGGACGCTCACGTCCTGGCCAAGCCTGCAGACCGACATCCGCAACGCGGGCGGCAACTGGGTCGACACCGAGGTCCAGGTTTGCGGCAACGGGCCGAACACGCTCGTCACCAGCCGTAAGCCCGATGACCTGGACGCGTTCTGCTCGGCGCTCGTCGACGTCTTCGCGCGCGAGCGCCAGTCCGCCTGACAACAAGGGCAAGCAGGTCCGCGCGGGTAGTTCGCGGCGATATGCGCCGCGAACTACCCGCGGCGTTTACAGGGGGTCTCGGCCGGTGGTTGTGCGGAGGCGGGTCAGGAGGCTGCTAGGGCCGGGATGACCTTGTCCGTGAACAGCCGCAGGCCCGTCTGGTCGTAGGCTGCCTCGGGGAAGTACACGATCGTGTACGCGAGGCCGAGGCCGGCCAGGCTGGCCAGGCGCTCGGCGATCTGCTCGGGCGTGCCGACGAGCGGGCCCTCGGCCAGGCTCTTCGTCTGCGCTTCCGCCCGGTCGGCCGGGATGTACTCCGCGTAGTGGGAGCGGATCCAGGCCAGCCGGTCCCGCACGTCCTTCTCGGTCTCGCCGATGATCACGTTGTAGTTGGCGGACCGGACGATCTTCCCGAAGTCCGTGCCCAGGTCCGCGCAGTGCCCGCGCAGCACCTCTGACTTGTGCCGGAAGACATCCGGCGTGCCATCCCAGTTCGTGTAGTCGGCGTACCGGGCGGCGATGCGCAGCGTCTTCTTCTCTCCGCCGCCGGCGATCCACAGCGGGATGCCGCCGTCGCGCAGCGGCAGCGGCCGGCAGATCGCGCCGTCCACCTGGTAGTGCTTGCCGTCCAGCGTCGCCGTGCCGGTGGCCCATAGCTGCTTCATGATCTGGACGCCCTCGTCCAGCATCCCCAGTCGCTCGCCGGCCGACGGGAAGCCGTAGCCGTACGCGCGCCATTCGTGCTCGTACCAGCCGGCGCCGATGCCCATGTCGGCCCGGCCGCCGGAGATCATGTCGACGGTCGCGGCGACCTTCGCCAGGTAGGCCGGGTTCCGGTACGCCATGCAGGTGCACATCTGGCCGAGCCGCACCCGGCTGGTGGCCGCGCCGAGCCCGGCCATCAGCGTCCACGCCTCGTGGGTGGCCTCCCCCGTCGGCACGGGAACCGTGTGGAAGTGGTCATACACCCACACCGACTCATACGGCCCGGCCTCCGCGGCACGGGCGACGCCGAGCATTGTCTCCCAGTGGTTCTCGGGGCTGATGCCGGCCAGGTCGAGCCGCCATCCCTGTGGGATAAACAATCCGAATCGCATGGCTCACCACAGTAGTCGGGCCCGGCGGCCTGCCCGCTGGCGGGCTAGCCTCAGACCGCCGCTGATCGCGAGTCTTCACCGATAGTTCGTCCGCGAGTTACGCTGCGGTAGCAAAATTCGAACGCATCGTGAGCGACCTTGAAGTCATGAGGATCGCGATCATTACGGAGTCGTTCCCGCCCGACGTCAACGGCGTCGCCAACTGCGTGGTGCGCGTCGCGGAAAACCTCATCCGCAAGGGCCATCACCCGCTGGTCATTGCTCCTGGGTCCGCGCGTGCTACCCCCGCGATGTTCGGCCGGGGGGAATGGGAGGGTCGCCTGGAGCGGGTGCCGTCCATCGCCCTGCCCGGTTACCCGACCTTCCGCCTCGGCCTGCCGGCGCCCCGGATCCGCCGGGCGATCGCCGCGCACGGCGCCGACGTCGTCCACCTGGCGAGCCCGGTCGCCCTCGGCGCGTGGGGCGTCCACGTCGCCAGGGCGATGGACCTGCCGGCGGTCGCGAGCGCTTCGCGCCCGCCCGCCGCGACGAGCGGCTGCGCGCCGAACTGGCGCCCCGAGCACGGACGCCCGGTGGCTGCCCGCCGAGGCTCCGGAGCCAGTAGCGGAGTGATCCCCAGCAACAGTAGCCACAGCGGGCTCAATGTGCCCTAAATTCGCTTATGCCCCGGAGTAGATGCAATGTCATAGTTAGGCACCTAGGCTTGTCCTCGAAATGGATAACGGGACGGGGCTGCGTAGCTTGGTGCCGCACTTGCTGCGGGGCCAGGTGTACCGTCGGTACTGGGGCGCGTCGACGGTTTCGATGTTCGGCGACCAGGTGTCCTCGATCGCCATCCCGCTGACCGCCGTCATCGTGCTGCACGCGCGCGCCGCGCAGATGGGCTACCTGACCGCCCTCCAGTGGCTGCCCAGCCTCCTGTTCGGCATGTACGCCGGCGCCTGGGCCGACCGGTGGGGGCAGCGGCGGCGGGCGATGATCCTCGCCGACCTGGGCCGGGCCGCCCTGCTGGCGGCGATCCCGCTGAGCTACGCCACCCACATGCTCGCGCTGTGGCAGATGTACGCGGTCGCGTTCGCGGCGGGCACGCTGTCCATCCTGTTCAACGTGTCGGACGGGACGCTGTTCGTGTCCATCGTCGAGCCCGGCGACTACGTCAACGGGCAGTCGCTGATCTACAGCAGCCGCGCGCTGTCCTTCGTGGGCGGCCCGTCGGTCGGCGGGCTCATCGTGCAGGCGCTCACCGCGCCGTTCGCGATCGTGGCCGACGCCGCGTCTTTCCTCGGATCGGCCTTCCTGCTCGGCATGATCAAGCCGGCCGAGCCGCCCGCGGACAAGAGCGCGGGCAGCATCGCCGTGGGGCTGTCGTTCATCGCGCGGTCGGACATCGTCCGCTCGTCGCTGACCGGGGTCGCGGTCATCAACTTCTTCCACATGATGTTCGGCGCGCTGTTCATGCTGTACGCGGTCAGCGTGCTGCACCTGCGGCCCGGCGTCCTCGGCGTCGTGCTGGGCATCGGGGCGCTCGGCGGGTTGCTGGGCTCGCTGCTGACCAAGACGTTCTGCGCCCGCATGGGCGTCGGCTGGTCCTACGTGGCCGGGTGCTTCACGTTCACGGCGCCGCTGGCGCTCGTGCCGCTCGCCTCGCTCGCCCGCGGCGTCCCGGTCCTCGGGCTGCTGTTCCTGGCCGAGTTCGTCAGCGGCTTCGGCGTGATGGTGCTCGACATCAGCGTCGGCTCGATGTTCGCGGTCGTCATCCCGGACACGGTCAGGTCCCGGGTCACGGGCGCGTTCCAGGCGATCAACTACGGCACCCGCCCGGGCGGCGCGCTGCTCGGCGGCCTCCTCGGCACCGTGCTCGGCCTCGAGCAGGCACTGTGGATCGCCGTCGCCGGCGGCGTCTTCGGCGCGCTGCTGCTATTGCCGTCGCCGCTGCCCCGGCTTCGGCTCCCGGCGACGTTACCGCCGGCCCGGGCGGAGTCACCAGTGTCGTTGAGAGTATTGCCAAGGACTGTCTGCAAAGATAGCTTTGCATCCATGGACAAGCAGGAGGCGCCGGAGCGCACCGTCACCACGCTGCGGGATCCGAAGGCGCTGCGCGCCTACGCGCACCCGCTGCGGATGACGCTGATCGGGCTGCTTCGCACCCGCGGCCCGCTGACCGCGACGCAGGCGGCCAAGCTGACCGGCGAGTCCTCCGGGGCCACCTCGTTCCACCTGCGCCAGCTCGCCAAGTACGGGCTGGTCGAGGAGACCGGCGGCGGCTCGGGCCGGGAGAAGCCCTGGCGGGCAGCCGCCATGCTGACCACCTGGGACGCCCCCCGCACGCCGGAGGGCCTGGCCGCGCGTACCCAGCTCGCGGAGGCGGTTGCCGAGCTGCACTTCTCCAAGCTGATGAACTGGCTGAGCCGCGACGAGGAGGAGCCGGCGAGCTGGCGGGAGGCCGCGTTCCTCAATGACAGGTTCCTCTGGGTCACGGCCGCGGAACTGGCCCGGCTCGGGCGCGACGTGCTCGCGCTGACCAGCGCATTCGCCGAGCGTGGCACCAGGCCGGAGCTGCGGCCGGACGGCGCGCGGCTCGTCACCTACGTGCAGGCCGCCTTCCCTGAGACGCCCGCGGGGCTGGAGTGAGCACCGCGGGGACGTGAGCACCGCGGGGACGCGCGCCCGCGTGCGCCGCGGGCTCGTTCCCGCGCTGCTGCGAGACCAGGTGTTCCGGCGCTACTGGAGCGCGACCACCGTGTCCCTGTTCGGCGACCAGGTGTCCTCGATCGCGGTGCCGCTGACGGCGGTGCTCGCGCTGCACGCCGGGGCGGCCGAGATGGGTTTCCTGACCGCGCTGCAGTGGCTGCCGAGCCTGCTGTTCGGCATGCACGCCGGGGCGTGGGCCGACCAGCGGGGGCGCCGCCGGGAGACGATGATCGCCTGTGACCTGGGCCGCTTCCTCCTGCTGGCCACCGTGCCGGTGTGCTACGCGCTGCACGTCCTCACGCTGTGGCAGCTGCTGGCGGTGGTCTTCGCGGCGGGCACGCTGTCGGCCCTGTTCAGCGTGTGCGACGGCACCCTGTTCGTGTCCATCGTCGAGCCGTCGCGGTACGTCGACGGGCAGTCGCTGATCTACGGCAGCCGGGCGTTGTCGTTCATGGGCGGCCCCTCGCTCGGCGGCCTGCTCACGCAGTTGCTCAGCGCGCCGTTCGCGATCGCGGCGGACTCGCTGTCGTTCCTGGGGTCGGCGTTCTTCCTGCGCCGGATCAGCCCGGCGGAGCCGCCCGCGGACGACGGCACCGGCGGGGTGCTGGCCGGGCTGTCGTTCATCGCGCGGTCGGCGATCGTCCGGTCCTCGCTGATCGGCGTCGCGGTCATCAACTTCTTCAACCTCATGTTCAGCGCGCTGGTCACGCTCTACGCCATCCGCGTGCTGCACGTGCCGGCCGGGGTGCTCGGCCTCGTGCTCGGCGCCGGCGCGGCGGGCGGGGTCATCGGCGCGGCGCTGACCAAGCGGCTCTGCGCGCGCCTCGGCGCCGGCCTGACGTACGTCCTCGGGTGCCTGGGGTTCACGGCGCCGCTGGCGCTCGTGCCGCTGGCGCCCGTTCCGGTCCTGGTCGCCGGGCACGGCGCCGTCACCGGGGAGCCGGCGGTGCTCGCGATGCTGTTCGCGGCGGAGTTCCTGAGCGGGTTCGGCGTGATGGTGCTGGACATCAGCATCGCGGCGATCTTTGCCGTGGTGATCCCGCCTAGCGTGCGGTCCCGGGTGTCCGGCGCGTTCCAGGCCATCAACTACGGCACCCGGCCGCCTGGCGCGCTACTCGGCGGGCTGCTCGGCAGCGTGCTCGGGCTGCGCGAGGCGCTGTGGATCGCCGTGGCCGGCGCGGTGGCCGGCGCGCTGCTGCTGCTCCCGTCCCCGCTGCCCGGCTTCCGGATGCCAGGATAGGCACATGCGCACGATCGCCCTAGAGGAGCACTTCTGGACG
>DASZKN010000250.1:0-20225 GCA_035552855.1 Trebonia sp. | reverse complement strand
AATTTCCTTCGCGAAGCACAAAGTCTTCGCCTTCCCGTGTCCCGCGCGCGCCTGCGAGACGTAGCCGACCGGGCCGGGAGAGGCGGCGCGCCTGCCCGCTTCTGATTTCTCCGCCATATGCCAGCAAGCTGGGCATATCTCCCGCTGGCCCGACGTCGATCAAGTGTAATTACGTTAGTTATTGACCGGAATATGTGCGGCTCGGTAATTTAAGCACGACCAAATGACGCGGGCGGGAGCGATCATGACGGAGTACCGACGGGCCAGCCGACGCTGGCGTTCCGTTCTGGGCGGTGCCGCGGCGGTGGTCGCGCTCGCCGGGGCGGCCACCGCCGTGGTGGCCCCGGCCTCGGCCGCGACAGCCGCGACGGCCGCGACAGCCGCGACGGCCGGGCGGGCGGCGCCCGCGGCCGGGCGGGTCATCAGCTACCACGGCTACGAGATCACGGTGCCCGCCAACTGGCCGGCGTACAACCTCGCGGCCGATCCCGCGCGCTGCGTGCTTTTCGACCGGCACGCGGTTTACCTGGGGACGCCGGGCACCGACCAGGCGTGTCCGGCCCGGGCCCTCGGCGGCCACAGCGAAGCCATCCTGATCCAGCCGGGCACCTCCGGCGCGCGGCTGCCGTCAGCCGTCGTACTGCCAGACGGCGCCGCCGCGCTGCCGGACGACGCCGCGGCCCTGCCCGCGGCGGCCAGGGCGGACGCCATCAGCCACGTCATCCAGGTCGTGGCGCCCGGTCCCGGTGTGGTCGTGACCGCGACGTACGGCAGCGACCAGCCGCTGATCCGGTCAATCCTGGCTGGCGCCACCGCGACAGGGACCGCGGGCAGCGCTTCGGCCGGGTCAAGCACCCCGCCGTCCGCTAGCACCCCGCCGTCCGCGAGCACCCCGCCGGCCAGTGCCGCACCGGCGAGCACCGCCTCGCCTTCAGCACCGGAACTGGGCAAGCTCCCGGGCAGCGGGCTCGGCTTCGACGCGTGCACCGTCCCCTCCACGGCCACGATGAAAGCGTGGCTCGCGTCGTCGTACCGGGTAATCGGCACGTACCTCGGCGGTGCGAACTGGGCGTGCGACTACGGCGACTTCACGACGGACTGGGTGCACCAGGTGGCGGCCCAAGGCTGGCGGTTCATCCCCATCTGGGTCGGCGAGCAAGCCCCGTGTTCCGGCATCGCGGGCGCGGCCGACATCAACCCCGCCGACGCGGCCGCCGAAGGACAGGCGGAAGCGGCCAGCGCGGTGACCACGGCGCAGAGCTTCGGCTACGGCACCGGGTCGCCGATCTACTTCGACATGGAGAGCTACAACAACGCCAACACAACGTGCGGCCAGGCGGTGCTGACGTTCCTCGGCGCGTGGACGCGGGCGCTGCACGCGGCCGGCTACCTGTCGGGCGTCTACTCAAGCGCCGGCACCGGGATCAGCGACCTCGCCGGCCAGTACGGCAGCACCTCCTACCCGAGCCCCGACGCGATCTGGATCGCGGACTGGAACGACGAGCCCGTCCTCACCGACTCCCACGTGCCCGCCGCCGACTGGGCGAACGGCCAGCGGCTCAAGCAGTATTACGGCGGCCACGACGAGACCTGGGGCGGCGACACGGTCAACATCGACAGCGACGCGATCGGCGGCCCGGTCGCCGGCCTGCCCGCGCCCGTGGACCCCGGCCCGGCCCTGCTGACCGGCGCCGACGCGGTGACCGTGGCCCCCGGCCAGACGGCGACGGTCCGGCTGACCGTCGCGGGCGCGCCGAACCGTCCCCTCATCAGGACCTGGCAGGCCACGGCCCCCGTGGGCCTGACGATCCGGCCGCGGCGCGGGATCGCCCTCGCCCTGCCAGGACGCCAGGCGCACGTCACGTTCACCGTGACCGCGGACGCCTCGCTGGCGGCCGGGCGCTACGACGTGCCGGTGACGTTCAAAGCGGCGAAGACTGACGCTGAGACGTTCGAGCTGGTCAGCGTCACACCGTCGGGCACCGCGCTGCCCGCCGCGAGCCCGGTCGTGCTGTACGCGGCCGACCCGGCGAGCATGGCGGTCGCGGCGGACGACGCCCAGCGCCTCGCGCTGCCGGCCGCCGACGTCACCGGTCGCTTCAGCCAGGCCTGGACCGACCTGACCAGCGGCAGGGACCTGGTGCTGGCGGTCGGCCAGGCCGCCGTCAACGGGCTGTACTACAACCCGTGCGGCTGGGCGAACCCGTCGGGGGCCCCGGCGGGCAGCACGCCGTTCTACTACCCGGGCGCCCCCGAGCGCGGGCCGGTCACGGACGCGTTCGAACTCGCCGACGGGACGACCGCGGCCGCCACCGCGCTGCAGGCCGGCCAGCTCACGCACTACGCGCTCGCCGGGACGCTCCCCGGCTACGCCAGGCCGCCGGCCGGCCCGTCCCAGCCCGCCAAGACGTGCCTCGGCGCGGCGACCGTCCCGGTCCCGTAACGGGCCCGGTCGTCAGCCGCCGCGGATCGCCGGGATGATCTCCTCGCCGTAGGCGCCGAGCGTGGCTTCCGCGTCGTCGTGCATGAGGTACAGCGCGAACTGGTCCGCGCCGATCGCGGCCAGTTCGCGCAGCCTGGCGATGTGCGCCGCCGGCGGCCCGAGCAGGCAGAACCGGTCGAGGATCGCGTCCGGCACGAAGTCCGCCGACACGTTGCCGGCCCGGCCGTGGTGCGCGTAGTCGTAACCCGCGCGCCCGGCGATGTAGTCGGTCAGCTCGCGGGGCACCGGCCCGTCGGTCCCGTACCGCGTGACCAGGTCGGCGACGTGGTTGCCGACCATGCCGCCGAACCACCGCAACTGGTCCCGCTGGTGCGGCAGGTCCGTGCCGACGTACGCCGGCGCGGCCACGCACATCTTGATCGACGCCGGGTCGCGGCCCGCGTCCGCCGCGGCCGCGCGCACCGCCCCGAACGTCCAGCGGGCGATGTCCGGATCGGCTGTCTGCAGGATGTAGCCGTCGGCCTGCTCGCCCACCAGCCGCAGGGCCTTGGGACCATAGGCCGCCATCCACATCGGCAGCGTGCCGCCGCGCACCCACGGGATGCGCAGCGGTTGCCCGTGATGCTCGACCGTACGGCCCTCGGCCAGCCCCTTGATCACGCCCATCGCCTCCGACAGCGTGGCCAGCGACACCGGCGGCAGCCCGATGACCCGGCGCGCCGAGTCCCCGCGGCCGATGCCGCAGACGGTCCGGTTGCCGTACATGTCGTTCAGCGTGGCGAACAGGGACGCGAGCACCGACCAGTCCCGGGTGCCGGGGTTCGTCACCATCGGGCCCACGGTCAGCTTCGACGTCTCGGCGAGGATCCGCGGGTACAGCACGAACGTCTCCTGCCACAGCACGTGCGAGTCGAACGTCCACCCGTACGCGAAGCCCGCCGCCTCGGCCCGCTTCATCATCGCCACCAGCCCGCTGGCGGGCGGGTCGGGCTGCAGGACTACACCGAACTCCACAGACACCCCTAAAGAACCGGAGACACCACTGTCGTTAAAGCAGATATTCACAGAGATCGCGGCGCAGGAAGGCCCCGTGACCAGCCGCGCCACTGAATTCCCCGCCCCGGACGATTACCCGCCCGCGGGACATCGTGAGCATTACCTTCCCGGTCACCTCCATTCCCTCGAACGCCGAATAGTCAACGTTCATATGGTGGGTAGCGGCCGAGATGACCTGCGTCGCGGCCGGATCGTAGAGGACGATGTCGGCGTCCGCGCCCGGCGCGATCGTGCCCTTGCGCGGATAAAGGCCGAACATGCGGGCCGGCGTCGTCGAGCACGTCTCCACCCAGCGTTGGAGCGTGAGCTCGCCGGCGACGACACCCTGATGCAGCAGGTCCATGCGGTGCTCGACGCCGGGGATGCCGTTCGGGATCTTGGAGAAGTCCCCGCGGCCGAGCTCCTTCTGGTCCTTGAAGCAGAACGGGCAATGGTCCGTCGACACGACCGCCAGGTCATTCGTCCGCAGGCCGCGCCACAGCGCGCTGGCGTGATCGGGCGTGCGCAGCGGCGGGGAGGCCACGTACTTCGCGCCTTCGAAGTCCGGCTTGGCCAGGTCGTCGAGCGAGAGGTAGAGGTACTGCGGGCACGTCTCCGCGAACACGTTCTGCCCGCGGTCGCGGGCCTCGGCCACCGCTCCCAGCGCGTGGGCGGCGGACAGGTGGACGATGTACAGCGGGCAGCCGGCGACCCGCGCGAGCTGGATGGCGCGGTTCGTGGCCTCGCCCTCGAGCTCGGGCGGGCGGGTCAGCCCGTGCTGCACGGGGTCGGTGCGCCCGGCCGCGAGCGCCTGGGCGACGAGCTGGTCGATCGCGATGCCGTTCTCCGCGTGCATCATGATCAGGCCGCCGGACTTGCTCGCCTGCTGCATCGCGAGCAGGATCTCGCCGTCGGTCGCGTAGAACACGCCCGGGTAGGCCATGAACATTTTGAAGCTCGTCACGCCCTGCCCGATGAGCGTGTCCATCTCCTTGAGCGTGGCCTCGTTCACGTCGGAGACGATCATGTGGAAGCCGTAGTCGATGGCGCACTTGCCGTCTGCCTTCGCGTGCCACTTGTCGAGGGTGGCGAGCAGGCTGGTGCCCTTGGCCTGGACCGCGAAGTCGATGATCGTGGTGGTTCCGCCGTACGCGGCGGCGATCGTCCCGGTCTCGAACGTGTCCGCCGCGAACGTGCCGCCGAACGGCATCTCCATGTGCGTGTGCGCGTCGATCCCGCCCGGCAGCACGTACAGGCCGGTCGCGTCGATGACCTCGTCGGCTTGGCCGGCGACGGCGACGGCGACCGCGGCGCGACCAGCGGCGCGGTCCGCGGTCGGCAGCCGGCCGATAACGGCGTGGATCTTCTCGCCCTCGACCAGCACGTCGGCGGCCAGCGTGCCCTCGGCGGTGAGGACTGTGCCGCCGCGGATCAGCGTGCTCACGGCCGCACCAGGCTCTCGTAGGCGTCCGGGCGGCGGTCCCGGTAGAACTGCCACAGGTCCCTGACCTCGCTGAGCTTGTCCATGTCGAGGTCGCGGACGACCACTTCGTCGGCGTTGTCGGACGCCGCGTCGCCCACGAGCTGGCCGCGCGGGTCGGCGAAATACGTGGTGCCGTAGAAGTCGTTGTCGCCGAGCGGCTCGACGCCGACCCGGTTGATCGCGCCGATGTAGTACTCGTTCGCCACGGCCGCGGCGGGCTGCTCGAGCCGCCACAGGTAGGCCGACAGGCCCCGGCTGGTCGCGCTCGGGTTGAAGACGACGCGGGCGCCGGCGAGACCGAGGGCCCGCCAGCCTTCGGGGAAGTGCCGGTCGTAGCAGATGTAGACGCCGATCCGGCCGACCGCGGTGTCGAACACCGGGTAGCCGAGGTTGCCGGGCCGGAAGTAGAACTTCTCCCAGAAGCCCTTCACCTGCGGCAGGTGCGTCTTGCGGTACTTTCCCAGGTAGCGGCCGTCCGCGTCGATGACCGCGGCGGTGTTGTAGTACATGCCCGGGTGCTCTTCCTCATACATCGGGGCGACGATCACGATGCCGTGCTGCCGCGCGACGTCCTGCAGCAGCTTCGTCGTCGGCCCGTCGGGGATCGCCTCGGTATAGGAGTAGTAGTCGGCGTCCTGCACCTGGCAGAAATACGGCCCGTAGAAGAGCTCCTGCAGGCAGACGACCTGCGCCCCGTTGCTCGCGGCGGTCTGGATGTGCTGGACCGCGGCATTGATCATCGATTCCTTGTCCCCGGTCCATGCTTGCTGGACCAGGGCCGCCCTGACGATCTCCGGCATGCCGGCCTCCCATACGTGGCGTGCGCTGTGTGGCGTGCGCTGTGTGGCGTGGACTGTGGCGTCCGCGCTGTCATCTTCCCCCGACTTACCCCTTCTTGTAACGGGCCGGGCCGCTGTGCTTGCGGGCGATTTCCGGGCCGCCATGGGCATAACGAACCGGGTGCCCCGGTTACCGCAGGCATCCACGCGAATATCGATGACGGGCAGGCGGCTGATATGAAGGCGGTACGGTTCGACGGTTACGGCGGGATCGACGTGCTGAAGGTGGCGGACGTCCCTCAGCCGGTCCCGGGACGCGGTCAGGTGCTGGTCCGCGTGCGGGCGGCGGGCATCAACCCGGGCGAGGCGAAGATACGCGAGGGGCTGCTGCACTCGCGGTGGCCGGCGACGTTCCCGTCGGGGCAGGGCAGCGACCTGGCCGGCGTGATCGAGCAGGTCGGTGACGCCGTCACGCGGGTCGCGGTGGGCGACGAGGTGATCGGCTGGGTCGACAACCGGTCCAGCCAGGCGGAGTACGTGGTCGTCGAGGCGGCGAACGTCGTGCCCAAGCCGGGCGGAGTGCCGTGGGAGGTCGCCGGCGCGCTGCCGGTCGCCGGGTTCACGGCGTGGGCGGCGGTGCGCGCGGTGGCGCTGGCGGCCGATGACGTGCTCGTGGTCGCGGGCGCGGCCGGCGGCGTCGGCACGATCGCCGTGCAACTGGCCAAGCGCGAGAGCGCGATCGTGGTCGGGCTCGCGGGCCGGGCCAACCACGAGTGGCTCCGGGGGCACGATGTGATCCCGGTGGCGTACGGCGACGGCGTGGCCCAGCGGATCCGCGCGGCGGTGCCGAAGGTCGACGCGTTCATCGACGCGTACGGCGGCGACTACGTGGAGATCGCGCTGGACAAGCTCGGCGTCGCGCCGGCCAGGGTGGACACGATCGTCAACTTCGACGCGGTGGAGAAGTACGGGATCAAGGCCGAGGGCAGCGGGGCGGGCACGAGCGCGACCGCGCTCGGCGCGATCGCCGGCCTGATCTCGGCCGGCGAGCTGGAGGTCCCGATCGCGGCGGCGTACCCGCTGGCGGAGGTGCGGGCGGCGTACACGGAACTCGCCAAGGGGCACGTCCGCGGCAAGATCGTCCTGACCATGTAGGACCGGTCTGGCCGGCCGCCTCGCTGGCCGGCCGCTAGACCCCTGCTCGGCGACCGGCCGCTAGCACCCCTCCTCGGCCGGCGCCGGCGGGGGAGGGGTGCGGCCGAAGACCGGCAGCGACAGCACCAGGTACGCGGCGAGTCCCACGCCGAGGCCGACGACCCAGCTGTAGTTGTACAGCACCTTGAACGCCGGGATCAGGCCGCCGGCCGGGAACGGCCCGGCGCCCGGCGCGTTGAACGCGCCGCCGACCGACAGCAGGATGCCGAGCGCGGTCGCGACGACCGCGCGCCAGTTCCAGCCGCCCGTGAACCAGTACCGGCCGCCGCCGCTGTAGAGCGCGCCCAGCGACAGCCGCGCGCCGGACCGCAGCCAGTAGCCCGCGATCAGCACTCCGGCCACCGTGCCGAGCAGCCCGCCGTAGAAGCCGAGCCAGTCGTAGATGTATACGTGCGGGTCGGTGACCAGCCGCCACGGCTGGATGAGGATCCCGACCACGCCCGTGATCAGGCCGCCGGTGCGGAAGGAAACGAACCGCGGCGACGCGTTCGAGAAGTCATACGACGGCGAGACCACGTTGGCCGCCACGTTCACCGACATCGTGGCGAGGATGACCATGACCAGCCCGATGACGACCACGACGGTGGACGAGAACTTCGTGGTGAGCTGCACTGGGTCCCAGATCGTGGCGTGGTAGACGACCGACGCCGCCGAGGTCACGAGGATCGAGATGATCGCGATGTAGGCCATCGTGGTCGGCAGCCCGAGGACCTGGCCCCAGACCTGCTGGCGCTGTCCCTTGCTGAACCTGGTGAAGTCGGGCATGTTGAGCGACAGGGTCGCCCAGTAGGCGATCATCGCCATCAGCGACGGCCAGAAGACCGCCCAGAACTTGCCGCCCCAGCCCAGCGTCCCGGTGGTGTGCAGGATCGGCCCGAGGCCGCCCGCCCGTACCAGCATGTACGCGAGCAGCGCGGTGAACGCGACCGTGACGAGCGGCGCGGCCCAGTTCTCGAAGCGCCGCAGCGCGTTGATCCCGCGCCAGATCAGCAGCATCTGGACGGCCCAGAACGCGAGGAACGACAGCCACAGCGTCCACGCGTAGCCGTCCCACGCCGCGGCGTTCGTCCAGCCGGAGCCGGCCAGCCGTCCGATGATCGTGTAGATCGCCTGCCCGCCGATCCAGGTCTGGATGCCGAACCAGCCGCAGGCCACGAGCGCGCGCAGCAGCGCGGCTATGTTCGCGCCGCGCACCCCGTAGAAGGCGCGCGCGAGCACCGGGAACGGGATGCCGTACTTGGTACCCGCGTGGCTGTTGAGCAGCATCGGGACCAGGACGAGCAAGTTCGCGATCGTGATCGTGAGGAAGGCCTGCAGCCAGTTCATGCCGAGCACGATCAGCCCGGACGCCAGCAGGTAGGAGGTGATGTTGTGTGACATCCCCATCCAGAGCGCCACGTAGTTGTACGTGCTCCACGTTCGTTTGCGGAGCGGTACGGGGACCAGTTCCGCGTTGGCGTAGCGGCTGCCGGTGATCGATGCCGGATCGGACAGTTCGACTTGCCCGTTGACTTGTCTGGTAGCGGTTACGGTCGCGGTGGACATTCGGCGCTCCTATGCGGCCAGTGCGGCCAGTGCGGCCAGCTATGCGGGTTGCGCTTAGTGTCCGCCCGGATCGCGATCCTGGCTACTGTGCGACGCACCGCGGGGGAGACGTACGGCGCCCTGCCCCTGCCAGGGCGCCGTCGTCCGCTTACCACCCCATAACCCCCGTTAACCCCGTAACTCCCCGCGACACCCGCGGCAAACCTCCTGTTTCGCGGTTAGCCCTTGACCGCCCCCGCGGTCAGGCCGGACACGACGCTGCGCCGGAAGATGAACACCAGCACCGCGATCGGCGCAACCGCCACCACCGAGGCGGCGAAGATCGCCCCGTACGGCACCACGAACTGCGATCCGAACAGCGCCACCCCCACCGGAATCGTCCGGTAGGAGTTCACGATGTTGAACGACAGCGCCATCAGGAACTCCGTCCAGCACGCGGTGAACGTGAAGATGGCGGCCGTGAACAGCCCCGGCCACGCCTGCGGCAGGATGATCGACCAGATCGTCCGCAGCGGCGACGCGCCGTCGATCCGGGCGCTTTCCTCCATCTCGTGCGGTATCGCCATGAAGTAGTTGCGCAGGATCCAGATCGAGAACGGCAGGAAGAACGCCGTGTACGGGATGATCAGCGCCTGATAGCTGTTCAGCCACCCGAAGTCCCGCAGCAGCGCGTACAGCGGCACCACCACCGCGATCTCCGGGAACACCGAGATCATCAGCAAGATCACCAGCACCGTGAACGCGCCCCGCATCGGCAGCCGCGCCAGCGCGTACCCGGCCAGCGTGCCGAGCACCAGCACCAGGAACGTGGCCACCACCGCCACGATGACCGAGTTCAGGATGTACCGGCCGAACGTGTTCTGGCTGAACGCCACCGAGAAGTTCTGCACGCTCAGCGGGTCCGGGAAGAGTTGCGGCGGTGACGCCCCCACGTTCGCCTGCGTCTTGAACGCGCTGGCCAGCATCCAGTACAGCGGCAGCACGATGAAGGCAAACACCAGGAACGCGCAGAAGTTCATGCCGTTGACGACGCGGCGCCAGCCGTGCCGTGTCCGCCTGCTCCCGACGCTCATGACGCCCCCGATCCTGCCTGCGAGCGGAATACCTTCAGGAACACCACGCACCCGATGACCACGAGCAGCGCGGTGCTGGTCGCCACCGCCGCCCCCGGACCGAAGTCCAGGTCCCGGAACATCGCGTCGTACGCCAGGATCGCCAGCGACTGCGTGCTGTACCCGGGCCCGCCGCTGGTGAGCACGAACGGGAGGTCGAACAGCCCGAACGCCTGCAGCACCCGGAACAGCACGGCGAGCGCGATCGTGGGCCGCAACAGCGGGAACGTGATCGTCCAGAAGATCCGCCAGCCGGTCGCGCCGTCGACCTCGGCCGCCTCGTAGAAGTCGCGCGGGATCATGACGAGCCCGGCGAGCACGATGATCGCCACGAACGGCGTCGTCTTCCAGATGTCCGCGACCATCAGCGAGGCGATCGCGGGCGCGCGGGTGCCGAAGAACACCGGCGTCCCCAGCCCGATATGCGAGAAAATCGTGTCGAGCACGCCGTACGTCGGGTTGTAGATGTACCCCCACAGCTGCGCGTTGATCACGGTGATCATCGACCACGGGATCAGCAGCAGGGCCATCATCCAGCCCCGGCCCCAGGCGAGCCGCTCGAGCACGAGCGCGATGAGCGTGCCGAGCACCACCTCTATCGTCACCGTGACCACGGTGTAGAAGACCGTGAAGAACAGCGCGTACCGCCACTGCGCGGCGTGGAAGATGACCGAGTAGTTGTTGCCCGTGAAACCGTTCAGGCTGAAGCCTGACCCGGTCGCGGACACGTTGGACACGCTCATCGCGATGGCGTATCCGATGGGAAAGATCGTGACGGCGCCGATAACGACCAGCGCCGGCGCCGACAGGCCCCACCCGAGGCGGGCCTGCCGGCGACGGAAAACATCATGAGCCGAGGCCATTGGTCGTGGACCTACAGGCCGGAGCTCGAGACTGCTGAGTTGATCTGGCTGGTTGCCGCCGAGATCCCCGCGCTGGGCGAGGAGGACCCGGACAGCACCGAGTTGACGTTGGTGTAGATGGCCTGGCTGACCTTCGCGTACTGCGGGGTCTGGGCGGGCCGCGGGATCAGCCGGGTCTTCGGCACGGTGGCCAGCACCGGGTTCTTCGCGACGACCGCGGACGACGTCCGCACCGACTGCACGGTCGGGATCTCGGAGAACTGCGTGGCCAGGATCGTCTGCGCCGCCGGGCTGGTCATCCACTTGATGAACGTGACGTCGGCGTTGATGTTCTTGCTGTGCGGGTTGATGTACAGGTTCCAGCCGCCGATGTTCGACGTGCCCGGGTACGTGGACCCGGCGAACCCTGGCAGCGGCGTCACGCCGACCTTGCCGACGACCGAGGACGGCGAGGACTTCGTCTCGGAGTAGCTGTAGGCGTAGTCCCAGTTCCGCAGGAACGCGGCCTGGCCGGTCGCGAACGCCGACATCGCCTGCCCCTCCTGCATCGTGGTGACCGCGCTCGGCGACGCGCCCGACGTGATCAGCGAGCGCATGAACGTCAGCGCCTTGACGCCCGCGGGCGAGTTGAGCGTCGACGACGTCATGCCGGAGTTCAGCACGCTGCCGCCCGCCGACCCCAGGTACTCCATGAAGTTACAGGTCAGCCCCTCGTAGGAGTCGCCCTGCCACACGAAGCCGTACTTCACGTCGCCCTTGTGCACGAGCGTGACCGCGTCGCTTTCCAGCTGCTGCCACGTCTTGGGCACCGACAGGTGTTCCCTCGCGAGCAGGTCCTTCCGGTAGTACAGGAAGCCCTGGTCCTCGTAGAACGGGGCGCCGTAGACCGACCCTTTGTACGTGGCGCCCTGCACCAGGCCCGGCGCGAACGTCGACCAGTAACTCGACGGCAGGTACTTCGAGAGCGGCGCCGCTAGCCCCGCGTGCCCGAACTGCGCCGGCCAGATCACGTCGCCCATGTACACGTCCGGCGAGGCCGCGCCGCCGGAGATCGTCGTGATCAGGCTCGCCCGGTTGGTGTCGGTGTCGGTCGGCGCGGACTGCAGGGTGACGTGGATCTTCGGGTACGCCTTCTCGAACGCGCTGATCAGCACCGTGCGCGGGTCCGGGCTCGAGGTCGTGATGGGGCTCGCCCACCAGGTGATGTTGCCGCTTGTCGCGGCGCCGCTCGCGCTCGGCGCGGGTGCCGCGTTGCCGCTTGAGCTCGACGAGCCGCTGCTGCCGCAGGCGGCCACGCTGAGCGCGACGGCCGCGCTGGCCGCGGCGATCAGGAATCTGCGCTTTCTCATGCGCTATCACCTCGCTGTGATATTTGGATTCTTTTTTTCTTAACGGGGCTGGTGGCTGGTGTCGCGTCCGCTCATCCGTCGCGGATGATCGGCCTGAGTTGCGCGGCCATCTCGGCCAGGGCCTGCTCCGGCGTCTTCCGGAACTTGAGCGCCTGGTAGACGGCACTGGAAATGACGAGGCTGGCCTGGTCGTAGTTGGTGATCGCGGGCCGCGGCTGGGCGGCCAGGATCGCCTGCTCGACCGCCTTCAGGTACGGGAAGCGGCGGTTCATCGCGGGATCGGAGTACAGCCGCTTCCACACCGGCGGGAAGCCGCTGTCGGCGAGCAGCTGCTCTTCCTCCGGCATGCTGGTCAGGTAGCCGATGAACTTCAGCGCCGTCTGCTGGTGCCGCGAGTACGCGCTGACCGCGAGGTTGGCGCCGCCGAGGGAACTCGACCCGGGGCCGTCGAGGCCGGGCAGCTGGGCGATGCCGACCTTGCCGTACACCTTGTTGCCCGGCCCCGGCTGGCTGACGTCGTTCCACACGAACGGCCAGTTGTTGAGAAACAGCAGCCGGCCCGACTCGAAGTCGGCCCTGGACGACTCTTCCTCATAACCGAGCGACGCCCGTGGGATCCAGCCGGTCCGCAGCCCGTCGACCAGGAACCGCAGACCGGTCACGGCCTGGGCGGAGTCGACAGTCACCGTGGCGCCGTTCGGGGAAAGGATCGAGCCCCCGGCCGACTGCACCGCCTCGGCGAAGTTGACGGTAAGCCCCTCGTACTGGGCGAACTGCCCCGCGTAACCCTGCAGTCCGTAGCGCGGCGCGATCGTCTTCGCGTCCGCCGCGAGCCGCGCCCACGTCTCAGGCGCCGCGACGCCCGCCCGGGTGAGGATGTCCTTGCGGTAGTAGAGCAGGTCCGCGTTGCTGTAGTACGGCACCGCGTAGAGGCGGCCGTGGTACAGGGCGGTGTCGACGGCGGGCCGCAGGAAGCCGCCGAGCGGGAACGTCCGCTCGTTCAGCGGGATGATCCAGCCGGCGGCGGCGAACTCGGCGGTCCACACGACGTCCATGTCGATGACGTCGCAGGTGGGGCTGGCCGCCTGCAGGTTCGCTGTGAGCTGGGCGAGCTGGCCGTTGGCCGACTCGGGCAGGTACAGCAGCGTGACCCGCTGGTCAGGGTGCGCCTTGTTCCAGGGCGCGATCAGCTTGCTGAAGAACCCGGCGTCGTCCTTGCCGGTCGCGAACGTGATCGGGCCCGTCCCGTCGGTCGAGGGCGCCCGCCCGCCCGATGGAGGGCTGTCTGGTCCGCATCCCGCCGCCGCCAGCGAAAGGGCCACCGTGACGACTGCCGTGGTCACGGCCGCGCGTGCTCTCGCACTCGTGCGGCTCATGCTGACCACCAGCCCTCCATTGGGATAGCGATATGTTATGCATGCGTGTTATGTATATGTCAATGGGGTACTTAGCGGAGTACCCGCGCGGCGATACGCTGACACCAGCGCGCCGGGGAGAGAGGACTTGAAGTGCGGCAGCCTCTGCTGGCGCTGCTCGCGAAGGAACCAGCGCACGGATACGAGCTGAAGCTCGCCCTTGAGCAGACTTTCGGGCAGGCATACCCGTCACCGAACATCGGGCAGATCTACGTCACGCTGAAACGGCTCGAGCAGGACGGGCTGGTGCGCGGCCAGGACGTCGCGCAGGACAGCCGGCCGAACAAAAAGGTCTACGAGCTCACGCCCGCCGGGCGGGCCGAGCTGGCGAGCTGGGTGGAGGCGCCGACCGAGGGACCCCGGGTGCGCGACGAGTTTTTCATGAAGCTGGTGCTGGCGCCGCTGGCCGGCGTGGCCGACCGGATGGAACTCATCAACTCCCAGCGCAGGCATTATTTCGGGATAATGCGTAGCCTGGTGGAAATGCAGGCGGGAATGGATCACGGCGACACGGCCGCCCGGCTGCTTGTGGAGGGGGCTGTGCTGCATCTGCAGGCGGATCTGGACTGGCTGGAACGTTGCCAGGAGGAGCTCGTGTGAGCGACGCTCCGGTATTGCTCGCGGCCCGGGGACTGGCGAAGGTCTACCGGTCGGGCGGCGTGTCCTGCGAGGCCGTGCGGGGAATCGACCTCGAGGTCGCCGCCGGCGAGTTCGTGGCCATCATGGGCCCGTCGGGCTCCGGGAAGTCCACGCTGCTGCACGTCCTCGGCGGCCTTGAGCCCGCCACGCGCGGCGAGATCTGGCTGCGCGGCCGGCGCGTCGACGGGCTGTCCACGGCGGCCTGGGCGGTGCTGCGCCGCAAGCACATCGGGTTCGTCTTCCAGTTCTTCAACCTGCTGTCCACGATGACGGTCGCCGACAACGTCGAGCTGCCCGCGCTGCTGGCGGGCGCCAGCCCGCGCCAGGCGCGCAAGCGCCGCGAGGAACTGCTGGCCGACCTCGGCATCGCCGCCAAGGCGGACGCGGCGCCGTCCCGGCTGTCCGGCGGCGAGCAGCAGCGCGTCGCGCTGGCCCGCGCGCTGGCGAACGAGCCGAGCCTGCTGCTCGCGGACGAGCCGACGGGGAACCTCGACAGCACCAACGCTCGCGACGTGCTGCGCCTGCTGGCCCGCGCGCACGCGAGCGGCCAGACCATACTGCTGGTCACGCACGACGCCAAGATCGCCGGGCTGGCCGACCGGGTGGTCTGCCTGTTCGACGGCATGATCGCCGACGACGCTCCGGTCGTGCCCGGCCCGCGTAAGGTGTCGGCCATCCAGGACTTCCTGGAACTGCGGGGCTGACCGGAGCCGCGAGGCTGACCGGCTGGAGGTGACCGGCGATGCGGGGCACGCTGCGGTGGGCACGGGCCGACCTGCGGGCCCATCGCGGCCAGTCGCTCGTGACCGTCGCCGTCGTCGGCGGCGTGGTCGCCGCCCTCGTGCTCGCCACGATGCTGCTCCAGGGCGCGCTGAACCCGTGGCAGCAGTTGTTCGCGCGCACGAACGGCGCGGACACGCTGGTCTACCTGTCCGCCGGTACGCCACCGGGCCGGCTGGCGACGCTGCCAGGGGTCAGGGCGGCGGCGCCCGCGTATGACGCCGCCCCGGCGACGCTCGTCCAGGGCGCGGAAAGGTCGCCGGTCGAAGTGCGCGGCATGCCGTTCGGGCGGCCCGCGCTGTCCGCGCCGCTCCTCGTGGCCGGCGGCTGGCTGCGGGCCGGCCAGCCGGACGAGGTCGTCGTCGAGGCGTCGTTCGCCGCCGCCGCGGGCGTGGGCGTGGGGTCGCGGCTCTTGGTGGACGGCGTGGACGGGACCTCGGTCGGGATGCGGGTCACCGGGATCGCGGACACGGCCGACCAGGGGTTCTACCCGCGGTGGACGCCCGGGCTGATCTGGGCGCCGCGGGCGCTGCTCGCGCGCGTGGAGCCCGCGGCGAGCGAGACTTCGGAGGTCGTCGGCCTGCGGCTGGCCGACCCGTCGGCGGCGGGCGCCAGCCAGGTGAGCCAGGAAGTCTTCGACTCCTACAACGGCGCGGGGGAAGGCTCGCCGGTCGAGCGGATCGTCACCAGCCAGCAGGTCAGGGACTCGATGGCGAGCTACGACCGGCTGCTGGGGCTGCTGCTCGCGCTGTTCGGGGTGATCGCCCTCGTGGCCGCGCCGTGCGCGATCGCCAACGTGGTCACCGGCCGGATCCTGATGGGGCGGCACGACATCGCGATGCTGAAGGCGATCGGCTTCACGCCGGGCCAGGTGGTGCGGATGCTGCTCGCGGAGCAGACGCTGCTCGGGATGGCGGGCACCGGCCTCGGGCTGGCGGCCGCCCTGATCGCGGCGTCCCCGGAGGTCGTGCGGCCGCCGGACGGCATCGCGGTCACGTTCGCGCCGCTGCCGGGCACGTGGACGGCGCTGATCGCGGCCGGGACGGTGATCTTCGTGGCGGCGGCCACCGCGATCCCGGCCTGGCGGGCGCGCCTGGTCTCGCCGGTGGCGGCCGTCCAGCCCAGCCCGCCGCGCGGCCACCTGTCCCGGATCGCGCGGCTGTCCCTGATGGTCCGGCTGCCCGCCGCCCTGGTCCTCGGCGCGCGCGACGCGCTCACGCGGCGGCTGCCGGCGGCGATGACCGTGGTCGGCGTGGCGATCCCGATGGCGATGATCACGATCGCGCTGGTGTGCTGGTGCACGATCGGCGCGTTCACGTCCGGCCCGGGGCGGATCGGGCTGGCGAGCGGGCTCTCCGTCTACCCGGGCGGGCTGACCGACGCGCAGACGACGGCGTTGATCGCCACGGACCCGCAGGTCAAAGGCTGCTATCCGGGGTCGGAGTTCGACACGCTGCTGCCGGGGGACAACGGCACGTTCGTGGCGCGGGCGCTCGGGGATTCGGCTCAGCCGTACCCGTTCGAGCCGGTGGCCGGGCGGATGTTCCGGTCCCCGTACGAGGCGGTGGCCGGGCAGGGCTTCCTCGATCTGATGCATGTCAAGGTCGGTTCCTGGATTGACCCCACGGTCGACGGCGTGCCGGTGATCTTGCACATCGTGGGGCGCACCCTCGAACCGGACGACAACGGGGACGTGCTGGACTTCGGCCTCGACGCGCTCGCGGCGGCGGGCGCCTCGTCGTCGCCGATGTTCTACCGGGTGGTCCTGCGGCCGGGCGTGCCGCCCGCCGCGGCCCGGTCCCGGCTGCTCGCGCTGTCCGGCCGCCGCCTCGACGTGCGGGCGGTCGCCGACCCGGCCGCCAGGCTGGGGGTGATGCGGCTGGTGATCGGGGTCGCGGTCGTGATCCTGGCGCTGATCGCGCTGGCCAACCTGCTGACCGCGACGGACATCGGCCTGAAGGACCATGTCCACGAGGCGGGCATCCTGAAGGCGATGGGCCTCACGCCCCGGCAGGTGATGGCGACGCTGGTAGTGGCGGTGACGATCGTGACCGCGGCCGGCGTCGTCGTGGGGGTGGCGGCCGGCCTGGCGATCGCGCCGCGCCTGATCAACGCCCAGGGCCAGGCCAGCGGCATCGGCTGGGGCATCGCCGCGGGTCTTTCCCCGGCCGGCGTGGCCGCCCTGCTGGCGGCGGCGCTGGCCGTCGCGGTCGCGGCGGCCGCCTTCCTGGCCCGCCGCGCGACAACCGCTCGCGACCCGCTGGCGACATCCCCGTCCCCGGCGACGACCCTAACCCCGACCTAGCCACCTGCCCGACTACCCGTTCCGCTTGCCGCACGCCCGGCCACTGGGCGCACGTCTTCAGCACTCCTAGAATCTCCGCCTCTCCGACGCGGTCCCCGCGCAATGCCGAATCGGCCACCACAACGGCCTCCATGAACGGCAGTGTCCGGGCCAGGTCGGCGACGGTCCGCGCGAGACTGGTGACCCGCACCTTATGCAGCGTCGTCACCTGATTGGCGGGAAGCGCCGCGGCGTGCACGATGACACCTGCCTTGCGCCCGGGACGCGAGCCCGGCGGCAGCGTCAGCGACACGGTGTCATCCGGATGCCGGTACAAGTCGATACCGTGTATGACCGCGGCGGACTCATGGCTCGCGACGGCGTTGCCGCGTCTGTCCAGCGCGGCGTAAACGTGCATCATGTGGGCCCGGCCGGGATCGTCTTGCGCCCAGGCCAGCGCCCGCTTCGTGGCGTACGCCCCGTTCCGGACCCTGGTCAGTTCCCCCGCGGCGACCAGCGTCCGCAACTGCTGCGCGGAGACTCCCATCGACAGCCAGCGTTCCCTGCTGGCTACCAGTGTTTTACGCAGCGGATCTGTGTTGTCGCCCTGAGCCATGAAATGATGCTTTCCGCTAGTGTCGAGAACGCCATTTCTAACTTTACGTCCAACCTGGTTGCCTGCAAACGTTTGCAACGCCGATTTAGCAACAAAGTCGGGCGTGAGGCTCAAAATCGGGGTCCGGTCGTCGCCGATACCCGGGCTAAATGGCCTCTCTTGACCCGCAGGCCTCTCAAGACCCGCCCGCCTCCGCTCCGATCCGCTCGCCGGACCCGCCAGCCTCTCGGAACGTTTCCGACCCCTGCCGGACCCGCTGTCCCGTCGCTAGCTAGGCGGGAAGGACCAGGGCGGCAGCCGCTATCACCGCCGCGGCGGCGGCGACGCGGAGCAGGTCCGCGCCGGTGCCCGCGCCTCCGGCGGGCAGCGTCGCGACACCGGCCGCGACGGCCAGCAGGGCGGCGCCCGCGATGAGCACCCTCGCCTGGCCGCGCAGCAGCTTCCCGCCCGGCACCCCTGATTCTCCGATATGCACCGTCAGCAGGTAAGCGACCAGAGCGGCGCCGAGCGCGGCGGTGTGCCAGGGCCGCGCGGGATGCAGCACCTCGAGCCAGACCAGCAGCACGACCACGATCTCTTCCCACGGCGGCACCCGCAGTGCGGTGAGGAAACCCAGCCACCACCGGACCGCGGCCGGCTGAAAGTACCCGTCCTCAGGCTGCGGGACTTCCGACAGCGCCAGCCGGAGCGAACTCGCGGCCACCGCGACGATCGAGACGCACAGCGCCAGGCTCGCCCAGCCCGTATGCCGGAGCGGCGTCGCCGTCCACGCGACACAGGCGGCGCCGAGCAGCAGCGCGGCGATCCGCGGCCCGGCCACGCCGAGACGCCCGGCCACGCCGAGACGCCCGGCTGCGCCGAGACGCCCGGTCACCGGCGCACCACCAGCGGCCGCCGCGCGTAGGGCGCGAGCGGCAGATCCAGGGGAGTAACGCCGTCCCAGTGCGTCACCGGGATGCCAAGTTCTCGCAGCGAGAACCGGATGGCCTGCTGTTCCATCCGCCAGATCCGGGCCGCCATGATCGCCGTGTAGGAGAACCGGGAGACCGGCGGCGAGACGTTCAGCACGTCGATGACCAGCAGCGTGAAACCCCGCTCGCGCATGTCGCGCAGCGCCTCGACGAACCGCTGGTCGAGCAGCGGGCTGAACGCGACGACCAGCGCCCCCGGCGGCAGTGCCGCCCGCGGCAGCCGGTGCAGCGTCGCCCCGCGCGCCCAGCCAGCGTCGGCCGCCAGCATCACGTCGATGATCCGGTAGACCTGCCGCCTGCCGAGCGACGGCGCCAGCCAGCGCGCGCCGCCCCACTGGTACGTGATCACGCCGACCCGGTCGCGCGCGTCCAGATAGGCGCGCGCCGCGCCCGCCGCCCCGCGCAGCCCCAGGTCAAGCGCTGACGAGCCAGGCTCGCCGACGTCCGCCGTGGCGTCGACGAGCAGCACGACATCTTGCGACCGCTCGGCGGCGAATGTGTTCACCATGAGCCGCCCCCGCCTGGTCGAGGCGGGCCAGTTGATCTGCCGCTGGCGGTCGCCGGGCACGTATTCGCGGATGCCCGTGAACTCGACGCCCTCCCCGGGGACCCGGGCGGAGTGCTCGCCCAGCCGGTTCGGCAGCCTGCTGAGCACGACCTGCGTCCGCTGCGCGGCGGGGTGCGGGTAGACGTCGACGGCGGCCAAGGGCAGGATGAACCGGCCTTCGGCCATCCGCCAGCGATCGTGCAGCACCGCTTCGACGGAGCCGAGCGGCCGCCTGCCCCACCGTGGCACGGTGAACATGAACCTGGCATCCGGCCCGATCGCGGAGACCGCGCTCCGCGCGTCGATGCCGCGGCCGGGGTGCAGGGTCCACCGCGCGTCATGCGCGTCGCCCGTGTCGGCCGCCACGTCCACCGCGGCGAGTTCGCCCTCGTACAACCGCGTCGCCGTGGGCCGCGCCCGCACGCCGATCGTGGCCGGCCGCGCCGGCCGTCCCGCGCCGAGGAGCAGGAGCGCCGGGGCGGCGAGCCCGGCGAACTCCGGCCGACCGGTGAGCACGGCGATGAACAGCCCGGCGGCGGCGAGCGTGAGGAGCCGCCGCGCGTGCCGGGACAGGGTCCACCGCACCTGGGCTTCCGTGCGCGGGGCGGCGGTGATGGCGGGGAGGCGCCCCGGTTCGTTAGGGATAACGGGAGTCATCAGCCACTGACGGCCGCGGCGCGCGCACGGGCCGGGTCGGTGCGGGGCGTCGGGACGGCCGCCAGCAGGCGGGCGACCAGGTCGTCGGCGGAGACCTGCCGGACCCACAGCTCGGGGCGAAGCGTGATCCGGTGCGCGAGCGCCGGGACCGCGACCTGCTTGATGTCGTCGGGGATCACGTAGTCACGCTGGTTCAGCACGGCCTGGCCGCGGGCGAGCTGGAGGAGGCCGAGGCGCTCGCCCGTCGGATCGGGATCGCGCACCGGGTGATCCGGACCGAGGAGTTCGCCGATCCGAACTACCGGCGGAACCAGCCCGACCGCTGCTATTTCTGCAAGAGCGAGCTGTATGGCCGGCTGTCGGGCCTGCTGGGCGAGCTCGATGCCGACGTGATCGCCTCGGGCGCCAACACCGACGACCTGGGCGACCATCGACCCGGCATGCGCGCCGCGGCCGAGAACAGCGTGCGGCACCCGTTGCAGGAATGCGGGC
>DASZKN010000249.1:0-4236 GCA_035552855.1 Trebonia sp. | reverse complement strand
TCTGGTCCAGCGCGAGCATGGAGAAGTTGATCGTCATCATCTCGATGACCGGGCGCAGGCCCAGCATGGCCGCGCCGATCGCGGCGCCGGCGAAGCCTTCCTCGGCGATCGGGGTGTCCCGCACGCGCTTCTCGCCGAACTCGGTGAGCAGCCCCGCGGTGATCTTGTAGGAGCCCTCGAAGACACCGATCTCCTCGCCCATCAGGAAGACGTTGTCGTCCCTGAGCATCTCGGCCCGCAGCGTGTCGTGCAGCGCCTGGCGGTAGGTCATGATCGTCATGCGGGTACTCCAGGGATGGGCAGCGGCTCGAACAGCGGCTGGCCCGGCAGCCGGCGGGAATCGTTGGGGACAGGGGACGCGTAGGTGTAGTCGAACAGCGTGGACACGTCCGGGGCCGGGCTGTTGCCCGCGAAGTCGGCCGCCTCGCCCACGATCTTGGCGACGTCCGCCTCGATGGCGGTCACGTCGTCGTCGGACAGGACCCCGTTCGCGGTGAGCTTGGCCGCGAAGCTGTGCAGCACGTCGTTCGACTTCAGCCGCTCGGCCTCCTCGGGCAACCGGTACTTCGCCGGGTCCACGACCGAGTGGCCCCGCAGGCGCTCAGTCATCACCTCAAGCAAATAGGGCTTCCCTGAACGGGCGCTGGTGACTGCCTTAACCGTCGCCTCGTAGACCGCGGCCGGGTCGAAGCCGTCCACCCGGGCCGACTCCATCCGGTAGGCTGCGCCGCGCTTGTACAGCTCCGGCTCGGCGGAGCTGTGCTCGACCGTGGTGCCCATGCCCAGCTGGTTGTTGATGATCACGAAGACGATGGGCAGGTGCCAGAGGGCGGCGATGTTCAGCGACTCGTGGAAGGCGCCGATCGCCGTGGTGCCGTCGCCGAGCGTGCACATCACGACCTCGTCGCTGCCGCGGTAGTCGATCGCGAGGGCGGCGCCGGTCGCGAGCGGCAGCTGGCCGCCGACGATGCCGTAGCCGCCGAGGAGCCGGTGGGTGACGTCGAACATGTGCATCGACCCGCCCCAGCCCTTGGATACGCCGTCGACGCGGCCGTACAGCTCGGCCATGACCCGCTTCGGTTCGATGCCGCGCATGAGGGCGTAGCCGTGCTCACGGTAGTTCGTGAACAGGTAGTCGGTGGGGCCCAGGGCCGCCATCAGGCCGACCACCGCGGCCTCCTCGCCGAGATTAAGATGGCAGTAGCCGCCGACGAGCGCTTCGGTGTAGGCGCGCGCCGCGCGTTCCTCGAAACGGCGGACCAGCAGCATGTTCTTGTAGAACTCCCGCAGCTGGTCGTCAGTGACCGCAGGCGCCGGGCTCGCTTTCGCCCGCCGACGTGCCTGAGTAGCCATTGCACGCCCTTCCCCGACCTGTGTGCAGGCCGCCGCAAAACAATGAGACGATGTAGTGTCATTTAAGTTGCGAAGCGATCGTACCGCGATAGTGGACTAAGCCAAGCCGGGAGGAGGGTGGTTTCGGTCGTGTACTCGCAGGTAACTTCCGCTTCCGGGCCGGCCGCGGCCCGGAAGCGCGGGCGGCCGACCGCCGCCGAACGGCGCGCGCGGGAGGCGGAGATCCTCTCCACCGCGCTCGCGGTCTTCCTCCGCCGCGGCTTCGGCCCGGCCACCGTGGAGGAACTCGCCGGGGCGGCGCAGGTGACCAAGCGGACGATCTACGCGTACTTCGGCGACAAGGACGGGCTGTTCACGGCGATGGTGAAAGACCTCGCCGTGACGGTGTCGCTGGACGCGTCGAACGACCACGGGACGCTGGAGTCGCTCGCCGCGCGCATCGTGTTCCGCGTGCACTCCGACGAACTGGTCGGCCTGCACCGCCTCGTGATCGCCGAGTCGCGGCGGTTCCCCGAACTTGCCCGGGTGCTGCACAGCCACGGTGACGCCCGGCACATCTCGCGGCTCGCGGAGCACATCCGCGCCGAGTGCGGCATCGCTTATCAAGGGCTCGCCGAGCCGCTGTTCTCGCTGCTGCTTGGCGAGCGGCACCGCCGGCGGCTGCTCGGGCTCGACCCCGCGCCGACCGCCGCGCAGGCGTTGTCGCACGCATGCGCGTGCCTCGGCGAGCTGGCGCTTGACAGACCAGTCTCAGCCGTCCCGGCAGTCGTTACGCCGACGTGGCGGTGACCAGGGCACGGAACAAGCCCAGGTGCGGCGTTTCGCCGTCTTCCTTCTCCGGGTGCCACTGCACGCCGACGGCGAAGCGGTGACTGTCCGACTCGATCGCCTCGACCAGCCCGTCGTCGTCGCGGGCGGAGACGTGCCAGCCCGGGCCCGGCGCCGCGATCGCCTGATGGTGCGCCGAACAGCACGCCAGCCGGCTCGCGCCGCCCAGCGCCTTGTCCACCAGGCTGCCCGGCTCCACCGTGAGGTCATGCCGGACCGAACTGAGCGCGCCGGTCTCGTCGCGGTGCCGCACCGTTCCGTCCGGCCAGTCGTCGGGCAGGTGCTGCAGCAGCCGGGCACCGGCCAGGATCCCCATCAGCTGCATTCCGTAGCAGATGCCCAGCACCGGCATGTCCCGCTCCAGCGCGCGCCGCGTCAGGCTGACGTCGAAATCCTGCCTCGCCGCTAGTCCGGGCCGGGCGGCGGGATGAGTGGGGCCGAGGCCGAGTCGTCCGGCGTGGAAGTCGGGGCCGCCGGTGAACATGAGCGCGTCGATTCCGTCGAGCAGGTCGTCGGCGCCCGCCTCGCCGTGCAGGGGCGCGGCGAGCGCCACCGGCAGGCCGCCTGCCTGGTACACGGCGCTGGAATAGCGCGCGCTCATCGTGACGAGGTACTCGCCATCCTCGGTCCTGCTGCTCGGCTCGATACCCACGATCGGACGTTTGCGCATGCGTCCATTCTGCCCACGGGCAGTCCGGCTGTTGGGTCAGGGCAGCGGCACCGCGGGAGCTGGGACCTTGCCGCGACCGCTGAGCGCGCCCCGCGACCCCGGTTTTCTTCGACTTCACCCAGTTGCGTGGAATAGCGAACCTCCTGGGCAAACGTGTGCTTGTCTGGGAATCGCCTGGTCACTGAGTGCTGTGAGATGGGGAGCACGGGGGTCTCCCCATCGAAACTCCGGGCTGACCAGCGGGCTCCCCGCTGCTCCCCGGGCTCACCGCTCCTGGGGCACCGGGCCCATGACGCGGGCCAGCGCGAGCTTGGTCTCGTCCTCGCTGCCGGGCGGGGCGGTGTAGACCACGATCTTCAGATCGGTGTCGCTGTCGGTCAGCACGTCGCAGTCGACCGTGATCTCGCCGATGGCGGGATGCCGGATCGTCTTGCGGTTCTCCGCGTGCGTGCCCACGCCGCCCTCCCGCCAGAGCCGCGCGAAGCGCTGATTCCCCTCGGCCGTGCGCCTGATGAGCTCGGCCAGCCGCCGGTCGCCGGGATAGCGCGCGGCGGCGCGGCGCAGGTCCGCGACGATCGCGCGATCGGACTCCGCGGCGCGAGCCGACTCGACCGGCCACGACGCGAGCCGGGGCCGGGTCCCGGGAACGGGAAACCTGGACTTGATCAGGCTCCGGTCCTCCGGCGGGACGGCGGCCGGGTCGCCGACGGCCCCCGCCCAGCCGGAGTTCCACCACACCAGCCGCCAGTCGGCCGCGAACACCGCCACCGGCGCGTCGCCCAGCCGGGTCAGCACGCGCTGTATGCCCGGCGCTATGTGGTCACTGATTATCTTGTCGCTGGGCGGCAGCAGCCCCGCCAGCCGGTACAGGTAGTCGCGCTCGTCGTGGCTGAGCCGCAGCGCCCGCGACAGCGCCCCGGCGACCTGCGACGACGGGGTCGTGGCGCGGCCCTGCTCGATACGGACGATGTAGTCGACGGAGACCCCCGCGAGATCCGCGAGTTCCTCGCGGCGCAGCCCGGCGGCCCGGCGGCCCCGGCCGACCGGCAGCCCGGCCTCGGCGGGCGTCAGCCGGTCACGCCAGGCGCGTATCGCCGCGCCAAGGCTTACGTCACTAGCGGTCACACATGGAAGTATGCCCAGCTCGACGCGGTATCAGACGACGTGAGGGTGGTACCGCTAGTCCTGCCGTCCGGCCGTCTCTGGTCCGGCCGCCGGCGGCCGGCCATCCTGGCAGCATGATGATCACTTTCATCACCGGCGCCAACAAGGGCCTCGGCTACGAGACCGCGCGGCGGCTGATCGGCCACGGGCAGACCGTGATCATCGGCGCGCGCGACCCCGAGCGCGGCAAGGAGGCCGCCGCCCGGCTGGGCGCGCGGTTC
>DASZKN010000248.1:0-9756 GCA_035552855.1 Trebonia sp. | reverse complement strand
GCCGACGGGCAGCAGGCCCGCGGCGGACGCCTTCAGCAGCCCGGCCACGCTCGCGGACGAGCCCAGTTCGCCGAACACGGCTTCCTCGCGCGCCAGGATCCGGTACGCGGCCAGGATCTCCCGGTCCGTCACCGAGTCGATCAGCCCGCCGGAATCGTCGCGTGCCGCCTCGGCCAGCCCCCACGACGCGGGGTTGCCGATGCGGATCGCGGTCGCGATCGTCTGCGGGTGCGGCACCGGCGCGCCGTTGACGATCGGCGCCGCCCCGCTCGCCTGGAAGCCGAACATCCGCGGCTTCCGCGTCGCCAGGCCCGCGCCGACGTACTCCTGGTAGCCCATCCAGTAGGCGGAGATGTTGCCCGCGTTGCCGACCGGCAGGCAGTGGATGTCGGGCGCGTCGCCGAGCGCGTCCACGATCTCGAACGCCGCGGTCTTCTGCCCCTGCAGCCGGTCCGGGTTCACCGAGTTGACCAGCGCCACCGGATAGTCGACGGCGAGCTTGCGGGCGAGTTCGAGGCAGTCGTCGAACGACCCGTTCACCTGGAGCAGCTTCGCGCCGTGGACCAGGGCCTGGGCCAGCTTGCCGATCGCGATCTTGCCCGCGGGCACGAGCACCGCGCACACCATGCCGGCCCGCGCGGCGTACGCCGCCGCGCTCGCGCTCGTGTTGCCGGTCGAAGCGCAGATCACCGCCTTGGCGCCGGCCGCGGCCGCCATCGTGATCGCGACCGTCATGCCGCGGTCCTTGAACGAGCCAGTGGGGTTGAGGCCCTCGAACTTGAGGTAGACGTCGCAACCCGTGCGAGCGGACAGCACGGGGGCAGGCAGCAGCGGCGTTCCGCCTTCCTGCAGCGTGATCACGGGCATGTCCGGAGTCACCGGGAGCCGCTGCGCGTATTCGGTTATGACACCGCGCCATAGCGCACGAGCGCCGGTACCGACGGTCATGATGGGTCGCCCTCCCCTTCCACCCGCATCACGCTCGCCACCGCCCGGACGATCGGCAGCGCCTGCAGGTCGGAGATCGTCGCGGCGAGCGCGGCGTCGCGCGCCTCGTGCGTGACGATCACGAGCTGCGCCTTGTCGCCCCGGCTCGCCTGGCGGACTTGCTGGATCGACACTCCGTGGCGCGCGTACGCGTCCGCGACCGGCGCGAGCACGCCCGGGCGATCGTCCACGTCCAGGGATAGGTGGTACCTGGTCAGCGTATCCCCTATGGGCAGCACGGGCAGCTCAGCGTAGGTGGAAAGTTCGGGGCCGCGGGTGCCGACCAGGCGGTTGCGGCCAACCGCGACGATGTCGCCGAGCACGGCGCTGGCCGTCGGCGTGCCCCCGGCGCCCGCGCCGTAGAGCATCAGGTCACCGGCCGACCGCGCCTCGACGAACACCGCGTTGTACGCGCCGCCGACGGCGGCGAGCGGATGGCTGCGCGGGATCATCGCGGGGTGCACGCGGATGCTCACGCCCGAGTCGGACCGCTCGCAGATCGCCAGCAGCTTGACGATCCGGCCCAGCGTCTTGGCCGACGCGATATCCGCCGCCGTGACGTCGGTGATCCCCTCCCGGTGGACGTCGGCGGCGGTGACGCGGGTGTGGAACGCCAGGCCCGCGAGGATGCAGGCCTTCGCGGCGGCGTCAAACCCCTCGATGTCGGCGGTCGGGTCGGCCTCCGCGTAGCCGAGCGCCTGTGCCTCCTCGAGCGACTCGCTGAAGTCGGCGCCGGAAGAGTCCATCCGGTCGAGGATGAAGTTCGTGGTGCCGTTCACGATGCCGAGCACACGGTGCACGGTGTCCCCGGCGAGCGACTCCCGCAGCGGCCGGAGCAGCGGTATCGCGCCCGCCACGGAGGCCTCGTAGTACAGGTCCGCGCCGTGCGCGCGCGAGGCTTCGTGTATCTCCTCGCCGTTCTCGGCGAGCAGCGCCTTGTTCGCGGTGACGACGGACTTGCCGCTCTTCATCGCCGCGAGCAGCAGCGAGCGGGCCGGCTCGATGCCGCCGATCACCTCGACCACGATGTCCACGTCGGGGCGGGTCGCGAGCGCCAGCGCGTCGGTGGTCAGCAGGCCGGGGTCGATGCCCGGACGCGGATGGGAAAGGCGCCGCACGGCGATGCCGGCCAGTTCGAGGCGCGCGCCGACGCGCACCTCCAGGTCGCTAGCCTGCTCGGCGAGCAGCCGGGCGACCCGGGAGCCGACCACGCCGCAGCCGAGCAGCGCGACCTTCAGCGTTTTCCTGGCGGATTTACCGGCGTTATCCGGGTTGTCAGCGGTGGCCACGTCACTCATCCGATATCCAGCGACAGCAGGTCGTCCAGGGTTTCGCGGCGGACGATCGCGCGGGCCTCGCCCGCGCGCACGGCCACCACGCCGGGCCGCGGCAGGTGGTTGTAGTTGGAGGCCAGCGACCAGCAGTACGCGCCGGTGGCCGCCACGGCGATCAGGTCACCGGGCGCCAGGTCCGACGGCAGGTAGCAGTGCCGCACCACGATGTCGCCGCTCTCGCAGTGCCTGCCGACGACGCGGGCCAGCATCGGCGGCGCGCTCGACGACCGGGATGCGAGCACGCACGTGTACGAGGCGTCGTACAGGGCGGTGCGCACGTTGTCGCTCATCCCGCCGTCCACGCTGACGTAGGTCCGCAGCCCATCCACGTCCTTGATCGTGCCGACCTCGTACAGCGTGACCGTCGACGGGCCGATGATGCCGCGGCCCGGCTCGATCGTCAGCGCCGGTTCCGGCAGCCCGGCGGCGCCGCACTGCGCGGAGACGATCGCCCGCAGCGACTTCGCCAGGGACCGCACGTCCGGCGGGTCGTCCTCCGCCGTGTACGCGATGCCGAACCCGCCGCCGAGGTCGAGTTCGGAGATCGCGATCCCGTGCTCGTGGTAGATCCGCGCCGCCAGTTCGATGACCCGGTGCGCCGCCACTTCGAAGCCGGCGGTGTCGAAGATCTGCGAGCCGATGTGCGAGTGCAGGCCGGCGAACTGGAGCGCGGGCAGCGCCAGCACCCTGCGCACCGCCTCATCGCTGCTCCCTGACGCGAGCGAGAACCCGAACTTCTGGTCGTCGTGCGCCGTCGCCATGAATTCGTGCGTGTGGGCCTCGACGCCGGTCGTCACCCGGATCAGCACCCGCGGGCGACGGCCGGCCTGCTCGGCGACGTACGCGACCCGCGCGATCTCCTCGAAGGAGTCGATCACGATGTGCCCGACGCCCGCCGTCACCGCGCGCTCGATCTCCGGCAGCAGCTTGTTGTTGCCGTGCATGGTGACGCGCTCGGGCGCGACCCCCGCCGACAGCGCGACCTCGAGCTCACCGCCGGTGCAGACGTCCACGCCGAGGCCCTCTTCGGTGACCCAGCGCAGCACGGCCCGCGAGCAGAACGCCTTCGCGGCGTAGCAGACGTTCACCCCCTCGCCGAAGGCGTCCATGTACTCCCGGCATCGCTCACGCACATCCGCTTCGTCGGCGACGAACACCGGCGTGCCGAACCGCCCGGCGAGGTCCCTGACGTCGAGGCCGCCGAGCGTCAGCGCGCCGCTCGTCGTGTCCCGCGCCGCGGTGCGCGGCCAGATCGCGGCGTCGAGCGCGGTCAGGTCCGCGGGCGGCGCTGGCGGGTGGTCGGCGGGCAGCACGTCTGCGTAACGCGGACCCGCCGGGTGAGCGACACGGCTCATGCTGATCTTCTCCGATTGCTTGTCTGACAGTTGCCGGCTAACCCGGTTTACAGGCGGTCAGGCGCGCTGACCCCGAGCAGTCCGAGCCCGGCCGCGAGGCCGGTCCGTGCCGCCGCGGCCAGAGCAAGTCTGTCATTGCCGGGCGAACGACGGTTTCCCGGGCCAGCCAACGTGGCGAGCGTGACGCGGGCCACATCTTCGAGATACCGGGCGAACTCGTCCGGCCTGGACCGGCGCGCCGCGATGGCGACCCGTTCCGGGAGCCAGGACAGCGCGTCGAGCAGCGCCAGTTCCCCCGGGTCGGCGGGCGGCCGCTGCGGGCCCGCTTCCCCTGTGCCGAGAGCGGCGGCCCAGCGCATCCCGGACGCGGCGCGGGCGTGCGCATACCTCACAGCATAGGCGGGGTTACCGGGCAGATGCCGCGCCATTTTTTCCGGGTCAAGGCGCGGAGACGGGCCTGGCGCAGCTCTGGCCAGGGAAAACCGCACGGCGTCGGTCCCCGCGAAGGCCACTGCCACCGCCACTTCTGTCCCTTTTTCTCCTGAACGCGCACTGCTGTCTGCCCGGCCTTCCGCCTTGCTGGCGGTTGCCCCGGCCGCGACGGCGAGGCTGGCGGTCAGCTCGGCGGCCAGCGCGTCGCGGGCTTGCCCCCACGTCACGGCCGTTTCCCAGGCGCCGGCGGCGGGCGGCGCGGCGATCATCTGGCCGGCGAGGGCGTCGCCGCGGACGCAGTCAAGGCCGGCGGCCGTCATGCGCCCGGCCAGTCCGGTTAGCGCGTCTCGCGTGACCGTGATCGTGAGCTGCCCCTGGCCGGCGGCCGCGGCGCTGGCGATCCACGGGTACGCGGTGAGTTCGGTGGCCAGGCGGCGGGCGATCTCGGCCGGCGCGCGGGTTGGTCCCGTGCGGGCCAGCGCGAAGGCCACGCTCGACGTGTACCGTCCCGGCTGGCCGCCCGGCCGGAGGCCGGGATCGGAACTTCGCGCGGTGCCGGCCCCGTACCCGGCCGCGGCCAGCGCACCCGCGATGGCGTGCCGGATATCGAGCGTGATCACGCGCCCAGGCTATGCGGCTTCCCGCCGGCGGCCCCGCCAGCCGGGGGGCCTCAAAGAACAAGCGCCACGCCACCCGTGCCGGATTACGCGGGGGCGACGCCCGCCAGTTCGCGCACGACGCGGATCATCTCGCCAGGGTCGAACGGTTTGGTGAGATACGCGTCCGCGCCGACGTTCGTGCCGCGCGTCACGTCGTCTTCCTGGGCGCGGGCGGTGATCAGGACCACCTTGATATGCGCGGTCTCGGGGCTCTTGCGGAGCTGAACAGCCGTCTCCCACCCGTCGAGGCGCGGCATCATGACGTCCAGCGTGATCACATCGGGCGCGATCGCCTGCACTTTGTCGAGGCAGTCCTGGCCGTCGATCGCCGTCGCGACGTCAAACCCCTCAAGGGTGAGGTTTACGGCGATAAGCTGCCGGATCACCTCGTCGTCGTCGACGACGAGCACCCGTCCCAAACCTTGTGTCACGCGGCGAGGCTACCGTGTTTGGCAACGTCTTGCGTAGGGCAACGAAGCATGTCCAACCAGCGTCGCGGGACTGGTACCCTTTCGTAGTCGCCATTGAGCCCCCGTAGCTCAGGGGATAGAGCACCGGCCTCCGGAGCCGGTTGCGTAGGTTCGAATCCTACCGGGGGCGCTTTTTTATAGCCGGGCCTGTTGCAACAGCGGGTCACCCCATGCATCCCGAGCGGAAAGCCCCCGCTCCCGGTACCCGGCGCCGGAATCAAACTGCGGGCGCCTTCCCTCTGACACCGTTAAGGTCACTTTGCGCAGCATTGAAAGTGAGTCCGATGGCGAGTTCGATCAGTGATCGTCCTCGACACCAACGTCATCTCTGAACTGGTCCGCCAGGTACCGGATCCAGGAGTGCTCACCTGGCTTGACTCCCTCGAAGTCGCTGACGTGGCCACGACAGCGATCACTGCCGCCGAACTACGGTACGGCGTCGCTAGGCTGCCTGACGGGCAGCGCAAGCGGGAACTGGCAGTAGGGATCCGGGGGCTGCTAACCGAGGACTTCTACGGCCGGGTGCTTCCCTTCGATGAGCGTGCCTCGGTGCGGTACACGGATGTCGTCTCTGGGCGAGAGCAAATCGGCAAGCCTATCGGCGTCGCCGACGCCCAGATCGCCGCCATCTGCCGCGACCTGAGCGCCACGCTGGCCACCCCCAACATCCCCGACTTCGAGGAAACGGGCGTCGAACTCATCAACCTTGGAGACTCGGCTGACCGCCCGGCCATGAGGGAAGTGCGTCAGCCCGCCCGCGGGCCGTCGTAGCGGGCGACGCCGACCAGTCCCCAGTACTTCTCGGGATCGCCGGGGACATCGCCGGGGGAATCGGGCCGCCACTGGGGGATCCAGACCAGACCCGGGTCGATGAACGTGAAGCCGTCGCACAGGCTCGCGATCTCCGCACGGGTCCGGAAGCGAAGCTGCGCGGTGACGCGGCTGTTGTAGACGGTCTCGAACGAGGAAGCCAGCCCGGGCTGCCCGTCCTGGCAGTTGTGGCAGATGACGAGGTAGCTCCCCGGGGCGAGCGCGCCGCGCAAGGTGGCGAGGATGCCCGCGGCCTGGTCGTCGTCGGGCACGAAGTGCAGCACCGCGACCAAGAGCACGGCGACCGGCTGGCTGAAGTCCAGCAGCAACTGGGCTTCCGGGTCGGCGAGGATCTTCCCCGGCTCGCGCAGGTCGGCCTGGATCACGGTGGCGTCGGGGTTGTCCTGCAGTATGAGCCGGCTGTGGGCCACGGCGATGTCGTCGTTGTCCACATAGACCACGCGCGACCCGGGAGCGATCTCTTGGGCGACCTGGTGCACGTTGTTCACGGTGGGAATGCCAGAACCGATGTCGAGGAACTGGCGGATGCCAGCTTCGCGGGCCAGGAACCGCACGGCGCGGCCGACGAAGGCACGGTTGGCGCGCACGGCGGTGCGGAAGTTGGAGTCGAGGGCGATGATCGTGCGGGCGACGTCGCGGTCGGCCTGGAAGTTATGGTCACCGCCCAGCCAGTAGTCGTAGACGCGGGCGATGTTCGCCTTGGTGGTGTCGATCTCCGGCGGCACCCATCCTGGCCCCACGGTCATCCGATCTCCGTCCCGCCTGCGCGACACATGTCCGACTCAGCGTAGCGCCGGTTAACCGTTCACGTGGACTTGCGCCAGTGCGGTCGTTAAGGTTGCGTTGTCTACCCTGCGTAGTCTCAGGAGACGAACGGCCGGGAACCGAGGTACGGGTGCCAGAGGACCTTGATATCGCGGCGGACCCGCACGGGAACATGGATCCCGCCGGGCTGACCGCGGCGGAGGCGGAACTGAGGCTGCGCGGCAGCCTGGACCTTGCCGAGATCGCTCGCGTCGTCCTTGACGCCGCGGTTCCGGGTTTCGCCGACGCGGGTGCCGTGTTCGCATCCGAGCAGCTGATCAGGGCAAGCGAACCCGTACGCGCTGCTGACGCTCGCGAGGTCACGGTCCGCAGGCTCGGCGCCCGGCTCGCGCATGCGAACCGGGCGGTGACGCAGTCCGCCTTCCCCGCCGGGGAAGTCATCGCGTTCGACGTGCGCTCGCCATACGGCCGGTGCGTGCGCGGCGGCGAGCCGGTCGTCTTCGCCCCGACGGACGGCCAGACCCTGGAACTGGTGCGGCCCAGCGGGCCGGAGATGATGTCCCGCTACGCTTCGTTCCTGGTCGTGCCGACGGTCGCTGGCGGGCAGGCCACCGGTTTCCTCGAGTTCGCCCGCACGGCTGGTTCCGCGGCGTTCAGCGATGCCGATGTCACCACGGCCGCCCGGCTGGCGGCCAGCGCCGGAACGGGCATCGCCAACGTCCTCACGCTACTGCGGCAGCGGACGATCGCCGACACCCTGCAACGCAGCCTGCTCGCGGCGGAGCCTCTGGTGCCCCCGGGGATCGAGGTAGCGGCCCGGTGCCTGCCCGCGGCGGGACAGATCGTCGGCGGCGACTGGTACGACCTCATCGACCTGCCGGGCGGCCGCTGCGGCATCATCGTCGGCGACGTCATGGGCCACGGACCCGAGGCCGCCGCCGTCATGGCCCAGCTGCGCGCCGCCGCCCACGCGCTGGCATACCTAGACCTGGAACCAGCCGAACTGCTCGGCCACCTGAACCGCACGACCGTAACGCTCCCGCGGCCCGACCTCGCCACCTGCGTGTACGCGGTCATCGACCCGGTCGCCCACTCCTGCACCCTGTCCGCGGCCGGCCACCTGCCCCCCGTGCTCGCCATGCCCGACGGCGCCACCCGCGTCCCCGACCTGCCCGCCGGGCAGTCACTCGGCCTCGGCGCCGCCGCCTACGGCCAGGCATGCATCAAGCTCCCGCCCGGCGCCATCATCGCCCTGTACACCGACGGGCTGGTGGAAACCCGGACCCGGTCATTTGACCAGGGGATCACCGCGCTGCGCCAGGCTCTGGACGGCCGGGGCAGCGGGCTCGAGACAGTGTGCGAGACGCTTATCGCGTCGCTCGCCGAACGCTCCGAAGACGACGTCACAGTCGTACTGGCTCGCACCCCGTGGATCCGCGAGATGGAATGACAGCCACCCGAAACACCATGCCTCAGATGGAGTTGATCAGGTGTGGTAGTCGACGAGCCCGGCCAGGCCGTCGATCACGACCCTGTCCCATTCGGTCCAGCCGGTCTTGCCGCAGGCGATCAGCCGGGCCACCTGGTCGATCATCCTGATGGCGGCCCACCGGGTCGCCTCGCGCAAGTAGGCGAGGAACTCGTCGGTGCCGAACCGGTTGGAGTCCTCGCCGCCCCAGGCGAGCTCCGGGCCGGCGCGGCCGGGAGTCCTTCGGCCCGATCCCGTCGGTCCAGTGGTAGTTGCTCACGAAGTTCCCGCCGGGCCAGCGCAGCACCCCGAGCCGTAGCTCGCGCAGCAGGCCCAGCACGTCCTTCCGGAAGCCCTGGTCGTCGCTGAGCGGCGAGCCACAAGTGCACGGCCTGCCTGCCGGTCTCCGCGAGTGGCACGCGGACCGTGGTGAGCGGCGGGATGAGGTACTCGGCGAACGGGATACCGTCACAGCTGACCACCGACACGTCGGCTGGCACCCGGCGACCGCTCTGCCACAGCACGCTGAGCACGCCGACGGCCATCATGTCGCTGTGCACGAAAACGGCGGTGACGTCGGGGGCGCGCTCGAGCAGCAGCCGCGTCGCGGCCGCCGCGCCGCCCGGCGTCCAGTCCCCTCCGCCACTAGGTCCTCGCCCGGCTCCGCCCCCGCCGGACGAAGCGCGTCCTCATAGCCGCGCAGCCGGCTGCGCGTGACCCGGCGGCGGAACAGGCCGGTCACCGTGCCGATCTTCGTGTGCCCGAGCGACGTCAGGTGCTCGGTGGCGACCCGGCCCGTGTCCCGGTGGCTGGACCCGATCAGCGGCACGCCGCCGCCGGGGACGGCCTGAAGGCTGACCGACGGCACGTACTGGCGCAGCAACTCCGCGACCTCGGCGTCTTCCTCGACCTCGGGAGCCGCCGCGATGATCCCGTCCACCCGGCGCTCGATCAGGCTGCGCACGATGTCGGCGCCGTCCGCGCCGCCGACCGCCAGGTGGCCGACGAGCACCGAATAGCCGCGCTTGCGCGCTTCCTGCTCGGCCGCCACCGACGCCTGCGCGATCGCGAGGTCGCTGGCATCGCTCGCCACGAGGCCGATCGTCGCGGTGGCGCGCTGCACGAGCGAGCGGGCGATGGTGTTCGGCCGGTAACCGAGTTCCGCGGCGGCGTTGAGGATGCGCTCGGCGGTTTTCGCGGCCACTCGCACGTCGCCGCCCGTTGAGCACCTTGCTGGCCGTCTGGAAGCTGACACCGGCGCGCGCGGCGACCTCTTTGATCGATACCGTACTTGCGCCGCGCCATCGCGTCCTATTCACCTCGCTGTCATCGTTGAGCGAACGTTCGCTCAAACGCTAGATCCGCTCCGCGTTACCGGTCCGTCCACGCCACCGGGAGGTGCTTGACCCCGCGCTGGAAGTTGGATCGCAGGTAGGACGGGACGCCCGCGTACCC
>DASZKN010000247.1:0-11436 GCA_035552855.1 Trebonia sp. | reverse complement strand
CCGACGACTGCCGCGAGGAGGTACCGCCGCTGGCCGAGCACGCTCCCGGTCACCGGTGGGCCTGCTGGCACCCCTGCGAGAACGGAGCCGATGATGACAGAGGGGGCCCTGCTGGAAGTCAGGGATGTCGTGCAGGAGTTCACGGTCCGCGAGCGCGGCGGCGCCCGGGGCGGCGTCGTGCAGGCGGTCTCCGGCGTGTCGTTCGACGTCATGCCCGGGGAGACGCTGGGCATCGTGGGCGAGACGGGCTCCGGCAAGTCCACGCTCGCCCGCGCCATCCTGCAGGCGCCGCGGCCCAAGTCGGGCACTGTCGTCTTCCGCGGCGCGGAGCTGACCAGGCTGCGCGGCGGCCGCCTGCTGCAGGCGCGCCGGCACATGCAGTTCGTGTTCCAGGACCCGTTCGGCTCGCTCGACCCTAAATGGCGGGTGCGCGGCATCGTCGAGGAGCCGCTGGTCGCCTACCGCGACGGCGACCGCGCCGCCCGCAAGCGCCGCGTCGATGAGCTGCTCGACCTCGTCGGCCTGGACCCGGCCCGGTACGCCAGGCGGCACCCGCGCGAGCTGTCCGGCGGCCAGGCGCAGCGAGTCGCGATCGCCCGGGCCGTCGCGCTCAACCCGTCGCTGCTGATCTGCGACGAGGCGGTCTCCTCGCTCGACGTGCTCATCCAGGCGCAGGTGCTCAACCTGTTCGAGCAGCTCCGCGCCGAGCTCGGCTTGTCCTACCTGTTCATCGCCCACGACCTCGCGCTGGTCAAGCAGGTCAGCGACCGGGTGGCGGTGATGTACCTGGGCCGGCTGTGCGAGACCGGGCCCGGCGAGTCGGTGTACAAGAACCCGCTCCACCCGTACACGAAGGCGCTGCTCGACGCGATCCCGTCCACCGAGCCGGGCGCCGCTCGGGCGAGCGCGACGATCATGGGCGAGCCGCCGTCGCCGGTCAGCCCGCCGAGCGGCTGCCGGTTCCGCACGCGCTGCCCGCGGGCCGCTGACATCTGCGCCACCGAGGTGCCCGCGATGCGCGAGCTCGCCGCCGGCCACGCCGTGGCCTGCCACTTTCCGCTGGAAGCGACCCGGGAGACCGGGAACGCCGCCAACGTGACCGCCGTCCGCCAGGAGCAGGCGGGCGCGACCACCGGCACCCCGGGACGTTAGGGTAAAAAGGAAGGGAAGGCCGGATGAGGCTGCGGGTGTTGCTTGAACCGCACCACGGGGCGACCTACCGCCAGCTACTGGCGCTGGCGAGCGCGGCGGAGCAGGGCGGGTTCGACGCGTTCTTCCGCTCCGACCACTACCTGGGGATCGACGCGGACGACGTCACCTACCAGCCGACCGACTCGTGGACGACGATCGCGGGGCTGGCCGTGCAGACGAGCCGCGTCCGGCTCGGCACGCTCGTCACCGCCGGCACCTACCGGCTGCCCGGCCAGCTCGCCGTCGAGGTGGCGACCGCCGACCAGATGAGCGGCGGCCGGGTCGAGCTCGGCATCGGCACGGGCTGGTACGAGCGCGAGCACCGGTACTTCGGCATCCCGTTCCCGCCGCTCCGCGAGCGGTTCGACCGGCTGGAGGAGCAGCTCGCGATCATCACCGGGCTCTGGGACACCCCGCCGGGGGAGCGGTTCAGCTTCGACGGGAAGCACTACCAGCTGCAAGACTGCGCGTCGATACCGCGGCCCGCCGCGCGACCCGGGATCATCATCGGCGGCGCGGGCGCGAAGCGCACCCCGGCGCTCGCCGCCCGCTACGCGGACGAGTTCAACGGCGCGCTCGGCCTCGACCTGCGGGACCGGTACGCGAACTTCCGGCGGGTGTGCGAAGACGTGGTGGGCCGGGACCCGTCGACCGTCCGGCTGTCCGCCACAGTGCCGGTCTGCATCGGCGCGGACGCGGCTGACCTGGAACGGCGGAAGGAGTCGCTGGGCGCGCCCGGGGCGCGGCTGCTGGCGGCCGGCGTGACCGGCTACGCCGGGGACGTGCTGCGGGTCCTTGAGGACCTCGCCGCGCAGGGCGCGGACACGGTCTACTTCCACGTGTACGGCCCCGGCGATGTCGACCACATCCGCCTGCTCGGCAGCGAGGTCGTCGCCCGGATGTCCTGAGCGCGCCCCCGGGAGCTATGTCTTGAGCGCGCCCGATATCCTCGCCTGTCCATCGGGGGCGCAGCCGGGGGAATCGGGCCAGGGAAAATGGGGGACGGGTAGTCCCCCATGCGAAGGAGTATGTCCCCCCGGGAACTACTGTGGAGCGGCACAAGCCCCCGCGAGCAAAGCTTGTGGACGGTGTTGATGCCGCCAGGACGCGGGTCGGGCAGCATGAGGTACGTGGCACTCAGTACCGGAATCATCCGCCTCTTGTGGGAAGTCACAAAGCGATGAGCCCAATCCCTGTCGAGCTGCGCGCCGGGCCGCCCGGGCCGCCCGGGCCGCCCGGGCCGCCCGGGCCGTCAGGGCTCCCTGGGCCCCCTGGGCCGCCGCCGGCCTGGCAGCCGGGTCCCGCCGGGCCGCGGCGGCCGGTGCCGGCCCGGCCCGGCCTGTCGGCCCGCCTCGCGTACGCGGCCCAGCGGGTGCTCCGGCCGCACCCGGCGAACCGCGCGCTCGGCGCGCTCGTCGAGCGGGTGCCGGCGGCGCGGCGGCTGTTCACGGCCGCGGAGCGGCGCTCGAAGGAGCGGCTGTTCGGCTGCCGCATGTGCGGCCAGTGCGCGCTGCCCGTCTCCGGCTACTCCTGCCCGATGGGCTGCCCCAAGGAGCTGCGCAACGGACCCTGCGGCGGCGTCGGGCCGGGCGGCGCCTGCGAGGTTTACCCCGAGCGCCGGTGCGTGTGGGTGGCCGGGTACGAGCGCGCGGCCAGCGCGGGCCGCGCGCGTGACCTGCGGCGGCTGCAGCGGCCTGTCGACCACCGGCGGTTCGGCGAGAGCTCCTGGCTGAACTACTGGGCCGGGCGGGACGACAACCTCTGGACCGGCCCCGACCCGCTGACGACGGCGGCCCGCCCGGGTCCGGGAGCGGGCCTGGCAGCGGGCCTGGCAGCGGGTCCCGGAGAAGGGGACGGCCAGTGAGCGCGCTGCGCGACCGGCTGGCGGCCGGGGAGTTCACGGTCACGGCGGAGCTGAGCCCGGTGCGCGGCGCGTCGGCCGCGGCGATGACCGCGCGGGCCGGGCTGCTGCGCGGCTGGGTCGACGCGGTCAACCTCACCGACAACCAGGGCTCGCACGTCCGCATGGCGAGCTGGGCGGCGGCCCTCGCCGCGAAGGCCGCCGGGCTCGAGCCGATCATGCAGATGACCTGCCGGGACCGGAACCGGATCGCCCTGCAGTCCGACCTGCTCGGCGCCGTCGCCGCCGGCATCGAGAACTTCCTGTTCATGTCCGGCGACCACCCGAAGTTCGGTGACCACCCGGGCGCTAAGCCGGTGTTCGACCTGGACAGCACCCAGCTCCTGTGGACGGTCGCCACGATGCGCGACGAGGGCAAGCTATTGTCGGGCAACGAGCTCAAGCCGCCGCCCGCGGGCATCTTCCTCGGTGCGGTGGAGAACCCGTTCGCGCCGCCGCTGGAGTTCCGGGCGGAGCGGGCCGGGAAGAAGATCGCCGCGGGCGCGCAGTTCATCCAGACCCAGTACGTGTTCGACGTGCCCGCGTTCGCCGCGTGGGTCCGCCAGCTCGGCGACCTCGGGCTGCTCGGCCGCTGCGCCGTGCTGGCGGGCGTCGGTGTCATCCGCTCCGCGCGGATGCTCGACTTCCTCTCCGCGGGCAAGGTGCCGGGCGTCTCCGTGCCCGACGACGTGCGGCGGCGGCTGCGGGCGGTGCCCGCGGACGATATCGGCACGGAGGGCGCGAAGCTCGCCGCCGAGGTGATCACCGAGGTGCGCCAGGTGCCGGGCGTGTCCGGCGTGCACCTGCTCACCGCCGGGTATGAGAAGCACACGCCGGCGCTCCTGGAGATGGCCGGGGTGAGCCGGCCGGTCTTGGCGGCGGCCGCCGATGGAGATTGAGGTACGCCCTGTCCGCAGGCTGCGGGAATCGGCGGCCGCGCAGGCCGCGTTCGGCCCGCTGATCGGCGCGCTGGCCGCCTCGGGCGCCGACCTGACCCGGCTGCGGGTGGTCTGCGACTGGATCCAGTACCGCCGCAACTTCCGTGACACCGCCATGATCCGTCCCATCCTCGGAACCGGAACCGGCGACGGCGACGGCGACGGCGCCCCCGAGGCGCACGAGCTCGCCATCGACCTGCGCCGGTGCGCGGAGGGGGACACCGATGTGGCCGCGGCGGTCAGCTCGGCGCTGGCCGGAGCGGGAGCCGGAGCCGCGGCGGGAACCGGAACCGGAACCGGCCGCGACCTGATCCTCGACCTGTTCAAGATGTGGGAAGAGCTGGCCAACCGGCGCGCGCTGCCCGACGAGCTGTACGTGCTCGAGCTGGGTGTCGGCAACGGCGGCCAGGCGCGCACGTTCCTCGACACGTTCACCGAGCTGGACCGCCGCCACGGCCGCGACTACTACCGGCGGCTGCGCTACCTCATGGGCGACTACTCCTCCCACGTGCTCGACCGGGCGCGGGCGGCCGTCGCGCACCACGGCGACCACGTCAGCGGCCTCGTCCTGGAGGCGACCAGGCTGTCGGGCAGCGTGGGGTTCCTCGCCGGCAAGGCGTTCTGCGTCTACATCTCCAACGTGTACGACAACCTGCCCGCCGACGAGGTCGCGTCGATCCGCGGCCGGGCCTACCTGGTGCAGGTCCGCTCGTTCCTGCCCGGCGCGGACGCGGACGCGATCGCCGCCCGGTTCGGCCTGCCCAGGGACGACATCGCGCCGCTGACCGCCCGGCTGCTGCGGATCGGGCCCGAGCTGCTCGCCGAGTCAGTACCCGCGCGGTTCGGGGACACCAGCCAGGCGACGGCGTTCTGGCAGGCGGTCTGGAGCTCGCTCCGCCAGGCCGAACGCTACGTGCCGCTCGAAGGCCTCGACACCTACCCCGTCACCCCCTCGGTGACGGGCGAGATCCTGCGCTCGCTGCTCACCGCCGAGGGCGACGTGCGGATGCACGTCAGCAACGGGGCGCTCAGCAGCTTCGCGGACACGCTGCCGCTGCTGCACCCGTTCGGCCGGCTCGTGTGCCATGACCTGTTCACGACCGCCCACGAGGAGTACCACACCGGCTTCTACGGCCCCGGCAAGTACGACGGCTCCACGGTCAACTGGGTCAACGGCCCGCTGCTGGCTCTGCTCGCGAGCCGCCGCGGCTTCGACGTCCGGTTCGCGCCGTTCAAGCAGCGGCCCGGCTCGAACATCAAGACGCTGACTGCCCAGGTGAGAGACTGAGAACTCATGCTCCTTAACGGGCCCTGGTTGCCTCGCTACCTGCCGACGACTGTGGTCGGGTCCTATTCGGTCCCGGAGTGGCTGGAACGGCTGAAGACCGAGTATTACCAGCGGCGGATCAGCGCCCAGCACCTGACCGAGATCTACGAGGTCGCGATCAAGGCCGCGGTGAAGGACCAGGAGCTGGCCGGGATCGGCATCGTGTCCGACGGCGAGCTCCGCCGGGACAACGACATCGATTACTTCCTCGCCCGGATCCCGGGCGTGCGGATCGCGCAGCGCGCCAAGACGGACTACTACGACTACTACGAGGCGGAGGTCGCCGCGCCGCTGCCCCAAGACGACGGTGCGCCGCTCGGCTCGCCGCCGACTTCTCGTTCACGCCGTGGCCCCCGCGCCGGCGGCAGCACCGATCGCGGCCCCTCCCGGCCCGGGAGGCCATGACTCCTCAGCAGACACGTAATGGAACGCGGATTCCTCTTCACGTCCGAGTCCGTGACCGAAGGCCATCCCGACAAGATCGCGGATCAGATCTCGGACGCGGTGGTGGACGCGGCGCTGGCGGGCGATATCCGCTGTCCCGGGTCGCGTGCGAGACACTGCTCACGACCGGACTCGTGGTGGTGGCGGGCGAGATCACGAGCGGATCGACGATCGACTACGCGTCGCTGGCGCGCCAGGTTGTCAACGAGATCGGCTACGACAACGGCGAGTTCTTCTTCGACGGCGGCGCCGTCGGCGTGATCGTCGCGGTGGACAGGCAGTCCCCGGACATCGCGCAGGGCGTCGATACCGCGCACGGGGGCCGGGTCGGCGGCTCTGACGACCCGCTCGACCGGATCGGCGCGGGGGACCAGGGCATGATGTTCGGCTACGCGACCAACAAGACGCCCGAGTACATGCCGGCCCCGGTCACGCTCGCCCACCAGCTGTCCAAGAAGCTGCCGGAGGCGCTGTGGGAGGAGGTCGTGCGGCCGGTGCTGCCGCCCGCCCTGTACGACCCCGCCCGGCTGCGCCAGGAGTTCTACGTCAACCCGACCGGCCGGTTCGTGATCGGCGGCCCGGTGGGCGACACGGGCCTGACCGGCCGGAAGATCATCGTCGACACCTACGGCGGCTTCGCCAGGCACGGCGGCGGCGCGTTCTCCGGCAAGGACCCGTCGAAGGTGGACCGCTCGGCCGCCTACGCGGCCCGGTACGTGGCAAAGAACATCGTCGCGGCCGGCCTCGCCGACCGCGCCGAGGTCCAGGTGGCGTACGCGATCGGCGTCGCCCGCCCGCTGTCGCTGCTCGTCGAGACGTTCGGCACGGAGAAGATCGCCCGCTCCGCGATCACCGGACTGGTGCGGGAGAACTTCGACCTGCGCCCGGGCGCTATCCTGCGCGACCTGGACCTGCGCCGCCCGATCTACCGCCCGACCGCGGCGTACGGCCACTTCGGCCGCTCCGGCGACACGTTCACCTGGGAGCGCACGGACAAGGCGGACCAGCTGCGCACCCAGGCGGGCGTCTAAAACCGGCGGGATCGTGGCCTGGAGGGCTGCCAGGTTGCCGTGGCCGGGACCGCAGCGCGATGGCCCGGCCGAGCTAACACAGCCCCGTCCGGTACCCGGCCCGCGGCCGCCGGGCCGCTCGCCCCGGACTCCTCGAGCGACCTGCTCCGGGTTTCCTCCGCCCACATGAGGCAGGCGATGAAGCCGATGAGGGTGATCGCCGCGCCTCCGTACATCGTGGCGGAGATGCCCAGCGAGGTGAGGGCGATCGGGACGAGGAAGGTCCCGATGGCGGCGCCGAAGCGGGTCAGGGCCACGGCCATGCCCACGGCCGCGGCCCGGATGTGCGTGGGGAACAGTTCGTTCGGATAGCCCCATTCCAGGATCCCGGGTCCGCCGGAGAACAGGGCGTAGAGGCAGAAGAAGGCGATGGCGAACGGGGCCGGAGTGTGCGCCCAGGCGCCCAGCGCGAGCAGCGGGATCACCATCAGGCCGAACGACCAGATGATCACCTTGCGCCTGCCCGCGCTTTCGAGCAGCCACATGGCGGGCAGGCAGCCGATGGCGAAGACCAGGTTGATGATGGCCGTGCCGAGGTTGGCCAGGGTGCCCGTGCCCAGGCCGAAGGACCCGAGCAGCCGCGGGCCGAAGGTTTCCAGCGCGAACAGCGGAATGATCGCGCAGGTGAAGAAGATGACGACAAAGGCCATCCGGCGCAGATACACGCCGCGGAAGAGTTCCCTCACGCTGCCCCGCGGCTCGTCCTCGGTGGCGGCCTCGTCCAGCTCGGCCGGGCTCACCGCCTCGTCCAGCGCCTGCTCGATGACCTCGCGGGCCTCTTCGGTGCGGCCGGCCCCCACCAGCCACCGGGGCGACTCGGGCGTGCCGAGCCGCAGCAGGAAGATGATCGCGGCCAGCACGGCCGAGCTGCCGAGCATCCAGCGCCAGCCGGCGTTGCCGAGCCAGGCGGTGATCAGGTAGCCGACGAAGTACGCGAGCGCCGTGCCCAGGTACCAGATGATGATGACGGAGGTGAAGACCTTCCCGCGCTCCCGGCGCGGCAGCCACTCCGAGAGCAGCGAGGTCGCGATCGGGTAGTCGGCGGCGATCGCCACCCCGATGACGAACCGCAGCGCGATCAGCTGCCAGGCCGCCGTCACGAACACCGACAGCAGCGACGCGGCGATGAGCGCGAGCAGGTCCAGGGTGTACATGGGCTTGCGCCCGATCCGGTCGGTGAGCGGGCCGAAGATCAGGCCGCCGAAGAACATCCCCACCAGCGCGGCCACGCCGACCAGGGCGGCGGTGGTGGCGTTCAGGTGCCACTGGGCGGTGATGCCGGTCAGCGCGATGCCGACGATCCCGAGCAGGTAGCCGTCGAGCAGCGGGCCGCCGCTGCACGCGGCGGCCAGTTTTCGGTGGAAAGTATGGATAGGTGCATCGTCGATAACCCTGAATGCCATCCTCCGTCAGTGCCCACGACGTGCCTAAACACACGCAGCGTGAGAAAGAACTGGTTAACGCCCGGGGGCCGGCGCAGCGTCTGGGTGAGGACTTGCGCGAGATGCCGCCGAACATAGACGATCAAGGGCGGCGCGTACACGGTGGCGAGCGTGAACGCCGCGTTCGCGGGCGCGGTCACGCTCGGCTACGGGACGATCTTCGGGCCGGCGCTGGCCGGGCGGGGGCCGCTCGTACAGGCGGTGGCGACGCTGGGGCTGGCGCTGGTGTTGTTCGGGGTGATCGACCTGCTGTGGTCGACGAGCGGCGGGCAGTCCCGCTCGATCGCGCTGCCCACCGACAACTACGGGTTCACGGCGGGCGAGGTCCAGGTGAACACGACGCAGATCATCGCGCTGGTCATCGGCGTGGTGATCACGGCCGGCACCGGGGTGTTCCTGCGCTACTCCAAGCTCGGCACCGCGATGCGGGCGATGGCCAACGACCGCGAGATCACCGCGACGCTCGGCGTGCTGTTCCCCCGGCTGCGCGAGCGGCGCGGCGTCCCGGCCCGGTCGCTGTCCGGCGGCGAGCAGCAGATGGTGGTGCTCGCGCAGGCCCTGGTGTCGCAGCCGAAGTACATCCTGATCGACGAGCTGTCGCTCGGCCTGGCCCCGGTGATCGTGAACCGGCTGATCCCTGTGATCCGGGCGATCGCCGCCTCCGGCATCGGCGTGCTGCTCATCGAGCAGTTCGCGACCGTGGCGCTCGGCCTCGCGACGAGCGCGTACGTGATGGAGGGCGGGGTGATCCGGTACGCCGGCCCGGCGGCGGAACTGCGCGGTAACCCGAGCTGCTGCGTTCGGCGTACCTGCTGCGCGGCAGCCCGTAGACCGCCGCGGCGGCGCAGACGACGGCGGCCGCTAGGGCCATTGGGTACGCATGTGACTCAGCCCAGCGCCTCCCTTCAACCCTACGCCCTAGTTTGTGGCTAAAACGGCGCTGCAAACGATTGGGATCAACCATCTTGGGCGTAGGGATTGATAACAGCAACTAGAAGCTGTCCTGTTCCGGACGGCGGCATCGCCACGCGAGAAAACGTAATCCGCGTCGTCAACGCATCCTTGGGATGGTGATAACAGCAAGAAGCGGCGAAGCCGCGCGTTAGGACATGCGGAATGGCGAGAACATCCGGGGAAATCTCGTAATCTAAGGGGCCATGCGCACGGTTGCCGCTGCCGGTGGTGTCTGCGTGCTGGTCGTCGCGCTCGTGATCGTGGCGCTGACGCTGCACGGGCCAGGTGAGCCTGCCGCGACGCCCGCCGCGGGCGCGACCACGCGCGGCCGGAGCGGAGGGAGCCGGCCGGACCCGTTCGGGAGCGCGGGCAGTTACGTGCGCGGACGCGACGGGACCGTGACCGCCGCGGTGTACGACATGCGGACGGGGCAGACCTGGGCCTTCGGCAGCGCGCGGCCGCAGGCCGAGGCGAGCGTCGTGAAGCTCGGCATCCTGGAGACGCTGCTCGACCGCGACCCAGGCGGCCTGCCCGCCGCGGACCGGCCGCTGGCCACCCAGATGATCGAGGACAGCGACAACGACGCCGCCACGTCGCTGTGGTACGCGGCGGCCGGCGCCGCCGGAGTCGGCGCCTACGACTCGGCCGCCGGCCTCGGGGACACGACGCCGTCGCCGTGCGTGCGGTGCGCGGGCTTCGCGTGGCCCGGCTGGGGGCTGAGCACAACCACGCCCGCCGACCAGTTGCGGCTGCTGCGCCAGCTTGCCGGGCCGGGCACGCTGCTGTCCGCCGGCGACCGGGCCTACGCGCTGTCGCTGCTCGAGAACGTCACCGCCGGCCAGCGGTGGGGCGTCTCCGGCGGGGTTCCGGCCGGCGTGACGGTCGCGCTGAAGAACGGCTGGCTGCCGCTGGACGCCGCGGCGACCGATTGGCAGATCAACAGCGTCGGATGGGTGTCCGGCCAGGGCCGGGACTACCTGATGGCCGTGCTCGCCACCGGAAACCCGTCGGAGCGGTACGGCATCGACACGATCAACGAGCTCAGCTCGCTCGTGTGGCACGCGCTGGGCTAAGGCTTCCGCCTCAGAGCGGGCGCCGGTCAGGTCACTGGCGAGCGCGGCGGCGGCGGCTGCGACCGCGGGGCCTGGAACCATGACGGCGGCGCTTCGGCAGGCATGTCGCGCAATGTCGGTGTGCGCTCTACAGGCGTATCTCGCACCTTAATTGACGCGCCGCAACTCGTGCAGAATCGTGCCCCAGGCCGACCGGTCGTCGGCACGACGGACACTGGCAATTCCCGCTCCCCCCACGGCGCCGTCGAGTTCCCTCAGCGGCAAGCTGACCGTGCCCGTCAGGTGCGCCCACGCGTTACGCGTCCGCGGGCAGCACATCCACCAGCTGCACAGCGTCGCCGGTGAGATCCCGCACCCTCTGACGGCCGATTCCGATCGGCATGCGCCCTCCTCCTTCAGGCCTTGCGACGTTCACGCCGGCGGTCCCGGCATCCCGCGCCGCCCGTGACCTTGGTTGAGCGTCTTCCCCTTACAGGCCATGCCTACCGCGCACCCGGCGTATTAAGCGCGCCCGTGCCTCAGCATTGAACAGTCGGCATGGGGATTGAACAGTCGGCATGGGGATTGAACAGTCGGCACGGGGCAGGGATGAACTGCCCGCGCCGCGCAGTCGCGCGCTGGGCGGTGAATCCCCGATCGCCCGGGGGAACGTCCGCACAATGGCACGGAGGTGACAACCGTGAACAAGGCGGCCATCCTGGCGCTCATTCGGCTCTGGAAGCCGCGCGGACCTGGAAGCGGTGTCCTGATGGGGGGCACCCGGCGGACGGGGCCCGCCGCCGGGCAGCTCAGGCCGGCCCGGCGGGGCATCGGCCGGTCCTCCTCGCCCGCGGCCGAGCGGGTCAGCGACGACTTGCGCCTCGGCACAGGCGGGTTTCTCCGCCAGCGCAGGCGCCTGGCGGCGCTCGCCCTGGGCACCATCGCGGCCTATGGCGTGGTGGGCCTGTATCAGTTCGGGCTGATCCGGCACGTGCCCGAGCCTGCCCTGCCGCTGCTGGACGCCGACCGGGTCGACGCCTCCGGCGAGGCCTACGCCGTGGGGAGCACTCCCGATACCGCGCTCGGCGTCGCCAGCGCGGGGCTGACGCTCGTGCTGG
>DASZKN010000246.1:0-14055 GCA_035552855.1 Trebonia sp. | reverse complement strand
CTCGGCTGGCCCGGGTCGATGTGGTTCACGTCGCTCAGCCGCAGCAACTCGTCGTCGGCGGTCCCGCCGCCGGCGGCGACCGGGGCGAGCACGAAGCACGTGTGGTCCCCGCCGGTATCTTCGCCGGGACCACGCGACAGGATCCGTCCCCGCAGCCACCCGCCGCTCACGCGCAGCAGCGGCGTGCCGTCGCGGTCGTCCCAGGGCACCCGGGCGAACTTGTCCTCGCGCAGGCCGCTGACCCCGCCGAAATATTCGGCCAGCGGAAGGTCGGCCCGCGTGAGCGTGTGCACGATGAGCTCGCCGGCGCCGCGGGCGACGCGGTACGTGTGGTTGCGGCGGGACAGCCAGACCGCGTACCGCGGCGGATCGATGCTGCACGGCACGCTGAACGTCACCAGGCAGCCGGCCCGCTCCCCGCCGCTGGCGCAGGTCACGATGACGGCGACCGGGTCGACCGGCCCGGTCACCCGCTCGTACGCGTCTCTTACCGCCTGGTCGGTCACGTGAACGGGGGTAGCACACGCCGCCCGCTAATGTCCAGCACCGGTATTCTGCGGAACCATGCCGGAGTCAGAGTGCGGGCGCCGCGCCCTCAGCCGTGATGCCCGCGTACTCGGCGACGACGGACGGAGCGGGGGCGGACTGGACCGCCGACTGACCGGTGTGGCCGGGGCCGGCCATACTGGTGCGATGCCGAATCTCGTCCTGGGACCGATGCTGCGGTACGTGAGCGAGACCGAGGCGACGATCTGGGTCGAAACCGACGATGCCTGCGAGGTGGAGATCCTCGGTCGCCGGGCGGCGACGTTCACGGTGGCCGGGCACCATTACGCCCTGGTGGTGATCGACGGCCTCGCGCCCGGCAGCGAGCACGAGTACCAGGTGTCGCTCGACTCCACGGTCCGCTGGCCGGTTCCCGGTGGCGGCTTCCCGCCGAGCGTGCTCCGCACGCTCCGCCCGGACCGTCCGGTCAAGCTCGCGTTCGGCTCCTGCCGGGTCACCGCGCGGACGGACCCCGCCTCCGTGGACGCGCTCGCGGCCTGCGCCGATACGCTGCGCGCGACCGCGACCGCGACGCCCGGCACGTGGCCGGACGCGCTGGCGATGATCGGCGACCAGGTCTACGCCGACAACCCGGGACCGGACACGCGCGCGTTCATCGCGGGCCGGCGTGATCCGGCTTCGCCGCCGGCCGGCGAGGTCGCGGACTTCGAGGAGTACTGCGCCCTCTACCGCGAGGCGTGGCGCGAGCCGCTGGTGCGCTGGCTGTTCTCGGTGGTGCCCACCGCGATGATCTTCGATGATCACGACGTCCACGACGACTGGAACACCTCCGGCGCCTGGCGGCGCGAGTACCGGTCCAAGCCCTGGTGGCCGTCCCGGATCGAGGGCGCCTACATGAGCTACTGGATCTATCAGCACCTGGGGAACTTGTCGCCCGCCGAGCTCGGCGCCGACGAGACGTGGCGGCAGGTGCGCGGGGAACAGCCGGAGGCGGCGCTCCGCGAACTCGCGCGGCGGTCGGACGCGCGGGCCGCCGGCGTCCGCTGGTCGTTCCGCCGCACGTTCGGCAGGGTCCGCGTGGTCGTCGTCGACTCGCGCAGCCGCCGGGTCGTCGACGAGGGCAAGCGGCTGATGGCCGATGAGGAGGAGTGGCAGTGGGTCACGGAGTCGGTCGCCGGTGACTGGGACCACCTGGTGCTCGCCACGTCCGTGCCGCCCGTGCTGCCGCGCGGCATCCACGCGCTGGAAGCGTGGAGCGAGGCCGTCACCGGCGGCGCCTGGGGAAAGCGGTGCGCGCGGTTCGGCGAGCGCCTGCGCCGGGCGTTCGACCTGGAGCACTGGCCGGCCTTCGGGGCCTCGTTCGCCGGGCTTGAGCGGCTGCTGACCGAACTCGCGGCCGGGGCGCACGGCCCGCCGCCCGCCTCGGTCACGATCATTTCCGGCGATGTGCACCACAGTTACCTGGCCGCGGTCGGATTGCCGGCGTCGGCCGGGTCGCGCACCGCGGTGCATGAAGCGGTCTGCTCGCCCTTCCACCAGACGATGCCGCCCATGATGCAGCGGGCGCAGCGCCTGGCCAGCACCAGGCTCGGCGGGCTGATCGGGGCGGCGGTCGCCCGCCTCGCCGGCGCCGTCCCGCCGGCGATCAGGTGGCGGATCACCCAGGGACCGTGGTTCGAGAACATGCTGGCGACCCTGGAATACGACGGCCGGGCGGCGCGCGTCCGGTTTGACCGGACCACGGGCGGCGGGCCGGGAGCCCCGCGGCTGACACCGGCGCACGAGGAACGGCTGAGCTGATAAGTCCGCCGCGCCGGGGTAAGCGGGGCATCGCGGCCGCGGGGCGGGTGTTGATCACCCGGTCCGGCGGGATGCCGAGCGCCACCGCCCGCGCGGTCCCGTTGCCCTGCCAGGCCAGCTGGCCCGGCGCGTGCGCGTCGGTGTCGACGGCGAACAGGCAGCCCGTCTCGGCGGCGAGCCGCAGCAGCGGGTCCGGCGGATCCATCCGCTCCGGGCGGCAGTTGATCTCGACGGCGACGCCGTGCGCGCGGCAGGCGCCGAAGACCGCGGCGGCGTCGAACGCCGATTCCGGCCGCCCGCGGCCGGTCACCAGCCGTCCGGTGCAATGGCCGAGCACGTCGACGTGCGGGTTGCGCACCGCGGTGACCATGCGCTCGGTCATCGGGCCGGCGGGCATCCGCAGCTTGGAGTGGACGCTGGCGACCACGACGTCGAGCCGGGCGAGCAGCTCTTCGTCCTGGTCGGGGGACCCGTCGTCGAGGATGTCGACCTCGATCCCGGTCAGGATGCGGAAGGGAGCCAGCCGGTCGTTCAGTTCGCCGATGAGCTTGAGCTGGTCCCGGAGCCGCTGCGCGGACAGCCCGTGCGCCACGGTCAGCCGCGGCGAGTGATCGGTCAGCGCGATCCACTCGTGGCCTAGGCCGCGCGCCGCCTCCGCCATCTCCAGCGGCGGACTGCCGCCGTCGGACCAGTCCGAGTGGGTGTGGCAGTCGCCGCGCAGCGCGGCCCGCAGGTCATCCGGCGGCGGCGCCGGCTGCTCTGCGCACAGCCTGGTCAGGTAGGCGGGCTCCGCGCCGCCGGCCGCCTCGGTGATGACCTGGGCGGTGACCGGCCCGATGCCGGGCAGCGCGGACAGCGTGCCGTCGCCGATCCGGCGGGCGATTTCCTCGGGCGGCGAGCTTTCGAGCACATCCGCGGCGCGGCGGAACGCCCGCACCCGGTAGGTCGGCGCGCCGGCGCGTTCCAGCAGGAAGGCGATCTGCCGCAACGCTCGTAGCGAATCCAACTGGGTAACCTCCTCGCCCCGGCCAGCGTAACCAAGGGCGGCCAGCGTAACCAAGGGCGGCCAGTGGCGTAGGCCGCGCGGAATTCTGTCCACTGGCGGCCGAGTTCGTGTCGCTGGCGCGCGGTCAGGCGGTGCTGCCAGCTGGCCAGGATATCGCGTTCCTCGTGTTCTAGGTGGGCGGGGAGATCGGCGAGGACGGCACTGACCGCGCGCCACCACCGCGTCGACCCGGCGGGTGCGAGAGCGGCCTCGGCGATGGCTTCCCGGATGTCATCGTGACCGGCGGCCAGTTCGCGGACACGTTCGGCCGCGCGGGGGTTGCCGCGGGTAGCCGGCAGGTAGCAAATTTCTTCCTCTGCGCGGGTGTGGGCCTCGAGCAGCCCGGCCAGGCGCTGCCAGACATACCCCGGGAGCCGGCCAGGGTCGTCACGAACCGGGGAGCGAACCGCGTCTTCCAGTGCCTGGGATAGCCGGCGGATCCGGCGGTGCTCCGCCAGGATGGCCTCGATGATGTCGGTTGACCCGGCGCTCGGGGCACAGACGGAGCGCTCGGGGCGCTCGGGGCGCGGGGCGCGTTCGGGGCGCTCGGGGCGCGGGGGGCGCGGAGCGAGTTCGGTCACGGCTGGGTTCCTTCCGGTCACGGTGGCGCGGCGCAGCGGCGGCTGCACATGACAGGTGTCGACCCGGGGGAGTGCCTCCGGGCCGCAGTCCGGGACTGTGAACCCAAATCCGGCGATGGCGGAGCGTTGCCCGGTCCCCGGGCCGTTGCCCGGTCCCCAGGCCGTTCCACTGTTTTCGAGAGACGACCCGCGCGCATGGCCGTCCGTTACCCGGGTCGCCCGCGGCCAAACCGCTCTGCTGACCGGCACATAGTCCCGGCGTTCGTGGGTAGCGCGTCCGGCGTGGTGACCGTGACGAGAGAGTTCGCCGACCGTGTCGCCGAGGTCGCGCAGTTGCTCGAGAAGGACGAGAGCGGCGAGGAGTCGCTGCGGCGGCTGACCACGCTGGCCGTTGAGCTAGTCCCCGGCGGTGTCGCCGCCGCGGTGACCGTCGCCACGGCCGACAGCGGTCTGACCTTCGCCGCCTCCGACCGGCGGACCGATGACCTGCACGACCTGCAGTTCACTCGCGCGGAAGGCCCGGTCGTCGAGACTTTGCGGCACAACGAGCCGCGCCGGGCGGACGACACCACGACGGAGACCCGGTGGCCCGCGTTCTGCCGCGCCGCCGCGGAGGTCGGATTCAGTAGCTGCCTGGCCCTTCCGCTGCGCACCGATCAGCAGCCCGCGGGCGCCGTCGCGCTGTACGGGAACGAGCCATCCGTGTTCAGCGGCACCGCGCACGACGCCGCGCTGCTCTTCGCCGCGCAGGGAGGCACGGCGGTCCGCAACGCCGCGCTGTACCGCGCGAGCCGCCGCATGGTCGTCAACCTGCACATCGCGCTTGAGGCCCGGGCGGTCATCGAGCAGGCCAAAGGCATCCTGGCGGCGGCGCTGGGCGTCTCTCCTGAGCACGCGTTCCACCTGCTGAGCCGCTATTCGCAGCACACTAACCGGCGGGTCAGGAAGGTCTCATCCGATCTGGTCCAGGGACGGCTCCGCCCCGAGCAGATCCGCTTACCATCCGCCGGCGACGCTCCGGCGCACGTCATTCCACACCTGGCCAAGTTCCTCGGCGTAGGGGTGCTCGCGCAGCAGCGAGCCGCAGAAAAGGCGGGATTCTTCGGCATCCTGCCATCACGGGTCCATGATCATGTAAGTATTGCAGCCCGTAAACTTGCGCGGCTATACGATAATTCTCTTTCGCCAAGCGCGGGACTCGCCGGGAGTGATTATGAGCGAAGTGGCACCGGTTCCGTTCTCCGAATCCAAGGCACCGGAGGCACCCGAGCGGCTGCACCGCGGCGCCCTGCGGCTGATCGACATCTCCGCCTCGACGATGGCGAACATCGGGCCTGCCTACAGCTTCTACTTCGGCTTCGGCTTCCTCGTCGTGACCGCGGGCGTCGCCGCGCCGCTCACGATCATCGTCGCCGGCGTCGCTATCGCGCTGCTCGGCAACACGCTGTCCCAGTTCTCCAGGGTGCACCCGTCGACCGGCGGGTTCATCTCCTACGTGGGCAAGACGTTCGGCGGGACGAGCGCCGTGACCACCGCGCTGCTCTGCGGCGCCGGCTACATCATCGCGATTTCCTCGGTGCTCGCGATCTGCGGCGGCTTCCTGTCGATCATCCTGCAGTATTACTTCAGCATTAACGTTCCATGGGGCATCTTCTCGGTCATCCTCGTCGCCGGCGCGGTCGTCATGATGATGCGTGGCGTGGCCGTGTCCACGAAGCTGGCTGGCTTCTTCTTCGGTTTCGAGATGCTGGTGCTGGTCGTGGTGTCGGTCGCGGCGCTCGTCAAGAACGGTGGCCACCTGTCCGGCGTGCCGTTCGACCCGGGCCACATCACCAATGGCTTCCGCGGCCTGGCGGCCGGGTTTCCGCTCGCCGTCTACCTGTTCATCGGGTGGGAGAACTCGGCGGCGCTCGCCGAGGAGACCGGTGATCCCCGGCGCAACGTGCCGCGGGCGGTGTTCCTGTCGGTCGCGCTGATGGTGGCCGGCTACGTCCTGTTCGCGTACGCGACCGTCACCGGCTTCAGGTACAGCGGCACGGCGCTCGGCAGCGCGGCGATCCCGTTCATCAGCGTCTCGCACGACGTGGCGGCCTGGCTCGCGCTCATCGCCTACATCGCCGGCATGACCTCCACGCTCGGCGTGCTGATCGCCGCGGTGAACTCGCAGTCCCGGCTGATCTTCAACGCCGGCCGGGAGGGCCTGCTGCCGCGCTGGCTCGGCCGGGTGCACCCGGTCCGCCGGACGCCGGTCAACGCGATCCTCTCGTTCGTCGCGATCGCCGCGGTGATCATCGCGGTCTGGGGCATCGCCCACCTCGTCGGCGGGACCAGCGGCGAGATGAGCTCGCTGGCCTACTTCACCGAGTCCTCCACGATGGGCACGATCCTGGTGCTCGTCGTCTACTTCCTGGCCAACCTGGCGCTGCCGTTCTACTACCGCCGGTACCGGCCGCGGGAGTTCAGCGTGGTCAAGCACGTCGTGCTCCCGGTGCTCGGCCTGATCGCCATCGGCGTCCCGGTGTACTACCTGGTCAAGCCCGGCCAGGCCGCGCCGTACGTCTGGTTCCCGTACGCGGCGCTGGGCGTCATCGTCGTCTCGGTGATCTACGCGGTCGTGCTGAGCCGCCGCGACCCGGGGCTCGGCGAGCGCGTGGGCTCGATCATCGCCGACGAATGAGGACAGCGCCCGCCGCCCGCCCGGCCGGCGTCGCCCGGGGTTTACCGGCTTAGCGCTGGGTACCCGAAGCCTTATGACGGAGATCGCGGAGGGCTCGCCTCTGCTCCTCATCGGCACGCTCAAGAAGGCGGCCACGGTCCTGCGGGACGAGGGCCTGCCGTTCGCCCTGGCGGGCGGCGCGGCGGCGTATGCCAGGGGAGCGTCCCTGCCCATGCACGACGTGGACTTCGTGATCCATGAGACGGACACCGGCGCGGCGGCGCGCGCGTTCGAGGCACGGGGCATGCGAGTCGAGGTTCCCCCGGAGGGGTGGCTGATCAAGGCCTACGACGAGAACCGCATGGTCGACCTCATCTTCCGGCTGGCGGGCCATCCGGACATGCGGGCGGTGCTCGACCGGGCCGAGGAAGTCAGCGTCGCGGCCGTGCCGATGCCGGTGCTCACCGCCACCGACCTGGCGATCGCGTGGCTGGCGGCGTTCTCCGAGCATCACGCCGACTTCGCGGCGACGCTGACCTGCGTCCGCCCGCTGCGTGAGCAGGTCGACTGGGACCGGGTGCGCGCCGCGACCGCCGGTTCCCCGTTCGCGGCCGCGTTCTTCGTGCTGCTCAGGGAACTGCGGATACTGAGCGGGGAGGACGAGCGATGACCGAAGACACCTACGTGGCGGGCCAGATCGAGCGCGCGCTGGGCGGTGACCCCCGCACGCATGAACTCGGCGTCCGGGTCGAAGTCAACGGCGACGACGTGGTGCTGCGCGGGCAGGTGGCCAGCGCGGAACGGCAGCGGCTCGTCGCCCGGGTCGCCGCGGAACAGGCGCCCGGCCTGCGCATCAGGAACGAGGTGACGGTGACCGAGGTCCGCCCGCCGGAAGAGGTGCCGGAGGTGCTGCCGTTGCCGGAGGAAGCCGCGCCCGCGCGGGAAGTGCCGCCACCGCACGGGGCGATGTCATGATCCGGGTAGCGGCGGTGGGGGACGTCCACCTGGCCCCCGACATCCGCGGCCGGATCAGGCGCCATCTGGACGGCATCGCCGAGCACGCGGACGTCTTGCTGCTCGCGGGCGACCTGACCCAGCACGGCACCGTCACCGAGGCCGAGGTGGTCGCCGGGGAGTTCGCGGATCTTGGGATACCGGTGGTCACGGTGCTCGGCAACCACGACTACCAGTGCGACAGCGAAAAAGAGATCATCGCCCTGCTGCGCGATGCCGGCATGGTGGTGCTCGACGGGACCGGCGTCGAGCTTGACCTGCCCGGCGGCCGGCTGGGCGTGGCCGGCGGCAAGGGGTTCGGCGGCGGCTTCCCGCATCGCTGCGCGAGCGAGTTCGGCGAGCCGGAGATGAAGGCGTTCGTCCGCCACTCCCGGCTGCTCGCCGAAGAGATCGGCAAGGCGCTGCGTGACCTGTCCGCCGACTTCCGGGTGGCGCTCACCCACTACTCGCCGGTCGCGGAGACGCTGGCGGGCGAGCCGCTCGAGATCTATCCGTTCCTCGGCAGTTACTTCCTCGCCGAGGCCGCCGACAGCGCCAACGCCGACCTGTGCGTCCACGGCCATGCGCACGCGGGCTCCGAATGCGGCACCACCCCGGGCGGCGTTCCCGTCCGGAATGTGGCGCTGCCGGTGCTGAACCGCGCGTACGCCGTCTACTGCCTGGGGGAGTTAGCCGCGGCCGCCGTCAGCGCCCGCCGTCAGCGCCCGCCGCCGAGCAGGCTTGCCTCGAAGCCGGCCAGCAGGTCCGCCGGGTCGCGGTAGCAGGCGACCGCGCCGGCGGAGAGCAGCTCGTCACGGCTGACGCCGCCGCTCAGCACCCCGATGCACGGCACCCCGGCCTTCTGGCAGGCGTGCACGTCCCAGACGGTGTCGCCGATGAACACCGCGTCCTCGGGGCGCGTGCCGATCTTGTCAAGCGCCGTCTCGACCAGGTCAGGCGCGGGCTTGCTGGCCTCGACGTCACCGGCGAACGTGGCCTCGTCGATGGCGTCCTCCACGTCGAGAGCCGCCCGCATGGCGTTGAACTCGGGCTCCTTCGCCGAACTGGCCAGCACCACCGCGAGGCCGCGGCGCTTGCACGCGCGGAGCAGGTCGGTCGCGCCCGGCAGCGGCCGTAGCCGGGTCCAGTACGTGGCATACAGGGTGCCGTGCGCCGCGCTCAGATCCGCGTCCGCGTCTTTGTCCCGGTCGGCCGGGAGCAGCTTGTCCAGCATCTGGTCCGAGCCCATGCCGATCGCCCGGTGAATCCGGGCCATCGGCACGTAAAGCCCGGCCTGCGCGAACGCTTCCCACCAGGTCACCGTGTGCAGGTAGTTGGTGTCGACCAGCGTGCCGTCGACGTCGAACAGCGCCGCCGCCGGCTTGTCTTCGTTACCTGCGCCCATGGCGGATCTTCTTACCCGCCGGGGAGAAGTCAAACGATTCCGGGCGAGGCGTGGTCCATGACCGCGATCAGCTCGCCGGCGTCAGCCAGCATGAGCAGGCGGCGGACCTGCGGCTGCGGATTCACGACGCGGCAGCGGGTGCCGGCCAGGATCGCCCGGCGCGCCACCCAGCGCAGCGCCCGTACTCCCGCGCTGTCGCAGAAGGCCACGTCACGCAGGTCGACGGTCAGGGACGCGGGCTCGTCGCGCAGGCAGCGCGCCGCGGTGTCCTGCAGGACTTCCGTGGTGGTGGTGTCTAGCCCGCCGCTCAGTGATAGCGTCGCGTCATCCGGCCCGGCCAGGGACAGAACCGCTCGGAGTTCCGCCTGGACATGTTGCCCGTCGCTGGAAAGACTTCGCGGACTCGTCATTGCCACCTCAGTTTTCTAGACCCTGCGCGGGTCAAAAGTCTCCGCACCTAAAAGGCGTCTGTGCCGACTGCCCGCTCGTCAATTGGTTAAACGCCTACGTGTTGGTTTTTGTTTCCAGATCGACAATTTTCTGCCGGTAAGGAGCGCGACCATGCCCATCGGTCCCCAGGACTCGAGCAAGACGCCCCGCTTCGCCGGGATCGCCACGTTCGCGCTGCTGCCGCGCCTGGACCAGGTGCCGCGCGCGGACGTCAAGGTCGTCGGGGTGCCGTTCGACAGCGGAGTCAGCTACCGGCCCGGGGCGCGGTTCGGCCCGGCGCACGTTCGGGAGTCCTCCCGGCTGCTGCGCCCCTACAATCCGGTCCAGGACGTCTCGCCGTTCGCGGCGCAGCAGGTCGCCGACGCGGGCGACATCGCCGTCAACCCGTTCGACATCGGCGAGGCGGTGCGCGACATCGAGGCCGGGGCGCGCGCGCTGACCGCCGACGGGGCGCGGCTGCTCACAATCGGCGGCGACCACACGATCGCGCTCCCGTTGCTGCGGGTCGTCGCCGAGCGCCACGGTCCGGTCGCGGTCGTGCACTTCGACGCGCACCTGGACACCTGGGACACCTACTTCGGCGCGCCGGTCACCCACGGCACGCCGTTCCGGCGCGCCGCCGAGGAGGGGCTCATCGACCAGGCGGCGAGCTTGCACGTCGGCACGCGGGGCCCGCTGTACGGCCGCGAGGACCTGCGCGACGACGCGCGCTTCGGGTTCGCGCTGATCGGCGCGCACGAGGTCGAGCGGGAGGGGCTGGCCGCCGCCGTCGACCGCCTGCACACCCGGCTCGGCGACCGGCCCGTCTACGTGTCCGTCGACATCGACGTGCTCGACCCGGCGCACGCGCCGGGCACCGGCACGCCCGAGGCGGGCGGCCTCACCAGCCGTGAGCTCCTGGAATTCCTGCGCGCCCTCCGCGTGCACGCGCTGGTCGGCGCCGACGTCGTCGAGGTCGCCCCCGCCTACGACCACGCCCAGCTCACCGGCATCGCGGCCGCCCACGTCGGCTACGAGATCCTCAGCTCGCTGGTGAAACTACCCGACCGCTGACCAGCCAAATAGCGCTATAGCGCGTGAAAAGATTGATTAATGTTCACAGCTGTTTTAGTGTCCTTGGCGACCCCCATGATCAACACGTCACGGCAAGGAGGCCCGGTACGTGTCAAGGACCAGGAAACCCCGGATCTGGCGACGGCGGCGCGCACTAGCGGCGGCCAGCGCGACGGCGCTGGCGGCGGGCCTAGTCGCCGCCTCGGCCGCGACAGCGCACGCCCAGCCGGTCACGCAGGCAACGCCGGCCACAGCGCACCCCGCGGCCCCGGCCCCGGCAGCCGCGAACACGAACGCGAGCCCCGTCCGGCAGGCGGAGGCGCTGGTCGCCAGGATGACGCTGGCGCAGAAGATCACCGAGCTGCACGGCATCCAGAACTCCCAGCACAAGCGGTACGTGCCTGGCATCCCCAGCCTCGGCATCCCGCCGCTGGTCGTGACCAACGGCCCGGCCGGGGCCGGCCCGGGGGACGACCCCGTCCAGCAGCCCGCGACCGCGCTGCCCGCTCCGATCTCGCTGGCCGCCAGCTTCGACGCCGCGCTGGCCGACCAGTACGGCCGGGTGACCGGCCAGGAATCCGCTGACCTGGGAAACAACCTCCTGGAGGGCCCGGACGTCAACATCGTCCGCGTCCCGCAGGCAGGCCGGACGTTCGAGTCCCTCTCCGAGGACCCCTATCTCACGAGCCGCATCGGGACCGCCGAGATCGAGGGCATCCAGTCCCGGCCCGGCATGATCGCCGAGGTCAAGCACTTTGACGCCTACAGCCAGGAGACCTACCGCAACACCCCGCAGGACAACAACATCGTCAGCGACCGGGTGCTGCACGAGATCTACGACCCGCCGTTCCAGCAGGCGATCACCAAGGGCCACGCGCAGTCGGTGATGTGCTCTTACGCGAGCATCAACGGCGTGTACTCCTGCCAGGATCCCTATCTGCTGCAGACCACCGCCGACCAGCGGTGGGGCTTCGACGGCTTCGTCCAGTCCGACTTCGGCGCCGTCCATTCCACGGTGAGCTCGGCGCTCGCCGGGATGTCCCTGGAGATGCCGACCGGCGTCTACTACGCCGCGCCGATGGAGCAGGCGGTGGAGGACGGGCAGGTCCCGATCGAAACGGTCAACCAGCTGCTGGTCGACCGGTTCGCCGCGATGATCCGCGCGGGACTGTTCAGCCACCCGGTGGCCACCAGCCCGATCCCGGCTCAGCAGGACGGCGCCTTCTCACTCTCCGCCGCCGAACAGGGCATGGTCCTCCTCAAGAACGACCAGCGCCAGCTGCCGTTGGCGGCGGGCGCGCTGCACAGCGTCGCGGTGATCGGCCCGTACGCCGGCGCCGCGATGACTGGCGGCGGCGGCAGCTCGCACGTTGACCCGCTGTACACGGTGAGCCCGGTCCAGGGCATCAAGAACGTCGTCGGCGCCGGCGTGAACGTCACCTACGACGACGGCTCGGACACGGCCGCCGCGGCCGCCGCCGCCAAGTCGGCCGACGTCGCGGTCGTCATGGTCGGCGACACCCAGTCCGAGGGCGCGGACCAGAAGAGCCTGTCGCTGTCGGGCAACCAGGACGCGCTCGTGCAGGCGGTCGCCGCGGCCAACCCGCACACGATCGTGGTCGTGAAGAGCGGCAACCCCGTGCTCATGCCCTGGCTGAGCCAGGTGCCCGCCGTGGTCGAGGCCTGGTACCCGGGAGAGGAGGACGGCGACGCGGTCGCCGCGGTGCTCTTCGGCAAGGTCAACCCCTCGGGCAAGCTGCCGGTCACGTTCCCGGTCAGCGAGTCCCAGACCCCCACCTCGAGCCCGTCCCAGTACCCAGGCACCAACGGCCAGGTGAACTACTCCGAGGGCCTCGGCGTCGGCTACCGCGGCTACGACGCGGAGAACATCACGCCGATGTTCCCGTTCGGCTACGGCCTCTCGTACACGACGTTCGCGTTCTCCCGGCTCAAGGTCGACCCGCCGCTGGTACGCAACGCCGTGTCCGGCCCGGGCGCGTCCAGCTGCGGCTGCAACGGGCAGGGGACCAGGCTCGGCACCGTCTCGGCCACGGTCACCAACACCGGGAAGGTCGCCGGCGCCGAGGTCGCCCAGCTCTACCTGGGCGATCCGGCCGTGGCGGGCGAGCCGCCGCGACAGCTGGAAGGCTTCGCCAAGGTGTACCTCAAGCCCGGCCAGTCCACCCGGGTGACGTTCCCGCTCACCGGCCACGATCTGTCCTACTGGGACGACGCGGCGAACGGCTGGGTGGTCCCGGACGGCACGTTCGGTGTTTACGTCGGCGACTCCTCCGCGCCGGCGAACCTGCCGCTGCGCGGCTCGCTGACCGTGACCCAGTCGGTCGGCGCCCGCCACGCGGCGCTCACCACGCCGTCGGCCGCGAGCGACCCGGGGGCGGCGATCCCGGTGTCGGCGACGTTCAGCAACGACGGCGACTACGCCGTCCGCGCGGCGGTGCCGTCGCTGCGGGTCCCCGCGGGCTGGTCAGCCACATCACCATCCCGGACGACGCGGGTGACTCTCCCGCCCGGCCAGTCTGTCACCGAGCACTGGACGGTCCGGATTCCCGTCGCCGCCCAGGGGACGACCCAGACGCTCAGCGCCGCCCTCACCCAGGGGCGGCACGTGGCCGGCAGCCTGGCCGCCACGGCGACCGTGACCGTGCGGCCGGCGCTGACCGTGACGACGGGCAGCGTCCTCGCCAAGCCGGGTCAGACGGCGACGGCGACGCTCACCGCGACGAGCAACCTGCCGGGTCCGGCCGCCCTCACATACACGGCCACCCCGCCGCCCGGTGTCACGGTCACTCCGGCCAGCGGCACGGTCACGGTCCCGGCCCACGGCACGGCGACCGCCAGCGTGCCGGTCCAGCTGCCGGCGGGAGCCGCGCCGGGCGCCTACCCGGTGGACCTGGCCGTCGGCTTCACCGACGACGGTCACGCTTATTCGCTCAACCCGGCGCGGATCCCGGTGACCGTGCCGTACGACTCGGTGGCCGCCGGCGAGAACAACACCGGGATCTCCGACGACACCGACACGAACGCCGCCAGCTTCGACGGAAACGGCGCCAGCTACTCGGCGCAGGCGCTGGCCTCGGTCGGTGTCACTCCCGGCGCGCACCTCAGCTACGACGGGATCGGCTTCACCTGGCCCGGGGCCGCGGCGGGCAAGCCCGACAACGTCGTGGCCTCCGGGCAGACGATCGACCTGTCCGGGCAGGGCAAGAGCCTCGGGATACTCGACTCCTCGACGTACGGGGTGTCCTCCGGCACCGGCACGGTCACCTACACCGACGGGACTACACAGTCGTTCTCGCTCAGCGTCGACGACTGGTACAGGGCGGCGCCCGCCGGCTCCAACGCGGTGATCGTGCCGCCCTACCGCAACACGCCCGGCAACGTGCAGGACCACACCGTGACCAACGTGTTCGAGCAGTCGGTCCCCCTCCAGGCGGGGAAGACCGTGGCCGCCGTGACGCTGCCCGACATCAGCGGCGCCGCCGCGGCGGGCACGGTCACCCTGCACGTCTTCGCACTGGCCATCGGCGGCTAGCCCCGAGGCCCG
>DASZKN010000245.1:0-3492 GCA_035552855.1 Trebonia sp. | reverse complement strand
AGCGGCGGCGCGACCTGACGCTCGTCCGCATGACGCCGGACCTCATCTATGACCAGCTCATCGGGGCCGGATGCGTGCGCAAGCTGGTCTTCTCCTGGGGTGGCAACCCCGGCGTGGGTTCGCTGCACCGCTTCCGGGACGCTGTCGAGCGCGGCTGGCCGAACCCGGTGGAGATCGAGGAACACAGCCACGCGGGCATGGCGAACCGGTACGTCGCCGGCGCGTCCGGGCTGCCGTTCGCGGCGCTGCGCGGCTACGCGGGCACCGGCCTCGCCGAGCAGACCGACACGATCAAGCCGGTCACCTGCCCGTTCACCGGCGAGCAGCTGATGGCGGTGTCCGCGCTCAACCCGGACGTCGCGGTCATCCACGCCCAGCAGGCCGACCGCGCCGGGAACGTCCAGCTCTGGGGCATCGTCGGCGTGCAGAAAGAAGCGGTCCTGGCGGCCAGGCGTTCCGTGGTGACCGTCGAGGAGATCGTCGACACGCTCGAGCCCAAGCCGGGCGGCGTGGTGCTCCCGTCCTGGACGGTCTCATACGTTGCGCACGTCCCCGGCGGGTCGCACCCCTCCTACGCGAGCGGCTACACCGAGCGGGACAACGACTACTACGTGGCCTGGGACGCGATCGCCCGCGACCGCGACGCGTTCGCGCAGTGGCTCGACGAGCACGTGTACCAAGAGGTGAGCGCGTGAGCGACTACACGTCCGACGAGATGATGACGGTCAACGCGGCTCGCGCGCTGACCGACGGCATGACGTGCTTCGTGGGGATCGGGCTGCCGAGCGCCGCCTCGAACCTGGCGCGCGCGACGCACGCCCCGGACCTGGTGCTGATCTATGAGTCGGGGACGATCGGCGCGAAGCCGGACCGGCTGCCGCTGTCGATCGGCGACGGGATCCTCGCGGAGACGGCCGACGCCGTGATCAGCGTGCCGGAGATCTTCAACTACTGGCTGCAGGCGGGCCGGATCGACGTCGGATTCCTCGGCGCGGCGCAGATCGACAAGTACGGCAACATCAACACGACGGTCATCGGCGGCTCCTATGCCAGCCCGAAGGTGCGGCTGCCGGGCGCGGGCGGCGCCCCGGAGATCGCGGCCTCCTGCCGGGAGGTCATCGTGATCGTCCGGCAGAGCCTGCGGACGTTCGTCGAGAAGGTCGAATTCGTGACGTCGGTGGGATACGGCTCGGGGCCGGGGGACCGGGAGAAGCACGGGCTGCGCGGCCGTGGCCCGCAGAGGATCATCACCGACCTCGGCGTGCTCACCCCCGACCCGGTCACGCGCGAGTTCACGGTGACCGGGATCTACCCCGGCGTGTCCGTGGAGACCATCAAGGAGCGCACCGGCTGGGACGTGGCGATCGCGCCCGAGCCGGAGATCATCGCCCCGCCGACAACCGCGGAGCTAGCCGCGCTGCGCAAGTTCAAGTCCTAAGGAGTGCCGATCGTGACCGTGTCCGAGCAGGGCCTCGTGGTCCCCGATTCCGGCGAACTGGCCTTGCCGGAGTACGCCAAGCCGCGGCCGGGCAACCACCCGCCGCTGGACTTCTCCGGCTACAAGTCGACCGCGCTGCGGCACCCGCGGCAGCCGCTCGTGGTCCTGCCGCAGCGGCTCACAGAGGTGACCGGCCCGCTGCTCGGCGACGGCCTGATCACGATGCAGGACGCCGACCTCACCACGCAGCACGCGGGGGAGCCGCAGGGCCAGCGGATCATCGTCTCCGGCCAGGTGCGCGACTCCGGTGGCCGCCCGGTCCCGGACACGCTCGTCGAGATCTGGCAGACCAACGCGGCCGGCCGCTACCGGCACGCCCGGGAGCACCACCCCGCGCCGCTCGACCCGAACTTCGACGGCGTCGGCCGCGTGATCACCGACGCGGCGGGCAAGTACCGGTTCATCACGATCCAGCCCGGCTCGTACCCGTGGGGCAACCACTACAACGCGTGGCGGCCGGCGCACATCCACTTCTCGCTGTTCGGGCGGGCGTTCACGCAGCGCCTCGTCACGCAGATGTATTTCCCCGGCGACCCGCTGCTGGCGTATGACCCGATCTACAACTCGGTGCCGGACGAGAAGGCGAAGCTGCGGATGATCGCCGAGTTCTCCATGGACGACACGCAGCCGGAGTGGGCCCTGGCCTACAAGTTCGACATCGTCCTGCGCGGCGCCGCCGCCGCCGTCTTCGAGGAGCCCCACGCGTGAGCGAACTGCTGACCCCGTCCCAGACCGTCGGGCCGTACTTCTCGATGCGGCTGCCGTGGCCGGAAGGCCCGTTCGTGGTGCCCGCGGGCACGCCGGGCGCGGTCACGATTATCGGCCGGCTGTTCGACGGCGCGGGCAACGTGATCCCCGACGGGCTGATCGAGACCTGGCAGGCCGACCCCGACGGCCGGTTCGCCCACCCGGACGACCCGCGCGGGTCGGTGCCGGGAGGGTACAAGGCGTTCCGCGGGTTCGGCCGGTCGCAGACCGAGATGGACGGCTCGTTCCGGATCGTCACGCTCAAGCCTGGCCCGCTGCCGTTCGGGGACGGCCGTACCGAGGCGCCGCACATCGACGTGTCGGTGTTTTCCCGCGGGATGCTCGACCGGTCGGTGACCCGGATCTACTTCCCCGACGAGGCGGACCGCAACACGGCCGACCCGGTGCTGGCATCCGTGCCCGCCGGCCGCCGTTCCACGCTGATCGCGGCGCCGGTGTCCGAGGGGCTGCTCAGGTTCGACATCTACATGCAGGGCGACCGGGAGACCGTCTTCTTCGACATGTAGGGTTGCTGCCCGTGCCCGCGGTCAACTTGGTGTCCTCCCTCGACGACGGCCCCGGCGCCGACGCGCCGGTGCTGATCCTCGGCAACCCCATCGGCACCACCAGCCAGGTGTGGGAGCGTCAGCTGCCCGTGCTGGCGCGCCACTTCCGCGTGCTGCGGCTGGAATGGCGCGGGCACGGCGTGCCCGGCGCGCAGTCGGACGCGCCGCCCGGTCCCTACACGATCGCCGAACTCGGCGCCGACGTTCTCACGGCGGCCAACCACTACGGCGTCACGTCGTTCGCGTACACCGGGGTGTCGCTCGGCGGCATGGCCGGGCTGTGGCTCGCGGCCAACGCGCCGGAACGGGTAGCCTCGCTGGCCGTGTGCTGTGCGGCGCTCGAGCCGCTGCCGTCGGCGCGGTCCTGGCGTGAGCGCGCCGCGCTCGTGCGCGCGGACGGCATGGCGGCGATCGCCGGGCTCATGCCGCCGCGCTGGTTCACGCCGTCGTTCATCCAGCGGTCGCCCGGCGACGTGGCGGCCGTGGTGACCATGCTGCGCGGCACCAGCCCGGACGGCTACGCGGGCTGCGCGGACGCGATAGCGGAACTGGACCTGCGCCCGCTGCTCGGCGCGGTCAAGGCGCCGACCCTGGTGCTCTCCGGCGAGCAGGACCCGGCCGCGCCGCCGTACCAGGGGGCGATCACCGCCCGCGGCATCGCGGGCGCGCGCCTGACGGTCA
>DASZKN010000244.1:0-8681 GCA_035552855.1 Trebonia sp. | reverse complement strand
CGACTTCGACGGCGCGCCCCGTTTCCTCGGCATCGACAACCGCGGGCGCGAAGTGCTCACGTACATCGACGGCGAGGTCGCCGGGCGGCCGCGTCCGGCCTGGATCGCCGACGAGGACCGCCTGCGGTCCGTAGCCCGCCTCGTCAGAAGGTACGACGACGCCGCGGCGACGTTCCGGCCCGGCCCGGCCGAGCAGCCGGCCAGCACGCTCCCCGATCCGCCCGGCAGCCCGCCCGCGCCGCCGTATCCGCCCGAGCTGATCGGCCACGTCGACATCACACCGGAGAACGTGGTCTTCACACGCGGGGAAGCGAAGGCCCTGATCGACTTTGACCTCGCGAAGTGGGCCACCCGCGCCGACGAGCTCTTCAACATGATGATGTGGTGGGCGCCGCTCGGCGACCCCGCCGACGCCGGCCCCCTGCTGCAAGACGTGGACGTGCCGCGCCGCTGCGCGATCATCGCTGACGCGTACGGGGCGTCGGAGCGGGACCGCGGCCGGGTCACCGATGTCGCCATCTTGCGCAGCCGCCGCTCCTGGCACCTGATGAGAAGCAGGGCCGAACAGCTCGGTGGCGGCTGGCGCCGCATGTGGGACGACGGCGCCGGCGACCAGATCAGCCGCCGCGTCGCCTGGCTGGAGCGCAACGCGGACTCCCTCCGCGCCGCGCTCACGCCGCGCTAAGCCGATGAGCCGATGAGCCGATGAGCCGATGAGCCGCCAAGCCGCCGCAGGCGGCGTGGAGCGGGCTTTCAGCGTTTCGCAAGGTTCGTCACGCAGCGTGTAGCCATGAAGGCTACGGTCAATGACGCGGCGCGGCTGCTCGTCGTCGATGATGAGGCGACGATCCGCGAGCTGCTCGCTGGCTCGCTCAGGTTCGCCGGATACGAGGTCGTCACCGCGGCCAGCGGCGACGCGGCCATCCGCGCCGCCGCGACGGCGCGGCCCGACCTGATCCTGCTCGACGTCATGATGCCGGACGGCGACGGGTTCGAGACCGTGCGACGGCTGCGCGCGCACGACCAGCACGTCGCGGTGATCTTCCTCACCGCCAGGGACGAGGTCAGCGACCGGGTGAACGGCTTCGCGCTCGGCGCCGACGACTACGTGACCAAGCCGTTCAGCCTGGACGAGGTGCTGGCCCGCATCCGTGCCGTACTCAAGCGCACCCGCCTGGACGCGCCGGATACGGTGCTGCGCGTCGCCGATCTGGAACTCGACGAGAACATTCATGAGGTCAGGCGGGCCGGCACGCTCGTCCCGCTGACACCCACGGAGTTCCGGCTGCTCCGGTTCCTTATGCTGAACGCGGGCCGCGTGCTCAGCAAGGGCCAGATCCTCGACCACGTGTGGGAGTACAACCCCGCGGGCGACGGCAATGTGGTCGAGCCGTGCATCAGCTACCTGCGCCGCAAGGTCGACCAGCGCGAGCCGCGGCTCATCCACACGATCCGCGGCGTCGGCTACATGCTGCGCATCCCGCCGCCGTGAAAGAGCTGTCGCTGCGCACGCGCGTGATGGCGGCGGCGGCGTTCCTCATCGTGCTGACGTCCCTGGTGACCGGCGTCCTCGGCGTGACGCTGCTGCGCAGTTACCTGCTCGACCGGTCCGATTCCCAGCTCCGCAGCTTCGCCGGTGTGGCCAGCCACCTCTTCTCCCGTCCGCGCCCGCCGGCCGCGCCGCACGACGGCAGCGGTCAGCGCCAGTCGCTGCCGACCCAGTTCCTGTCCGAGGTCGTGAACGCGGACGGCAGCGTACAGGTGGACAGTGGCCCGCTGCATGGCCCCGGTGACCCGCGCCTGACCGCCGCGCAGCTGAAGACGCAAGGCGCGCCGTTCACCGTAGGCTCGTGGCGCGTGTTCGTGGAGCCGCTGGCCGGCGGCCAGCGCCTGGTCACCGCCTACAGCCTTGGTGACCTGAATGCCACGGTCCAGCGGCTTGAGGTAGCGGACGCGCTGGCTGGCGTGGTCGCGGTCGCGCTGCTCGCGGGCATCGGGTTCCCGCTGATCCGGGTCAGCCTGGCGCCGCTCGCCAGGATCGAGGCGACGGCGACGGCGATCGTCGGCGGTGATCTTTCCCGCCGCATCGATCACCCGTCGGCTCGGACCGAGGTCGGCCGGCTCGCCGGAGCGCTGAACGCGATGCTCGGCCGGATCGAGGCCGCCTACCGGGCGCGCGCCGAGGGGGAGGCACGGGCGCTGCGTTCGGAAGAACAGCTGCGGCAGTTCGTCGCCGATGCGAGCCATGAGCTGCGCACACCGCTGACCTCGGTCCGCGGCCTGGCCGAGTACGGACTGCAGCAAGGCACGGCGGCCCCCAGGGAAGAACTGCTCCGGCTGATGGCCCTCATCGACGGTGAGGCGTCCCGGATGGGGCGGCTCGTCGAGGACCTGCTGCTGCTCGCGAAATTCGACGCGGGACGGTCGCTGGACCGGGCGCCTGTCGACCTGGGGAGCATCGCCGCGCAAGCCGTGCTGGCCGCGCGCATCGTGTACCCCAGCCGCGCGATCTCGCTGCGCGCACCGGATCCGGTCATCATCGACGCCGACGCGGAGCGCCTGCGCCAGATCATCGACAATCTCCTCAGCAACGCGCTGAAGCACACTCCGGACGAGTCCTCGGTGACTGTCGTCGTCACCACCGCCGACGTCGGGTGGGGGCAGGTAACCGTCGCGGACGACGGACCCGGGATGACACCCCAGCAGGCGTCACGAGTGTTCGAGCGGTTCTACCGGGCCGACAACTCCCGTGCGCGCGCGTACGGCGGAGCGGGCCTGGGCCTCGCGATAGCGGCGGCGCTGACCGCCGCGCACGGCGGGGAGATCAGCGTGGAGACCGAACCCGGCAAGGGCGCGGCCTTCCACGTCCGCCTCCCGCTGGTAACCGGCTGAGCTCCCTGAAGGCCCGCTGTCTCTTCAGGGAAGCCTTAGGCACTGAGCAGGAAGCCCATAGGCGACCGCAACGAGATCACAAGGCCCGCTTCCTTAACTGCATGTGGCGGGCCGCGGCATGCGCGGCCCTCGTGCAGTGAGGGAGGGAAATTTTGATTCGCCTGTCCCGCAAACCCGTCGTGCTCGGCACCGTCACGACGGCAGTGGTGCTGGCCGTTGCCGGATGCGGTAGCTCAAGTTCATCGAGTTCTACCGGCTCGAGCTCGACGCAGACCTCGTCCTTCAAGCAATGCATGGAAAAACACGGGGTGACGCCGCCCGCGGGCTTCGGCGGCGGCGGGGGCTTCGGCGGCGGCGGCGGTGGTTCCACCGCGAGCCCGCGTCCGCGGCCTACCGGGTCGGCGGCTTCGTCGTTCCAGCAAGCAATAAAGGCGTGCGGCGGCGCTCCAGGCGGCGGTTTCGGCGGCGGCGGCTCGGCCGGCTGAGCAGGACTATCGAGAGGAAAGCTGATGTTTTTTACGTATTTGCTGCGTGAACTGCGGCGGCGGATGCGGCAGGCCATCTTCATCGGGCTTGGGCTGGCCCTTGGGGTAGGGCTGGTCATCACCGTTACCGCGGCGTCGAAGGGGGTTTCCGACAGTCAGGGCAGCGTCCTCCAGTCGCTGTACGGGGTCGGCACCGACATCACCGTCACCAAGGCTCCATCGGCGGGCTCTGGCGGCGCACCGCGCTTCAACTTCAGGGGCACCCAGTCAGGGTCGAGCAGCCAGAAGATCAACCGTGACATCCTGGCCGGCGGCGGGCTCGGCACGCTCGGCTCGTCGAAGGTGACCACGGTCGCGGGCCAGAAGGACGTCAGCGCCGCCGTGGGCGCGCTGGTCCTGAACGACGTGAAGCTGTCCGGCACACTCTCCACGGGCGGCAGTCCTGGCGGCGGTTTCGGCGGTGGCGGGGGTAGCGGGGGAGGCGCCGGAGGCGGCTCGCTCAGCACCAGCACGTTCAGCGTCACGGGCGTTGACCCGGCAGACGACTCGCTCGGCCCGCTCGCCTCGGGCACGATCACCTCCGGGCACGCGATCACCAGTTCCGAGGCGAACTCGAACGTGGCGGTCATCGACTCGAACTACGCCAAGTCGCAGAGCCTGAAGGACGGCTCGAAGGTCACTGTCGCCGGGACGTCGTTCACGGTCGTCGGCATCGTCCAGGCCGGGCAGGGCGTCACCGACGCGGACGTATACATTCCACTCGCGCGCGCCCAGACCCTGGCGAACATGAAGAACGAGGTCAACACGGTCTACGTGTCCGCCAGCAGCGCCTCCGACATCAACGTGGTGTCGGCCGAGATCTCCAAGGCCCTGCCGACGGCGACGGTCACGACGTCCAGTGACCTCGCCAGCGAGGTCACCGGGTCGCTGTCCAGCGCGTCCACGCTGGCTAACAACCTGGGCAAGTGGCTGGCAGTGGCCGTGCTCTTCGCCGCGTTCATGCTGGCGAGCATCCTGACGATCTCCGCCGTGTCACGGCGGGTGCGCGAGTTCGGCACGCTCAAGGCGATCGGCTGGACCAGTGGCCGGATCATCCGCCAGATCATGGGCGAGGCCCTGGTCATCGGCATCATCGGCGGCGTGGCCGGGATCGGCATCGGCTTCGGGGCATCGGCCATCGTGCAGGCGGTCGCGCCCCCGCTCACCGCGGCGACCACGGGCGCGGCGGGCACTGGCGGCTCAGCGGCGGCTGGCCAGGGCAGGTTCGGTGGCGCTCCCGGCGGTGGCGGCTTCGGCGGCGCGGCTGCCTCCGCCGCGCACACGGTCACCGTCCACCTCACTGCCCCGGTCACGCTCAGCGCGGTCGGTCTCGCCGTCGTGCTCGCGATCGCCGGCGGGCTAATCGCCGGCACGCTGGGCGGCTGGCGGGCCGTTCGGCTCCGTCCGGCGGCGGCGCTGTCGCGAGTGGAGTGACCATGGGACCGTTCGGGATAAGGGGTTTTTGAAATGTACAAGCTCACCGGTGTCACAAGGGATTATGCGAAGGGACGCGGCACCGTGCACGCGCTCCAGGGCGTGGACGTGGTCATCGAGGACGGCGAATGGCTCGCCATCCAGGGACCGACCGGCCACGGGAAGAGCACGCTGCTGCAGATTCTCGGCGGGCTGGACAGGCCCACCGCGGGGAGCGTCGAACTGGACGGTCACGACCTGGCCAGGCTGGGGGAACGCCAGCTCACTAAGGTGCGGGCCACCTCGATGGGCTTCATCTTCCAGACGTTCAACCTGATCCCGACGCTGTCCGCGCAGGAGAACGTGGAGACCGCGCTTGTGCCGCTCGGCGTCCCGGCTGAGCAGCGGCGCGAGCGGGCGCGGCGGGCGCTGACCGACGTCGGGCTCGGCGACCGCACCAGCCACCTGCCGTCTGAGCTCTCCGGCGGGCAGCAGCAGCGCGTCGCTGTCGCCCGGGCGCTGGTGAAGGAGCCGAGCGTGCTCCTGGGCGATGAGCCGACGGGAAACCTGGACGAAGGCACGCGGGACGAGATCATGGCGCTGCTCGAGCGCATGTGGCGGGAGCGCGGACTCACGCTCGTCGTCGTGACCCACGACAGTTCGGTGGCACGCCGGGCGCAAAAGATCGGCAACATGCGCAACGGCCGCCTGAAGGTCAGCCCCGTGCGGGTATAGCCGCGGCTACCTCATCTGGCGCGGACGATCTGGCGGCTAGCTGACTTCCCAGGTGTCGCTGCCCGCGAGCAAGGCGGCGAGGTCACCCTCGCCGCCGGCGCGGGCGGACTCGATCTGCCCGGCCATCAACGAGTCATACGACGGGCGGTCCACGTCACGGAACACGCCGATCGGGGTGTGCGCGAAGTCCGCGCTGTCCAGCCGGGACAGGGCGAACGCGTACGACGGGTCCGGCCGGGTCGCGTCGTGCACGACCAGTTCGGACTCCGGCACGGACGAGGCCTCCACGGCGGTCAGCGTGCCGTACGGCCCGTATGCCAGGCCCATCGATCCGCCGGGCCCGAACCGCACCTGCTCGCCGTGCGCCAGCCGGATCAGGCCGGGCGCGGCCGGCTCCTTGACCGGCGCGAACGCGTCGTCGTTGAAGATCGGGCAGTTCTGGAAGATCTCGATGAGCGCCGAGCCGGGGTGGTCCGCCGCCGCCCGCAGCACCGACTGGAGGTGCTTGCGGTCGGAGTCGACCGAGCGCGCCACGAACGACGCCTCCGCGCCGAGCGCCAGCGACACCGGGTTGAACGGCTGGTCGAGCGAGCCGAACGGCGTCGACTTCGTGATCTTGCCCTGCTCGGACGTGGGCGAGTACTGGCCCTTGGTCAGCCCGTAGATCCGGTTGTTGAACAGCAGGATCTTGATGTTCACGTTGCGGCGCAGCGCGTGGATCAGGTGGTTGCCGCCGATCGACAGCGCGTCGCCGTCACCGGTGATCACCCAGACCGACAGGTCCTGCAGCGAGGCCGCCAGGCCGCTCGCGATCGCCGGCGCGCGGCCGTGGATCGAGTGCATGCCGTAGGAGTTCACGTAGTACGGCAGCCGGGAGGAGCAGCCGATGCCGGAGATCACCACGACGTTCTCGCGCGGCACCTCGAGCTCGGGCAGGAACGACTGGAAGGCCGCGAGAATCGCGTAGTCCCCGCACCCCGGGCACCAGCGGACTTCCTGGTCGGACTTGAAGTCCTTGGTGGCCAGCCCCGACTTGTGGGGGACCAGGGTCAGAGAACGGAGCCGCGGCGTGTCGGCGCTCTCAGTCATGGGAGATCACTTCCTCGATTGCCTCAGCCAGTTCGGCGGCGCGGAACGGGAGCCCGCGAACTCGGTTGTAGGAGATCACGTCGACCAGGAACCGGCCGCGCAGCAGCAGCGCGAGCTGGCCGAGGTTGATCTCGGGAACCAGGACCTTGTCGTAGCGGCGCAGCACGTCGCCGAGGTTCGGCGGGAACGGGTTCAGGTGCCGCAGGTGCGCCTGCGCGACGGGCTGCCCGGCGCGGCGGACGCGGCGGGCGGCCGCGCCGATCGAACCGTACGTGGAGCCCCAGCCCAGGACCAGGACCCGCGCGTCGCCGTCGGGGTCGTCGACCTCGAGCGGCGGGATCGAGGCGGCGATGCCGTCGATCTTGGCCTGGCGGGTCCGGACCATCAGGTCGTGGTTGTCCGGGTCGTAGGAGATCGAGCCGATGCCGTCGGCCTTCTCGATGCCGCCGATGCGGTGCTCGAGACCAGCGGTGCCGGGCACGGCCCATGGCCGGGCGAGCGTCGCCGGGTCGCGGCGGAACGGCTGGAAGCCGCCGCCGTTGTCCGCCGGGTTCGGGGCGGTGGTGAACGCGAACTCCGCGGCCAGGTCGGGCAGCGACGAGATCTCCGGGATCCGCCACGGCTCGGACCCGTTCGCCAGGTAGCCGTCCGACAGCAGGACGACCGGCGTGCGGTAGGTGACGGCGATCCGCGCCGCCTCGATCGCCGCCAAGAAGCAGTCGGACGGCGAGGCCGCCGCCACGACCGGGACCGGGGACTCGCCGTTGCGCCCGAACAGCGCCATCAGCAGGTCGGCCTGCTCGGTCTTGGTCGGCATGCCGGTCGACGGGCCGGCGCGCTGCACGTCGACGACGATCAGCGGCAGCTCGACGGACACGGCCAGGCCGACCGTCTCCGCCTTCAGCGCCATGCCGGGGCCGCTCGTGGTGGTGACGGCGAGCGCACCGCCGAAGGCCGCGCCGAGCGCGGAACCGACGCTCGCGATCTCGTCCTCGGCCTGGAACGTGCGGACGCCGAACTTCTTGTGCTTGGCGAGCTCGTGCAGGATGTCGGAGGCCGGGGTGATCGGGTAGGAGCCGAGGAACAGCGGCAGCTTCGACAGCTGGCCCGCGGCCACGAGGCCGTAGGCGAGGGCGGTGTTGCCGGTGATGTTCCGGTACTTGCCGGGGGAGAGCGCCGCGGGCTTGACCTCGTAGCGCACCGAGAAGTCCTCGGTGGTCTCCCCGTAGTTCCAGCCGGCCTGGAAGGCCGTCACGTTCGCCTTGTAGATCTCCGGCCGCTTGCCGAACTTCGCCTCGAGGAAGCTGAGCGTCCCCTCCGCGGGGCGCCCGTACAGCCAGGACAGCAGGCCGAGGGCGAACATATTCTTGGCGCGCTCGGCGTCCTTGCGGGTGAGGTCGAGGTCTTCGAGGGCCTTGACGGTCAGTGAGGTCAGCGGCACCGCGTGCACGCTGTACTGCTGGGAGAGCGCGTCGTCGTCCAGCGGATTCTTGTCGTACCCGACCTTGGCGAGGTTCCGCTTGGTGAACTCGTCGGTGTTGACGATCAGGTCCCCGCCGCGTGGCAGGTCCGTGAGATTGGCTTTCAGCGCCGCCGGGTTCATGGCGACGAGAACGTCAGGAGCGTCCCCCGGAGTCAGGATGTCGTGGTCCGCGAAGTGCAGCTGGAAGCTGCTGACGCCCGGCAGGGTCCCGGCCGGAGCGCGGATCTCGGCGGGAAAGTTGGGCAGCGTGGACAGGTCGTTGCCGAAGACCGCGGTCTCCTGCGTGAACCTGTCACCGGTGAGCTGCATACCGTCACCGGAGTCCCCCGCGAAGCGGATGATTACGTGGTCTAGCTCCTGGACCTGCTTGGTCACAGCGAAAAGCCTCCTCCGCACGCCAGGCGGGCGCCCTCGTGCAGCACCCCTCCCTTTGGTCCCGATGGGCGGGGGCGTGAGCATACGACAGGTTTAATTCTACGGCGGGCGGGTAACGGATTGCCCCTCACGACGGCCGTGCACGTTGTGGTCATCACCACGTTACCGGC
>DASZKN010000243.1:0-4892 GCA_035552855.1 Trebonia sp. | reverse complement strand
TGGCCGGGTCGCCCGCGGCGAACTTCTCCGGCACGAGCAGGTCGACGCCGTACGGTTTGCCATCGACCCGCTCGTCGATCCAGGTGAGCTGGGCGTCGAGCTCAGCGGGCGTGTAGGCGGAAGCGGCGAGCACACCGAATCCGCCGGCGTTGGTGACCGCGGCGACCACGCCGGGCGAACGGTTGAACCCGACGATCGGATGCCGGACGCCCGTCAGTTCGGTGAAAGCGGTACGCATCTTGCTGTTATCACTTCCTGCTCCAGGTGACGACGGCATCGAGGGCCTCTACCGTCTGGCCGGCTACCAGCAGCGGGTTCACTTCCAGCGACTCGAGGTCGTCGCTGAGCGCCAGGGCGAGATCCCCGAGGCGGGCGATCACGCTGGCGAGGGCGCCGAGGTCGGCGGGCTCGCCGCCGCGGGCACCGCGCAGCACGGCGTGCCCGCGCAGTCCCTCCAGCATGCGGCGCGCCTGCTCCGCGGTGACCGGCAGCGGCGCGAGCGCAGATTCCCGCAGCACCTCGACGAAGACGCCGCCCATCGCGACCGCGAGCAGCAGGCCCCAGTGCGGGTCGCGGACCACGCCCGCGAGCACTTCGGTGCCGCCCCGCCTCATGGGGCTGACAAGCACGCCCTCCACGGCGGCGCCCGTCGCAGCGGCCGCGGCAGTGACGGCCTCGTAGGCCGCACGGACGGCCGCGGCATCCGCCGGGACGTCCAGCCGTACGCCGCCGATCTCGGTCTTGTGCATGACCTGAGGCGAGACGACCTTGACACACAGCGGCCCGCCGAACCCGGCTGCCGCCTCGGCCGCGCCGCCCGCGGAGGTGACGAGCCGGGCCGGGACGACCGGGATCCCCGCCTCGGAGAGCAACTGGCGGGCGGCGTCCTCCGACCATTCGCCGTGCCGGCGGTCAGCGGGCGGCACCGTCACCGGGGCTGCCGACCCAGCCGGCGCGGCCGCGGTCAGCCCGCGGGTGGCCTCCGACCACCACGCGACGCTTCGCAGCGCGACGACGGCCTGCCGCAGCCCCGGGATCACGTACGGCACGCCACCGTGGTCCATGGCAGCGCGACTGTAGTCGGTGACCGGCAGCATGACCTGGCTGATGTATGCCGCGGGGCAGGCGGCCGCCCGCATTCCGGCGCCGATCGCGTCGACGAACATCTGCCCCACATAGGGCTTGCCGTCGTCGATCCAGGGCAGGCTGTTGATCACGCCGACCACGCCGACCGAGGGGTCTTTCGACATGGCCTCGATGGAGCGGGTGAAGATCGACGGATCGATGATCGCCGCGCCGGTGACGTCGAGGGGGTTCTGCACGGTTCCGTAGCCCGGCATGATCCCGGCGAGCGCGTCCCGGGTGGGGGCGGCGAGTTCCGGGAGGCCGGCGCCGAGTTCCTCCGCCCGGTCGGCGACGATGTCGCAGGCGCCGCCGGAGATCGACACGATGCCGATTCCCGGCCGCTCCAGCCGGCCAAGGGCCGCGGCGGCGCCCGCGGTGATCAGCATGTCCTCGATCGAGTCGACGCGGATCACGCCGAGGCTGGCGAACACCGCGTCGATCACCCGGTCGTCGCCGACGAGCGCGCCGGTGTGCGCGGCGGCGGTACGGGCGGACAGCGCGCTGCTGCCGGCCTTCAGCACGACGATGGCCTTGCCGGCCGCGGCGGCACGCCGCGCGGCCTCCCGGAACACCTCCGGGTCGCGGACGGTCTCCATGAAGATCGCCACCGCCCGGGTCCCCGGGTCGTCGACGAGGAAGTCCAGCACGTGCCCGGCGGTGATCATCGCCTCGTTGCCGAGGGTGACCATATAGGAGAGCCCGACGCCCGCCATCGTCGCGAACTCGAGCATCGCCGAAGAACTGGCGCCGCTCTGCGACAGCAGCGCGACCGGGCCAGGGACCTTCGGCAGGCCGGGGACCGAGCAGACCGGCACTCCGTCGGTGAGGTTCGCGAAGCCCAGGTGGTTCGGGCCGAGCAGAACCATGCCGAGCGATTCCGCGCGCGCGACGAGTTCGGTCTCGGCGGCGCGGCCCGCCTCCCCCGCCTCGGCGTACCCGGCCGCCAGGACGACCGCGTTGCGGATCCCCGCGGCCGCCGCGTCGTCGAGCGCGTCCAGCGTCCCGGCCTGCGGCACCATCAGGTAGGCCACGTCCACCGGTTCGCCGATCTCCTTGCACGACCGGCAGGTGGGCTGGCCGTGGGTGACGGCGCCGCGCCGGTTGACGAGGTAGGTGCGGTCGGAGAAACCGAACTCGACGAGGTTGCGGTAGGCGAGCAGCGAGAACGTGGACTTGTCGGACGCGCCGACGAGGGCCATGCTGCGCGGGCGGAAGAGGCTGGTCAGCCGGTCACTGGTGATCATCGCGGCAGTCCCATCCCGCGGGCGATCAGCCCGCGCTGGATGTCGTTGGTGCCGCCGCCGACCACGTACATGATCGACAGCCGCAGCCCGTACTCGAACGCGCCGCCGCCGGGCGCCCCGGGCCCTGACAGGGCGCCCCGCGGCCCGAGGATGTCCAGCAGCCCCTCGCCGAACGCCTCGGCGAGCTCACCGCCGAGCACGCCCGCCATCGGCGCCTCGAACCGGGCACCACCGCCCGCCGCGGTGGCTCCGATCGCCGTCGCCACGAGCGCGCGGTTCGCCTGCAGCGTGACGGCCAGTTCCCCCAGCTTCGCGCGGGCCGCCGAGCCCCGGGGTCCCACCCGCGCGCCGGGGTCGGGGCGGACCGCCGCGAGCAGGTCATCGAGCTGGCGCAGCATGCTCGCCGCGATGCCGCCCATTACGACGCGTTCGCCGGCAAGCGCGTCGGTGATGACCTTCCATCCCCCGTTGACCTCGCCGACCCGCGCCGAATCCGGCACCCGGACGTCGTCGTAGAAGACCGTGCAGGAAATCTCGCCGGACAGCGCCCGGTGCTCCTTGATGGTGATGCCCGGGGTGTCCATGGGAACCAGGAAGACGGTAATGCCGGCGTGTCTCGGCGAGGCGGCCGGGTCGGTTCGGGTCGCCAGCCAGACGTGGCTCGCGCGGTGCCCCCCCGTCGTCCAGATCTTCTGGCCGTTGATTACCCAGTCACCCCCGGCTCGTTCGGCACAGGTTTTCAGGGAGGCCAGATCCGAGCCGGCCTCCGGCTCGCTGTACCCCAGGCAGAAGCGGAGCTGTCCCGCCCTGATCAGCGGCAGGAAGGCGGCCCGCTGCTCTGTGGTGCCGTGCCGCAGTATCGAATTGCCCAGCAGGACCACCGAGCTGAGCTGCGTCGTAACCGGCGCGCGCGCGTAGGTGATCTCCTCGTGCAGCACCACCTGCTCAGCCAGCGACGCGTTCCGGCCGCCGTGGGCGGCCGGCCAGCCGAATCCGAACCAGCGGCGCTCAGCCATCGCGGGGACCAGCGTCCCCTCATCGAACTGCCCGTGCCGGTCGGCCCGCGCGGCGAGAAACGCGCGGACCTCGCCGCGGAAGCTCTCCCCCACGGGGCCGAGGTCGAACGCGGGGAGCGACGCCGGCGTCTCGACGAGGACGTCGGCGACGGTGCCCGCCCGCGGCGGGAACGTGGCCAGCCGCGCGATGTCCGCGTGCACCCGCCGGAAGAGCCACGGCGCGTCATGCTCTTCGAAGTAGCCGGTCGCGGCCAGCGTGTGGTGCGCGCCGAGCTGCACGCGGCGCGCGGTCGCGGCGATGAACTCGACCGCGATCTGCGCCTGCAGCGGCCAGTCCTCGCGGCCGGCGGTGTACGCGCCCTCGGCGCGGTCCAGCAGGTGACGGCCCGCGCTCACGTCGATCTGGCAGGCGGCGGCGCGCTGCTGGACCGCGCCGAAGCTGCCGATCACCGTCCCGAACTGGCGCCGGCTCTTCGCGTGCTCGACGGCCATCTCGTGCGCTCGCTGCGCCGCCGCCAGGGCGCGGGCGGCCAGGCCGAGCCGCATCAGCGTCGCGGCCGCGTCGGCCTGTGCCGCGGCGATCTCAGCCTGCGCCTCGGCAGACCCTAGTTCCACCGTGCTCCACGCGGGCACGGCGAGGCCGGGCATCTCGCGGCACGCAATCACCGGGCGCAGGGTCGCCAGGCCAGCGCCCCGCGGCAGCGTCAGCACGTGGCTGGCGGCCGGCCCGGCGTCCAGGTAGCGGGGCTTGTCCGCGCAGTCACTTGCCACCAGGACGCGCATCTCGCCGGACGCGACCTGCGCGGCGATCTTCTCTTCCCCGCTGAGGACCCGCACCGCCGCGAAGGCGTCCATCACCGGCAGCGGGCAGGCCACCCTGCCGAGCTCGCGGGCCGCGGCCAGGGCCGCGTCCAGTGCGTCATCCTGGCCCAGGGCGAACCATCCCTGGCCGGCCCCGGCCGCCCACAGGCCTCCCAGGCGCGGGCCGGCGGCGTCTGCCGCGCCAGCGTCGGCCGCCCGGCCCCAGTGCCGCGCGCTGAGCCCGGCCACTGACTCGCTGAAAGCGGCTGCTTCCTCCGGTGTCATCCCGCACCTCCGCGTGCTGGCTACCCCCCGGCGGGTATTAACTGAACGGTATCCGTTCACTTTCTCGCACTGTATCCTGACGGGGATCGTTCAGCAATACCCCGCGGCTCGCTGACCCGGAGGATGACGCGGTGATCGCCACGCACGTGAGCGCCGGACGCCCCCGCGACCCGGAACTGGACCGCCGGATCGCACAGGCGGCACTCGACCTGTTCGGCGAGGCGGGCTGGGCCGGATTCGCGATGGAGGCCGTCGCGCGCCGGGCCGGTGTCGGCAAGGCGTCGGTGTACCTGCGGTGGAGTACCAAGGAAGCACTGCTCACCGACGCGGTCACGATACGCCTGACCCGGGTGGCCGACGTCGATACCGGCACGCTCCGCGGTGACCTTACCGAGCTCGCCGTCCAGATGCTCGACCTCTA
>DASZKN010000242.1:0-13168 GCA_035552855.1 Trebonia sp. | reverse complement strand
CGTCGAGGCCCAGCAGCGCACCCCGCAGTCCCTGCTGCACTGGACGCGGCGGATGATCGAGATCAGGAAGCGGCACGCGGTCTTCGGGCTCGGCGCGTATGAGGAGCTCACCAGCAGCAACCCGAGCGTGCTGGCGTTCGTGCGCGAGCACGACGCCGCCGGCACGCTCGCCGCGCAGGACGCCCTGTACGAGTACGACGTGAACGACCGGATACTCTGTGTCAACAACCTTTCGAGGTTCCCGCAACCGGTCGAACTCGACTTGCGCCGTTTCATGGGCGTCACCCCCGTGGAGTGCATGGGCGGCGTGACGTTCCCGCCGATCGGCGAGCTCCCCTACCTGCTGACATTGCCCGGTCATGGTTTCTACTGGTTTCAGCTCCCGGCACCGAGGGAGGATCATGAACGATGACGGGTAATGCGACAGGAGGGATAAAACCGGCTAGGGCGGTAAGTCAGTACGGTGCCGGGTCGTTACGGCGGCCCAGGTCCCCCCGGGCGGGCAGGCAACCTACGGGATGAGCGAGGCCGATGGCTTTCGAGGACGCACTAGCGACGTGGCTGGTCAAACAACGGTGGTTCGCCGGTAAGGGCCGCGGGCTCCGTGATCTCGCGGTCGTGGCCGACACCCAGGTCATCGACGGTGATCCGGAGCTGAGACACCTGATCGTCACGGTGTCGCACGCCACCACGGTGGACTATTACCAGGTACTGGCCGGCTTCCGCCGCGAACTGCCCGGCCGGCTCGAGCACGTGCTGATCGGCCCGGCCGGCGACGGCAGGTACGTCTACGACGCGCTGCACGACGCCGACCTGACCAGGTCTCTCCTCACCGCCATCGCCGACGACGCGACGATCGGGTCGCTGCGGATGCACAAGCTCCCGGGCGTGAGCTTCGAGACCGGCCTGGACAGCCTTGTCATCAGCAGCGAGCAGAGCAACACGAGCCTGGTGTACGGCGAGGAATCCATCCTCAAGGTGTTCCGCCGGCTGTCCCCCGGCCCGAACCCAGACCTGGAGGTGACCACCGCGCTCGCCGAACTTGGGTCGCGGCACATCGCCCCGCCGCTCGGCTGGATCGAGACCAGGCTGGAAGGCGTCACTACCAGCCTGGCGATCCTGTCCGAATACCTGCGGCTGGCGTCCGACGGCTGGTCCCTGGCCGCCACGAGCGTGCGCGACCTGTACGCGGCGCGGGACGGGCTCCCCGCCTCCGACGCCGGCGGCGACTTCGCGGGCGAGGCGCGCCGCCTCGGCCAGGCCACCGCCCAGGTGCACGCCGACCTGGCGGCGGCGTTCGGCACCGACCAGCTCGGCGCGGACGCGGTGGGCGAGGTGACCGAGCAGATGTACCGGAAGCTCGATCTCGCCACCGCCGCCGTCCCCGAACTGTGCAAGTACAGCGACATGATCGGCGACACCTACTCGCGGCTGGCCAAGCTCAAGGGCCCGTTCCCCGTGCAGCGGGTGCACGGCGACTACCACCTCGGCCAGGTGCTCCGCACGCCCGGCACCGGCTGGGTCGTCCTCGACTTCGAAGGTGAGCCCGCCACCCCGCTCGCCCAGCGGCGGGCCAGGTCCTCCCCGCTGCGCGACGTCGCGGGCATGCTCCGCTCGTTCGACTACGCCGCCCGCCACCAGCTCATCGGGCACCCCGGGCAGGAGTCGCTCTCCACCGTGGCCCGCGACTGGGTGCGGCGGAACGCGGGCGCCTTCTGCGCCGGCTACGCCGAAGCCGGCGGTCTCGATCCGGCTGAGAACGGCGTGTTGCTCCGCGCGCTCCAGGTGGACAAGGCAGTCTACGAGGTGCTTTACGAAGCCAGGCACCGTCCGTCCTGGCTGCCCATCCCGCTTGACTCACTGGCGGAGTTCTGACTCCGCCCCGCACACAGAACGTTAGGCAATGACTTATCGCGATTTGTCCGCGCGCAGCGACGCGGGAACCACCACGCCGCCTCCGGCGGCGGACGCCAGCAGCCAGTCGCAGCTCTCGGCCGGCGAGATGGACCGGGTCGTAGCCGGCCAGCACCACGACCCGCACTCGATCCTCGGTGCGCACCCGGGGCCGGACGGCGTCACGATCCGCGCCCTGCGCCCGCTCGCCGCCGCCGTTTCGGTCGTCCTGCCCGACGGCGGCCGCCATCCGATGCGGCATGTCCACCAGGGCGTCTTCGAGGTGACGGTACCGGAGTCAGCGGGGAGCGTTCCGGATTATCGTCTTGAAGTTGAATACCCGGAGCAGTCAGCCCTGACGAACACTGCCGGCTCGCCCTTCGCGACCGCCTTGCAAGACGACCCGTACCGCTACCTGCCCACGCTCGGCGAGCTTGACTTGTACCTGATCGGCGAGGGCCGGCACGAGCAGTTGTGGCGGGCGCTCGGCGCGCGCCCGGGCGCGACGGGCACGTCGTTCGCGGTCTGGGCGCCCAGCGCGCGCGGGGTCCGCCTCATCGGGGACTTCAACTTCTGGGACGGCCGCGCGCACCCGATGCGGTCGCTCGGCGGCGCGGGGGTCTGGGAGCTTTTCGTGCCCGGTGTCCGGCCCGGTGCGCGGTACAAGTTCTCGATCTGCGGGCCGGACGGTGTGTGGCGGGAAAAAGCCGACCCGATGGCGACGTACGCGGAGACGCCGCCCGCGACCGCTTCGGTCGTGTACGCGTCCGATTACGAGTGGGACGACGCCGACTGGATCGCGACGCGAGCTTCCAGGGACCCGTTGAGCGCGCCCCTCAGCGTCTACGAGGTGCACCTCGGGTCGTGGCGGCCGGGGCTGTCGTACCGGGAACTCGCCGTCGAACTAGCGGAGTACGTGACCGAGATGGGGTTCACGCACGTTGAATTCCTGCCGGTCGCCGAGCACCCCTTCGGCGGCTCGTGGGGATATCAGGTCACTTCGTACTACGCGCCGACTTCGCGGTACGGCTCGCCGGACGATTTCCGTTTCCTGGTGGACACGCTGCACCAGGCGGGCGTTGGCGTGATCGTCGACTGGGTGCCCGCGCACTTCCCGCGGGACTCGTGGGCGCTGGCCGAATTCGACGGCACCGCCCTCTACGAGCACGCCGACCCGCGGCTTGGCTCGCACCCCGACTGGGGCACGCTGGTCTTCAACTACGGCCGCAGCGAGGTGCGGAACTTCCTCGTCGCCAACGCTATCTACTGGCTGGAAGAATTCCACATCGACGGGCTGCGGGTAGACGCGGTCGCGTCCATGCTCTACCTCGACTACTCGCGCAAGGAAGGCGAGTGGGCGCCCAATAAGTACGGCGGCCGGGAGAACCTCGACGCGATTTCCTTCCTGCAGGAAGTCAACGCGACCTGTTACAAGCGGGTGCCGGGCATCATGATGATCGCCGAGGAATCGACGGCGTGGCCAGGGGTTTCCCGGCCAGTGCACCTCGGCGGGCTCGGGTTCGGGTTCAAATGGAACATGGGCTGGATGAACGACACGCTCGAATACATGCGGCGTGACCCGGTCTACCGGCAATACCACCACGGCGAGCTGACGTTCTCACTGGTGTACGCGTTTTCCGAGAACTTCTTCCTGCCGCTCTCGCACGACGAGGTCGTGCACGGAAAAGGCTCGTTGCTGGGCAAGATGCCGGGCGATGAATGGCGTAAGTTCGCGAACCTGCGCGCGCTTTTCGGCTACATGTGGGCCCACCCCGGCAAGCAACTGCTGTTCATGGGATCCGAATTCGGCCAGGGAAATGAGTGGTCGGAAACGAACGGGCTCGACTGGTGGGTGCTGCAATACGAACACCATCAGGGCGTGCGGGCGCTGGTGCGGGACCTGAACAGCGTGTACAAGTCCGCGCCGGCGCTGTGGTCGGCGGACACGTCGCCGGACGGGTTCTCGTGGATCGACGCGAACGACGCGACCGGGAACGTGCTGTCGTTCCTGCGCTTCGGCTCGCAGGAGAGCGGCGTCCCCGTGCTGGCGTGCGTGGCGAACTTCTCGCCCGCCGTGCGGACTGACTACCAGGTGGGGCTGCCACTGGCGGGCCACTGGCGCGAGGTCCTCAACACCGACAGCGTCGACTACGGCGGCAGCGGTGTCGGCAATTTCGGCGCCGTGGAAGCGATCCCGAAGCCCTGGCACGGCCGCCCGGCCTCCGCGACCCTGACGCTCCCCCCGCTGGGCGTCATCTGGCTCACGCACGACTAACGCCGCCCCAGTAGCACCGGCCGCTGGTGAGCGCCCGGGCGCGAGCGCGCCGCGAACTACCCGTGATATCACGTCACCGGGATGATCTCCGCGCCTGCGAGCGTGCCGTCCTCGATCGTCAGGAGGCCGACCGTGCCGTGCGGCTGGCGGCGGCGGTCGGTCGGCGAGCCGGGGTTGAAGATACGGAAGCTTCCGTCCGGCGTCGCGTCGTCCAGCGGTATGTGGGAGTGGCCGAAGACGACCAGGTCCGTTTCCGGGAAGCGGCGCCGCATCCGGGACAGCCGGCCCAGCGCGGCACCGCTGTCGTGGATCATCCCGATCCGGATGCCGTCGAGCACCAGCGAGGCGGTCTCCGTCGCGCCCCAGGCACTTATGTCCGGACCGTCGTTGTTGCCGGCCACGGCGGTGACCGGCGCGTACTGCGCCAGTTCGGCGAGGACCGAAGCCGTGCAGACGTCACCCGCGTGCAGGATCCGGTCGGCGCGCCGCAGCACGGAGGCGACGGCGGGCGGGCACGCCTTCCAGCGCCGCGGCGCGTGCGTGTCCGAAAGGACGACGACGCGCGTCACGCGACCTTGCGCGGCGTCTTATCTCCCTGCGGGATCGCGGGCAGCACCGCGGTCAGCCTGCTGCTCGCGTCGGCGGCCGCCTTTCGCTGCTTAGCCACGGCCTCCGCCTGCGCGGCCGCGGCGTACAGCCGCATCCCGGCGGCACGGCGTCTGCGCCCTTCCTGGATCGCCTTGACGGCGCGATCCAGCAGGAAGAGCAGTCCGGCAACGATCACTACGACGACGGCAACAATTACGTACATGCGCATCAAGTTCCCGGTAGCAGACAGACAAACCACATCATCTAACGCGAGCGGGTGACGTGATTACTGCCAATGTTACAGCGTTACAACAACCTCAGGAGCCACCCGGGACCGGCGATCGCGGCCCCCGCGGAGCGGCAGCGCTCCCGTAGTTCACGGTCCGCCGTCACGACGAGACAGGGCGTGCCCGCCGCGATCGCGGCGGTCGCCTCGGCCACGATCGAGTCATCCCCCGAGCCGGGCGCCTCGGCTATCCGCGCGCCGGGATGCGGGAAATCCACGCGCGCCGCCGCGTCCCGGGCGCGGCCCTCGAGGACGAGCACGTACGCCGGGAAGATGCGCTCGCTTTCCGGCGGGGGCGCGGGGGCAGGCAGCCGCGGTTCCGCGGGCCAGACGGCGGCCGGGATGCCGCGCGCCGCGAAAGCCGATATCTCGCGGCACAGCCGCAGGGCCGCGCCGGCCCGGTCGCGCCACCAGCCGTCGGCCCGCGCGCCCATCACGTTGGCGATGTCCACCACCACCACGACCACGGCGTGGGGCGAGCCGGCGGGAGCGTCTAGAGGCACCAGTGTCCGTTCAGGGGAATGGATTCCGTTTCACTGAGCCTAATGCCCTCCGCATAAGCTGGCCGCATGGCAGACGCGAAGCTCGTCGCAGTGTCGGATCAGCTCGCCAGGATGCGCAAGCAGCGGAGCGGGCCGCTCATCCTCGAGCTCGACCTCACCGACGGGCTGGCCGAGGGGCCGCCCCAGGATCCGGTCTCCGCGCTGCTCACTATGCGCCGGCTCCGCCTGCCCGACCTGCTCGAGGGCCTGAAGCGGGCCAGCACCGACAAGCGGGTGCGCGCCCTCGTCGTCAAGGTGGGCGGCGGCCGTCTCGGGCTCGCCAAAGTCCAGGAACTGCGCGCCGCGGTCGCCGCCTTCCGGCTGAGCGGGAAGCTCACGGTGGCGTGGACGGAGTCATTCGGGGAGTTCGTGCGGGGAAACCTGCCGTACTACCTGGCGACCGCGTTCGACCGTGTTTACCTCCAGCCGACGGGCACGCTCGGGCTGACCGGCGTCGCCGTCGAGCAGGTGTTCCTGCACGACGCGCTCGCCAAGGCCGGCGTGGATTTCCAGAGCGGGAAGCGGTACGAGTACAAGTCGGCCGCCGACCAGCTCACCGAGACGGGCTTCACCGCGCCCGCGCGCGAGGCCGCCGCCCGGCTGGCCGAGTCGGTCGCCGAGCAGATCACCGCCGCGATCGCCGAGAACCGCGGCAAGACCCCGCAGCAGGCCCGTGAACTGCTCGACCGCGGCCCGTTCCTCGCCCAGCAGGCGGTCGACGAGGGCCTGGTCGACGGCCTGGCCTACCGGGACGAGGTCTACGACCAGGTGCGCCGCGAGGCCGGCGCCGACGCGACCCTGCTGTACGTGCAGCGCTACCAGCGCATGCACGGGCTCGCGGACGTGTCGCGGCGGCTGCGGCAGCAGACCCGGCGCGAGAAGTTCGTCGCGCTGATCTACGCGCACGGGCCGATCCGGCCGGGCCGCAGCGGGCGCGGCGGAATGGGCTCGGACACGGTGGCCGCCGCCCTGCGCGCCGCCGCGACGGACGAAAAGGCCCGCGCGGTCGTGCTGCGGGTGAACAGCCCGGGCGGCTCCGCGACCGCGTCGGACGTGATCTGGCGCGAGGTCGTGCGGATCCGCGCGGCGGGCAAGCCGGTCGTCGTGTCGATGGGCGACGTGGCCGCCTCCGGCGGTTACTTCATCTCGGCGCCGGCCGACGTCATCGTGACGCAGCCCGGCACGCTGACCGGGTCAATCGGCGTGATCATGGGCAAGCCGGTGCTGCGGGAACTGTTCGAGCGGGCGGGCGTCAACACCGACACCGTGGCGGAGGGCGCCAATGCCACGATGTTCTCGCTGTCCCGGCCGTTCACGGAGACCGAGTGGGAGCGGATCAACGTCTGGCTGGACGCGATCTACACCGACTTCACCGAGAAGGTGGCCTCCGGGCGGCGGCTGACCCACCAGCGGGTGCACGAACTCGCGCGCGGCCGGGTGTGGACCGGCGCCGACGCCGTGGCGAACGGGCTCGCGGACGAGGCCGGCGGCCTGCACGACGCGATCGCGATCGCCCGGCGGCGCGCTGGCCTGACCGCCGCCGCCCCCGTCCGCGTCTACCCGCGGCTCGGCCCGCTCGACCAGCTGCGCCCGGCCGATTCGAGCGAGGCCCGCCCCGCCGCCGCGCCGTCGGCCGACCCGGCGGCCGCGCTGCTGTCCGCGTTCGCCCAGGGCTGGGGCCCCGCGTGGCAGTTCGCGGCGAGCGCCGGACTGCCACCGTACGGGCCGCTGATGCTGCCGGGCAGCTGGAAGATCAGTTGACTGAACGCGCCCTGGTGACTCGCCTTGGCTAGCGATCTCGCCGCCGCGCTGGCCGCCTGGGCGGCCGGTGTCACGCTGGTCACGATCGCCGACGACCGGGACGACATCGGGACGACGGTCAGCGCGTTCTGCCCGGTGTCGCTGGACCCGCCGCTTGTGCTGGTGTCGCTGATGGCCGGGTCGTATCCGGCGGAGGTGCTGAGCAGGCCGTCGCTGCCCGCGCAGCGGTTCGCGGTCACGCTGCTGTCGTCGCGGCAGCGGGTGCTGGCCGGCCGGTTCGCGGCGGCGGGCCGGCCGAGCGCGCGGCTGGCGCTTGACGACGTGCCGCACTCGCGGGGCTCGTCGTCTGACGCGCTGATCCCGGCCGGAGGACTGGCCGCGCTGGAGTGCGCGGTTTCCCGGCGGGTGCCGGCGGGCGATCACCTGCTGGTGATCTCCGCGGTAGAGAACGTTTCTTACGTGGCCGAAGGCGGTTCGCCGCTGGTCCGGTTCCGCGGCCGCTACCCGGCCGTGTTACCGGCGGCGATGGCGCGGCCGGATTGCCAGACGGCGGACACCAGCGGCACGCCCGGCCGGTAGGCGAGGTAGGCGTGCGACGGGGCTTCCAGCATGACCAGGTCGGCCCGGGCGCCCGGGGCCAGGTAGCCGACGTCGGCGCGGCGCAGCGCCCGCGCGCCGCCCGCGGTGGCTGCCCAGACCGCATCGGCCGTCGTCATGCCCATGTCCCGCACCGCCAGCGCCACGCAGAACGGCATGCTCGACGTGTACGACGACCCCGGATTGCAGTCGGTCGCCAGCGCGACCGTCACCCCGGCGCCGAGCAGCCGCCGCGCGTCCGGGTACGGCTGCCGGGTGCCGAACTCCGCGCCCGGCAGCAGCGTCGCCACCGTGCCGGACGACGCCAGCGCGGTCACGTCCGCGTCCGTGAGGAACGTGCAGTGGTCCGCCGAAGCGGCGCCCGTCTCCACCGCCACCTGCACGCCCGGTCCGGTGCCGAGCTGGTTCGCGTGCACGCGCGGCAGCAGGCCGCGCGCTTTCCCGGCCGCGAGGACCGCCCGCGCCTCGTCGGCCGAGAACGCGCCGCGCTCGCAGAACACGTCTACCCAGCGGGCGTGCGGCGCGCAGGCGGCGAGCATCTCGCCGCGTGCGAGGTCCACGTAGGCGGCGGCGTCGCCGGCGTACTCGGCGGGGACGACGTGGGCGCCGAGGTAGGTGACTTCCGTGGTGACCTCGGCGGCGAGCCTGACCGAGCGGGCCTCGTCCGCGACGGTCAGGCCATAGCCGGACTTGCACTCGAACGTCGTCGTCCCCTGGCGGAGCATTTCCGTGGCGAGCCGCCGCAGCCGGGCCCGCAGCGTCGCGTCGGAAGCGTTCCTGGTCGCGGCGACCGTGGCCCGGATCCCGCCGGCGGCGTAGGAAGCGCCGGCCATCCGGGCGGCGAACTCCGCGCCGCGCTCCCCCGCGAACACGAGGTGGGCGTGCGAGTCGACGAAACCGGGCAGCACCGCGCGCCCGGCGGCGTCCACGACCGCGTCGGCGGCGGGTGCCCTTGACGCCGGGCCGGTCCACGCGACCTTGTCGCCCTCGATGACGAGCGCGGCGTTGGCGATCGCGGCGAAGCCGTCGCCGACGTTGCCGGCGTCGGGCCCGGCGTTGGTGACCAGCTCACCGATGCGCGTGATCAGCAGGCTATTCGCCATTGTCAGCCGGCCACCGCCGTGATCGCCGACGACAGCGCCCCGGGCACGTCACCGACCAGCCGATGGCGGCCGTCCCGCACCACGTCGGTCCCCGACGCGACCACGTGCCGCACGTCCGCCGCGGTCCCGGCGGCGAGCAGCCTGCCGAGAATGCCGGCCGGGTCGCCGGTTCCGGCCAGCCGGGGGCTGTCGAGCGAAACCGTCACCAGATCCGCGTAGGCGCCGGGAACGATTTCGCCCGCGTCGGGCCAGCCCAGGCAGGCGTGGCCGCCCGCCGTCACGAAACCGGCCAGCTCGTCCGGGGCGAAGTGCCCCCGGCTGCGCGTGACGTAGCGGAGCGACAGTTCGAGCCAGCGCGCCTCCTCGAACAGGTCGATCACGCTGTGCCCGTCGCTGCCCAGCGAGAGCGAGCAGCCCGCCGCCGCGAGCGCCGGGGACGGGCCGACGCCGTCCGCCAGGTCCGCCTCGGTCACCGGGCACAGGCAGGCGGTCACCCGCGACGCGCCGAGCAGCGCCACGTCCGACTCGGTCAGGTGCGTGGCGTGCACCATCGTCGACCGCGGGCCGAGCACGCCGGCCTCGTCGAGCACCTGGGACGGCGTCCGCCCGAAGGCCGCCACCGACTCCTCGTTCTCCCGCGGCTGCTCCGACAAATGGACGTGCACGGGGGCGGCGTGGGCGTGTGACCAGGCCATGACGTCTGGCATCTGGTCCGGCGGCACCGCCCGCACCGAATGGATCGCGGCGCCGAGGCGTGCGTGGGGGGCCACCATGCCGTGCTCGTCACAGCCGTATTCCCCGACCCGCGCGGCCCAGCCGGCCGCCGACCCGTCGCCGAAGCGCGCCTGGACGCCGGCGAGGGGCAGCGCCGCGCCTCCTGGGGCGAAACCGCTCGCCAGGTAACACGTGTCAAGCAGGGTGATGCGGATACCCGCGGCAGCGGCGGCGGCGATGAGGAGCCGGCCGGTCTCGTTCGGGTCGGAGTAGCGCTTGCCATCCTGATCGTGGTGCAGGTAGTGAAACTCGCCGACGCACGTGACGCCCGCCAGCGCCATCTCCGCGTACACCGCGCGGGCGAGGGCGTAGTACGTCTCGGGCGTGAGCCGGGACGCCACCTCGTACATCCGCTCGCGCCAGGTCCAGAATGTGCCGCGGGCGGGCTGTCCGGCCGCGAGGTCACCAGCGGGGCCGCCCGCGAGGCCGCCGGAGAGGCCGCCGCGCAGTGCCCGGTGGAACGCGTGCGAGTGCGCGTTCGCCAGGCCCGGCAGCGTGAGCCCGCGCAGGCGCGTGACCGCAGGCGGCAGGGTGGCCGCCGGGACGCCGGGGGTGACCGCGGCGAACCGGTCCCCCGTCGCCTCGATCAGCACGTCGCGGGCCAGTCCGGCGGTCCCGGACGCGCTACGGTGGAGCCACGCGAGTTCCGCGTGCCAGCGCCGGACGCCATGTGTCACAGGGTCATCATTCCAGCCGCGGCGCGCCGTGACACGCTCGGCTCCGTCAGGTACCTCATAAAATGTGGTGCGGGGGATTTTGCCTGGCGGCCAGGCACGCGTAGCTTGTTCCCTTCGCCCGACTTATCCGCCCGCCGCCGCGCGGGCAGCACGGACAGGACCCGACTGCCATGACGACCTCCGAGCAGAGCAGCCCCCATGCGAAAGCGTTCGGATACGAGCACAGGGACGTATCCGGGGGCTGGCTGCGGCCGGCGGTGTTCGGCGCGATGGACGGGCTCGTCACCAACGTGTCGCTGATCGCCGGCGTGGGCGGCGGCGGCGGGTCGCGGCACGCGATCGTGCTCACAGGCCTGGCGGGCCTCGCGGCCGGCGCTTTCTCGATGGCCGCCGGAGAGTACGTCTCGGTCTCCTCGCAGAACGAGCTGATCCTCTCCGAAGTCGACAAGGAGCGCCACGAGCTCAAGACCAACGCGACCGGCGAGCAAGCCGAGCTGGCCGGCATGCTGCGCCGCCGCGGGGTCAGTGCCGCGACTGCCAAGCAGGCCGCGGCGGAGATCTCCAGGCACCCGGAGAAGGCCCTCGCCGTGCACGCTCTTGAAGAGCTGGGCGTGGACCCGTCGGAACTGCCGTCGCCGTACGTGGCCGCCGGGGCGTCGCTGCTGTCGTTCGCCGTCGGGGCGATCATCCCGCTGCTGCCGTTCGTGCTCGGCTTCGACGCGCTAGGGGTCACGCTCGGCCTGTCCGCGCTCGCCGCCATCGTCGGCGGCGGGCTGGTCGCGCGGCTGACCAACCGGCCGTTCTGGCGGGGCGCGGCGCGTCAGTTCCTCCTCGGCGCGGTCGCCGCCGGCCTCACGTACCTCATCGGCCTCGCAGTCGGCGGCCTGGCGGCGTAACGGCCGCGAAGCCCGGCCGCTGTGTCGTCAACGTATCCTCTGGACGCGGCCATAAGGCTCCCTGTCGCCGAATTCATACCGCCGACCTTATAGAACGTGATCGCGGCGGAGATCGTCGAGGACCTGCAAGCGGCCCTCGACCAGTTCGCCGAAATCGCAGCGTCTCTCAGTGCGTCCAATGACGAGCCAGGTCCGCTAACTATGTCCGAATGATGGCACATGCGGTCAACGAAAAGACCCCGACTGTAGCCAGGGGTCTAGAACTTCTGCAGGGTCACTGCCTGTGTCACGCCGCCACGGTCATGACGCTGCCCGCACGCGAAACGGCGTCCACACGGCGAATTCGCTCTTGCGGTCCAGGACAGCTGTCTCGCCGCTGCCCGAGCGCTCGTAGGAGATGAAGACACCGAAACGCACCCAGGCCATCTCGATGCCTCCGGACGCCCGGCGGCCTGTCAGCGAGTCCTCGACGGCTTCCCGCGCTCTGCCTTCCGCATCGCAGACGCCCAGCAGCCGGTTTTCCGGGCCGCTGGCTTCCCACACCCACACGATCACGAAGTCACGCTCCGGGGCACCGGAGCTTGGTCGTAGTCCCTGCGGACCAGGTTCTGCAGCGACTCGACCGACTGGGCCTCCAGCAGGAGCGCGTTGTCCCTCCGCCTGCAGGTGTACGCGTGTGCGTTTCCGGGCTTGTGCTCGAACTCGTAAGCCTCGCCCCATTGATCGACCAGGTAATCCCACGCATGTCTGTCCGCAGTGTCCACCGTCGTTCCCTCGGTTGCGCCGTCCATGAGGTTTCCTCGTGTCGTGCGCTTTGCTAGGCCCGGGGTCGCGTTCACGGGCGTAGCGCGCAGTACAAGACTGGCCGACACGGAGCACGCGCGTAAAGGAACTTGCACGGGCTTGCACAGCTAGCTCAAGGCGTCGATCGCCTTCGTGATCAGGGCACGTGCGTTCGCTCCGCGAACGGCAAGGTCGGACAGGTCGCTGAACGCCTTCGCGTACGTCGCGATCTCACGGGGCTGCGTCAGCGTCAGCCATCCGGACACCAGCTCGACGTTCACCTGGGTGGTGTCGAAGATCCAGAAGTCCTCGACCGGCCAGACCACGTCACGCTCTAGCCCCATCGGGATGATGCCGAGCGAGACGGAAGACAGGGACGCAACGGTGATCAGGTGGCCCAGCTGGCCAGCCATCACCTCCGCGCCGCCAATCACGGCCCGGAGGACCGACTCCTCGACCACGATGAAAAACCGGTGATCGCCCTCGCGCATCAGGCGCAGACGGTCAGCCCTGACCGCTGCGGCCTCGTCGGTATCGTCGGGAAGACCACGCCGGGCAGCGATGGCACGCAGGATGGCCTTCGTGTAGTCACTTGTCTGGACTGCACCGGGGATCAGCCACGACGAATAGGCCTGGAAGATCTTCGTACGCTCCCACAGCGGCAGCACGGCCTCCTGGGCGCGCTTGAGCCCCGTCCGCTCCATCCGCCGCCACTCAACGAACATGTCCTCGACGGAACGCAGGGACGCCAGCAACTCGACAGTCTCGCCCGGTGCCCCGCAGTGCAGGCACCAAAGGCGAATATCGTCAGCGGACGGCGCTGTCCGCGCGTGCTCGATGCGGGAGACCTTGGACTCGTGCCACCCGCAGAGTTGGGCTAGCGCCCGGCCGGTCAGTCTAGCGTCCTTGCGGAGTTCACCTAGGCGGACGCCGAGAGCCTGCCTGGCCTGCCAGGCGCTAGACGACGGCGGAGGAAGGGGCACGGTAGATTGC
>DASZKN010000241.1:0-3833 GCA_035552855.1 Trebonia sp. | reverse complement strand
CGCCTACATGACCGCGTTCGACACCTCCTCCTACGGCGACGTGCTCGTGTTCCACGGCAAGGCGCCGAGCACCCCGCGGACCTACCTCCCATCCGACACGACGATGGGGCGCGGGCAGCTGCGCTACTGGTCGATGTGCTCCAACACCTCGGCCACCCAGTATCTGGCGTGCTTCAAGGACGACGACGTCGCGCTCGATCCCAGCGGCTATTACACGATCGTGATCTCGACCGCCGCCAACCGCCCGCTCACGGCGAAGGCGAGCTGCGGAATCGAATGGCTGCCAAAGGGACCGCTGCCCTCAGCGCCGATCATCCTGCGGAACATGCTGCCCGACCCGTCCTTCCGTCAGGCGATCCAGGACGTGCCGGTCCAGGGGAGGGAGCAGGCCACGCTCGGGCCCTACTACCCCAACGGCTACTACTTCGACCACGCGGTGAGTTTCGATTCCTTCGTCGCGTCCAACGGCGGCTGCGCCGCCTTCAGGTGGCCGCGGAAGCCGCCGGCGAGCTACCGGCCGGCGGGGCTTCCGGGCCTCGGCTAGCGAAATTTGCCTGCGCGACGATAGGCCCAACGCCGCGCAGGCAAGCTCGTTTCAGCGCTGCGCCGCAACCCCTCGCGAGCCGGCGGTAGACCCGTCGGTGGTCGCCGCGCGACGGCGGAACAAGCTGAACAGCCCGCCCCGCCGGGCCGGAGCGCCCGCCGCCGCCGGTGCCGCAGTAGTCGGGGCGTCGTCCGTGGCCGGCGCAGCAGCGGCAGCCGGTCTCGTCGGCGCGGCAGCGGCGGCCGGTGTCGCCCGCGCGGCAGCGGCAGCCGGTGTCGCCCGCGCGGCCGTCGCAGGTGCGACTGCTCGGCGGAATGCCAGACCCGGCAGCGCGTACGCGGCGAACGTGGCGATCAGGACGCCGAGGCCCGTGTGGTACGTGAGCAGCTCGAGCATCCGCGTGACCTTGTGGCCGTGCGCCAAGCCCTCGGCGTCGGTTGCCCACAGCAGGCTGACGGTCGGTCCGACCGCGAACCAGGCACCGCCCGCGAGCGCGAGCAGGGCGCCGAGCTTGCCGCCGGCCCTGGGCCCGCTGGCGACTAGCAGCACTCCACCCACGATCGCTGCGATCGCGGGCAGGACGCTCAGGTAGAGCCGGCCGCTCGTCCACGTCCAGCTGTGATTCGGTCCGAGCGCGAAGTGGAAGTACGGTGCGACGAACGGGACCAGCCCGCCCCACAAGCCGGCGACCAGAATCAACAGGCCCGCAACCCTCGTGCTAACGCTTCTGAACATGAGATCCTCCCTTTGACTAGGGGGGATCCTTCCCGGTGCCGCGCCGCTCTAACCGGTATGGCACGGGCCTGACAACGGAGGTGTGCCGGATGGCGACAGTTGAGACTGTGAACGGGCGGATCGAAGTCGGGGACCTGGGCTTGACCCTGATCCACGAGCATTTCTTCTCAAGTGACGAGGCCGTGACGGCACAGTGGCCCCACGTCCGCGAGCACGACAAGGAATTTGAGCTCGCACTCGAATCCGCCGAGGCGGTCAAGGGCCACGGCGTCAAGACCGTCGTCGAGCCGACAGCGATGCTGCTTGGACGCGACGTGCGGGCCTCGCAGCGGCTGGCCGCCGGGTCGGGACTGCAGATCATCGTGTGCACGGGGATCTACACCTACGACCACCTGCCCCAGTTCCTGCTCAACCGTTCCGAGGACTACATCGCCGACCTGTTCGTGCACGACATCGAGCGGGGCATCCAGGGCACCGACATCAAGGCCGCGTTCGTCAAGTGCGCCGCCGATGAGCCGGGCGTCAACGAGCGGGTCGAGAAGGTCCACCGCGCCGCCGCGCGCGCGGCGGTGCGGACCGGCGTGCCGGTGATGGCGCACTCGCGGCCGGCCTCCGGCACCGGGCCGCGCCAGGTCGAGATCCTGCTCGAGGAGGGAGTCGCGCCGGACAAGATCCACATCGCCCACACCGGCGACACCGACGACATCGAGTACATCGAGCGGCTGCTCGAGACCGGCGTGTGGATCGGGATGGACCGCTACGGGATCGACCTGTTCCTCCCGACCGGCAAGCGCAACGCGACGGTGCTGGAGCTGCTGCGACGTGGCTACGCGGAACGGATGTTCCTCTCCCAGGACTTCGACATCCCGATCCGCGCTGGGCTCGACTGGTACCCGCCCGAGCTGATCGAGCAGTTCGACGCCTCGGGCGCCGCGACCGATTGGTCGATGACGTTCCTGTTCGAGAGCGTGATCCCGACCCTCAAGGAGGGCGGGATGACCGACGAGCAGCTTCAGACGATGATGGTCGAGAACCCGAAGCGGTGGCTCGGGGTCTAGGCACGGTCGGTCGCCTCGGGTAGGCTGGCCGCGTCGGATTGGGGCTGTGGGCCGGCGGCCCCAGGGGTGGATCTACACAGGGGAGCGAGGATGGGTCGAGTGGGCGGTGCTGGCGCGAGGGTCCTGGGGCTGTCGCTGGTCGTGTTCCTCGTGCTGGCGGGCCACGCGCTGGCGGCGACGTACACGGTCACCACAAACGCGGATTCGGGAGCAGGGTCGCTGCGGGCGGCGATCACCAGCGTCGATACGACGCCCTCGTCTCCAGACGTAATCAACTTCGACCCCGGCCTGGGCACCATCACGCTTGCCTCCGATCTCCCGGCGATCGTCAACAGCGTCACGATCAACGGCAACCCCAACACGATCAGCGGCAACAACCTCTACCGGGGCCTGTTCGTCGCTAAGTTCTCGGGCGCGGCGCCAGCGTCGGTCACGGTGGCGATCAACGACCTGACGATCTCCAACGCCAGGGCGCGGGGCGGCGGCGCCGGCGTCGCCGCTGGCGGCGGCGGTGCCGGCCTGGGCGCGGGCTTGTTCGTCGCGAGCATGGCGACCGTGACAGTGAGCAACCTGACGCTGAGCGCTGACAGCGTCGTCGGGGGGTCGGGCAGCTTCGCCTCGCGCGGGGGAGGCGGTGGTGGGATGGGCGGCGCTGGCGGAAGCGTGGTCTTCAATGGTGGTGGCGGTGGCGGCGGTCTCGGCTCAGGCGCCACCGGCGGCGATGGCGGCACAGCGGGGGGTGCCGGAATCGTGATCAACGGCGCCTCAGGCGGCACGGGCGGGAGCAGCGGCGGCGCGGGCGGGAGCAGCGGCGGCGGCGGCGGCGGCGGCGCCGGCGGCTCCTACGGCCACGACGGCGGCGGCGGTGGCGGGGTCGGCGGCGGCGGCGGCAGCGGGAGCGGGAGCGGCGTCGGCGGGTTCGGCGGCGGTGGTGGCGGCGCCGTCGGTGGCGGCGGCGGCATCGACGGCGGCGCGGGCGGGTTCGGCGGCGGTGGTGGCGGCGCCGCCCCCACCGGCAGCGGCGGCATCGGTGGGTTTGGCGGTGGCGGTGGCGGCGGCGTCGGCGGCAGCGGTGGCGGGCCCGCGATCGGCGGCGCCGGCGGGTTCGGTGGCGGTGGTGGCGGCAACGGCGGTGGTGGTGGCGCCGGGCTGGGCGGTTCGGTGTTCGTGCAGGGCGGCGGCAGTCTCACCTTCGGCGGTCCGTTGACGGTGAGCGGCAGCTCCGTCACCGGCGGAACGGGCAGCGGTGGAGGGGGCGCGGGCTCGGCGTTCGGCTCGGGGATGTTCCTTGAGGGTGCGAGCGGGACGGTGACCTTCTCGCCGGGTTCTAGCCAGTCCCAGACGTTCTCCGACGTGATTGCCGATCAGACCGGCAGCGGCGGGACGGGCTTGAACGCGGGCAGCTGGGGGCTGACGACGAACGGCGCCGGAGGCCTGACCCTGGGCGGTGCGAACACGTACAGCGGCACCACCACCGTGAGCGCCGGGACCTTGAC
>DASZKN010000240.1:0-15630 GCA_035552855.1 Trebonia sp. | reverse complement strand
CGCTGCACAGCAGCACGCCCGCCTCGTTGGTCCGCGCCACGTCGGCGAGCGAGTCGAGCAGCAGTTCCTTGGACGCGACGTCGACGCCGCGGGTCGGCGTGATCGCGACGATCAGCGACGGGTCGTGGGCCAGCGTCCGCGCCACGGTGACCTTCTGCTGGTTACCGCCGGACAGCTCGCCCACCGGCTGGCCGGGGCCGGCGGCCACGACCGACAGGCGCTTGGTGAGCGGGGCGGCGGCGGCCAGCCGGCGACCCGGGCTGAGCACGCCGAACCGGTCGGACAGCCGCTTGGTGATCGTCATCGTGGCGTTCTCCGCGACGCCGAGGTGGGCCACGAAGCCTTCAGCGCGGCGGTCCTCGGGGATGTAGCCGATCCCCGAGCGCTGCGCCACGTCGCGGCGGCCGGGCGGGACGACCCGGCCGCGCAGCCGGACCTCGCCGGACAGATGGCCCTCGGCGCCCCCGACGACGCGGCCGATCGTGGCGACGCCCGCGCTCAGCAGGCCGGTCACGCCCACGACCTCGCCCGCGTGCACTTTCAGCGACACGCCGGACAGGCGGCCGCGCGCCGAGTCGGCGGTGAGGTTGTCGATCTCGAGCACCACGCCCGCTTCGGCGCCGTCGGCGGCGGGTGCGTCACGCACCACAGCCGCCATGGGCCGTTCAGGGGCGGCGGTGGCCGTCTGGACATCCCCGACCATCGCGGCCACGAGCTCGTCCTTCGTGAGACCGGCGACCGGCGAGCTCAGCACCCGCTCGCCGTCGCGCAGCACGGTGACATCCTGGCAGATCTCGAAGACCTCTTCGAGGTGGTGGGAGATGTACAGGACCGCCACGCCGCCGTTCGTCAGCTGGCGGACGCGCTCGAACAGGCGGCGGCCCGCCTCGCGCTCGAGGGCGGCGGTCGGCTCGTCGAGCAGCACGCACTTGGCGCCGCGGGCCAGCGCGCGGGCGATCTCGACGATCTGCAGCTGCTCGACCGACAGGTCGCGGCAGATCGTCTCGGCGGGGATGTCGAACCCCCACTCGCGCATGATGTCGCGGGTCCGCGCGCGCAGCTCCCGCCAGCTGACCACGCGGGACGTGGTGCCGAGGAACACGTTCTCGGCGACCGACAGGTCGGGCACGATCATCGAGTGCTGGAACACGGTGGCGATCCACTCGTGCCAGGCCGCGATGTCCCCGACGCGGGGCGCGGGGCGGCCGCCGAACCGGACGGTGCCGGCGTCCGGTTCGGAAAGTCCGGAGAGGATCGAGACCAGCGTCGACTTCCCGGCCCCGTTGCGGCCGACGAGGCCCAGGCACTGCCCGGCCTTGATGGAAAGGTCGACGCCGCGCAGCGCGCGAGTGGTGCCGAATCTCTTCTCGACGCCGGTCACTTCGACGAGCGCCTCGCCGGTGGAGGTCATGGCATGTCCATTCCTGTTACGGGTGGCCGGCGCCCGCCGGGACGCCGGCCACCGGGGGCGTTACGACGACGCGGACGAGGCGCAGACGCCGCCGTGGGCCTTGCCGTACACGTTGCCCCACAGGGTCGGGTCCGAGACAGCCGTGGTGGTGAACGTCCCGGGCAGGCCGTCGGCCGGGCTGGACACCGTCAGCTTCGTGGCCGACTTGGTGACGAACGGCGCGACGATCGGGTCGGCGAGGTTCGTGTCGCCCTGGTAGGCGACGTTCTGCAGGGCCGGCGCGCCGCCGCCCGGCTGCCCGGCCTTCAGCGTGACGCCCTTGGCCGCGTCCACCGCGTACTTCAGCGCGTACTCCGCGTACAGGTTGGCGGGCTGGGACTGGGAGGCGGTGACGCTCCCGTTGCCGATGTCGCACATCTCGAACGGCACGCCGTCGTCGCTGATCACGATCGTGTTCGTCAGGTGCTTGCTCTTCAGCAGCGGGGCGATGCCGGTGTCCGGGCTTGACCACTGCGAGTAGATTGCCTTGAGGTTCGACCCGTACGCGTTGATCGCGTTCTGCGCGTCGGTGACGGCCGTGGCGTCAGTCCACGTGGTCGGGTCCTTGAGGATCTTCACGCCCGGGTCGTTGGCCTGCATGCAGGTGTTGAAGGCGTTCGTGCGGTCGGCGCCGTTGGACGAGGTGAGGTCGCCTTCGAGGTCCAGGACGTAACCGGACTTCACCTTGCTGGAGATGTAGGCGCAGGCGTCCTCGCCGTACAGCGTGTTCGAGGCGCGGACGACCATGTAGACCTTGCCCACGCCGACGATCGTGTCGACCGAGACCAGCTGCACGTGGTGGGCGTTCGCGTAGCTGATGGCCGGGCCCAGGCTCGTGGCCGTCTCCGGGTTCACGATGATCGCCTTGGCGCCCTCGTCCACCAGGTTGTCGATCTGCTGGTTCTGCAGGCTGGCGCTGGCGTTGGCGAGCAGCGGGCCGAGCAGCTTGATGTTCATCTGCTTCGCGTACTGCTGCTCGTAGTTGATGTAGGCGGCCCAGAACGCGGTGTTGTTGTAGGTCAGGTCCACGCCGATCGTGGTCTGGCCCGAGGACGAGCCGCCGGACCCGGAGCCGCCGCTGCCGGCGGCCGCGCCGCTGCCGGAACTGCTCGAGCTACAGGCGGCGATGAGCAGTCCCGCGGCCGTTAGCGCCACAGAGCCGAACAGGCTTCTCTTTGCTCTCATGCCTTCTCCCTTATAACTTCCTAACGGAAGTTAGTAGTTACCGTCGTTGGTATAAAGGTCCTGCTTACAGTTCCTTGCCGAGCTTCGCGCTGAGCTGGCTGGCGAGTTCTCGCCAGACGGCTCCGTCCGGGAATAGGTAGTTCCGCAGCGTCTCCGGCCGGAGCGTCGTGGAGAAGCCCGGCCGCGTCGGCGCGAGATAGTGCCCGGCCACGATGCGCACCGGGTCGGTGAAGTGCTCGTGCAGGTGATCGACGTACTCGAGGACACGGTCGCTCGCGGTCCCGACCCCGACGAAGTCGAACATCGCGAGGTGCTGCACCATCTCGCACAGCCCGACGCCGCCGGCGTGCGGGCAGATGGCCACGCCGTACTTGGCGGCGAGGAGCAGGATCGCCAGGTTCTCGTTGACGCCCGCCACGCGGCACGCGTCGATCGTCAGCACGTCCGCCGCCCCGGCCTGCAGCAGCTGCTTGAAGATCACCCGGTTGGCGACGTGCTCGCCGACCGCGACCTTGACCGGGGCGATCGCCTTCTTGATCGCGGCGAGGCCGAGGATCTCGTCCGGGCTCGTCGGCTCCTCGATCCAGTACGGCTGGTAGGGGGCGAGCGCCGCCATCCACGACTGGGCCTCGGCGACGCCCCAGCGCTGGTTGGCGTCGATCGCGATCCGGATGTCCGGCCCCACCGCCTCCCGCGCCAGGGCCAGGCGGCGGATGTCGTCGTCCACGTTGGCCCCGACCTTGAGCTTGATCTGCGTGAAGCCGTTCGCGACGGCCTCCCGCGACAGCATGGCCAGCTTCTCGTCGGAATAGCCGATCCAGCCCGGGGTCGTCGTGTACGCGGGGTGCCCCTTGCTCTCGAGCGCGGCGATCCGCTCGGCCTTGCCGTCCTGCGCGGCGCGCAGGATGGCGAGCGCCTCGTCCGGCGTCAGCGCGTCCTCCAGGTAGCGGAAGTCGATGAGCGCGACGATCTTTTCGGGCGTCATGTCGGCGAGCAGCCGCCAGACCGGCTTGCCCGCCACCTTGGCGGCGAGGTCCCAGGCCGCGTTGACGACCGTGCCGATCGCCATGTGCATGACGCCCTTCTCCGGGCCGAGCCACCGGAGCTGGCTGTCGCCGATCATGCTGGCGCTGAACGCGCCGAGGTCGCCGACGATGTCCGCGACGTACTTGCCGACGACGTGTTCGCGCAGCGCCTCGATGGCGGCGACCACGACGTCGTTGCCGCGGCCGATCGTAAAGCACAGGGCCTCGCCTTCGAGGTCCCGTGCGTCTGTGCGGAGGATGGCGTAAGCCGCCGAGTAGTCTGGGTCAGGGTTCATCGCGTCCGACCCGTCATGCTGGATCGAGGTCGGGAACCGGACGTCATAGCAGTCGAGCGCGACGATTCTGCTGCCTGTCCCGCGGACGCCGGCGTCGGGCGCCGCCGGGATCGTGGCGGGTTCTGCGGGCTGCACCTGCGTCACTTGCGCTCCTCGGGAGTAGCAAACATCGGATCTATTCATCGGATGTCTACACCCACATGGCGGCCGGCGCAAGATGTTGGTTACTAGAAAGTTTCCTCGTCATGCGACTACGTGACGATTCGGTCTCAACTCGGACACCGGGTCTTTACAACCGAGCGCTAAAGCCGTATAAACCAGATCATCCGATGTTACGGCACCGTTAAGCGCGCCGGGCCGACAAACCAGCTTGTCCGGCGCGCGCCCGGACCAGATACATCGGAGCTTTAGACGGCACCGAACATCGGATCACGACCATGGCAGCTCGCCGTAACGCTGCCGGCGCACCCCGCACTTCGCCGTGGAGGCTTCTGTGTCATTGAGTCCGCCGTCCCCCTCCTCATCTTCCCCGCCGACAAGGCCGCGCCGGCTCATCACGGGCTTCGCCGCCGTGCTCGCCGCCACCTCCGGGCTGGTCATGGCGGGTGCCGGCGCGTCCGCGCAGGCTAGCACGGCGTCGGCTGGATCGCCGGCCGCCTCGTCGGCGGGCGCCACGACCGCCTGGCGCGACGGCGGTTTCAACCTCAACCCCGACGGTGTCGTGAGCCGCGACGACATCGTGCTCGGCGCGCCGGACCTCGAACCCGCGCAGTCCATCCCGCTGGGCAACGGGGCGCTCGGCGTCGCCGCGTGGGCGGCGAACGGGTTCACCGCGCAGCTGAACCGGTCGGATACGATGCCGTCCCGCAAGTCGCCGGGGCAGGTGAATATCCCCGGCCTGTCGGTGATCTCGCACGCGGCGGACTTCAAGGGCAGGCTCGACCTGGCCGACGGCGTCCTGGAAGAGTCCGGCGGCGGCATGTCGATGAAGGCATGGGTCTCCTCGGCTAAGGACGAGCTGATCATCGACGTCTCGGGCGCGGACCCGAGCCTGACCCAGTCCGCCTCGGTCTACCTGTGGTCCGGCCGCAAGCCGGCCGCGAACGTCACCGGCAAGGTCGGCACGCTGGCCGAGACCTGGGTTGACAACTCCGGTTACGGCGCCAGCGGGCAGACGTTCGGGACGCTGGCGGCGATCACCGCCGGCGGCCGGGACGTGCAGACCTCGGTCACGAACTCCGCCAAGATCACGACCTCGTTCAAGCCGGACGCGAACGGCTCGTTCCGGGTGGTCGTCGCGGCCCCGCACTGGGCCGGCGGCACGGCGGCCGGCACCGCCGCGGTGACCGCGACCAGGCTCATCGGCAACGACGCGAGCCTGCCGGAGCAAGCGCTGCTGGGCAGCCAGGCGCGCTGGTGGGGCAGGTACTGGGCGCATTCGGGCCTGGTGGAGATGAACTCCGCCGACGGGTCCGCCGCCTACATCGAGAACCTGCGGACCCTGTACCTGTACGACGCGGCCGCGTCGTCGAAGACCGGCACCTACTTCGGCAGCCAGGCCGGCGAGGCCGACATGTTCGACTGGAGCCAGGACAAGCAGACCTGGGCGCCGAACGACTACTGGATCTGGAACCTGCGCGGCGAGATCTCCGCGAACATGAGCTCGGGCAACTACCAGCTCAACATGCCGATCTTCGACATGTACATCAACGACCTGCCGGCCATCGAGGCGTGGACCAAGGCGCAGATGGGCGGCCTGCCGGGCGCCTGCGTGCCGGAGACCATGAGCTTCAACGGCAACGGCTACTACGGCGACGGCCCGGTCCCCTCCGACGCCTCGTGCGCGCTGGCCGCCTCCCCGCAGTGGAACGCCGAGGACATCAGCAGCGGCGCCGAGATGTCGCTGTACATGTGGGAGAACTACCTGGGCACCGGTGACCGCGCCTTCCTGAAGAAGGCGTTCCCGTTCATGGAGGCCACCGCCCAGTTCCTGCTCGCCTACCAGCAGGCCGGCACCGACGGGCTGCTGCACGCGGTCGCGAACGCGCACGAGACCCAGTGGGCGGTGCAGGACCCGACCACCGACATCACCGCCGACCAGACGATCTTCCCGATCATCGCCCAGGCGGCCAGGCTCGTCGGCGACAAGGCGGGCAAGGACCCGCTGCTGAACCAGTTCGCGGCGGCGATCAAGGAGATCCCGCCCTACCCGCGGACCGACACCGCGACCAGGACCAAGCTGCTCAACCCCGACTACACCCAGGCCGAGACGCAGGCCGCGGACGCGGCCGGCACCGACATGATCGCGATCTCCTACCAGCCCGCCGCGCAGCGGCACAACGGCGAGAACATCGAGCTCGAGCCGCTGTGGCCGTGGGACCAGGTCAGCGACCAGGATGCCAACCTGTACGCCCTTGAGCAGCGCGCCTACACCAGCCGGCCGAACAAGGGCGGCAACGACTGGTCCTACGACGCGGTCGACGCCGCCCGGCTCGAGCAGCCCTCCCAGGTCGAGAGCAACCTGGTCTCGCTGACCGAGAGCCACCAGGTCTACCCGGGCGGCCTGGCCGACATCGGCAGCACGGTCGGCTACCAGCCCTACCAGGAGCAGTCCGCGAACGTCGCGGCCGCGGTCGACGAGGCCCTCGCCCAGGACTACGACGGCATCATCCGGTTCGCGCCGGCCTGGCCGTCGGACTGGAACGGCAGCGGCACCGTCTACCTCCAGGGAAGCGACAAGGCCGACGTCCAGGTCGAGACCGGCCAGCTCGTCACCGCCGCCATCCAGGCCGGCAGCAGCGGCCCGCTCACCGTCAAGAACCCCTGGCCCGGCCAGCAGGCCCAGGTCGTCACCGGCCGCGGCCGGCCGCAGGTGGTCGCGCGTACCTCCACCAACGACACGTTCACGTTCCAGGCCCGGGCCGGCCAGTCCTACCTGGTCGAGCAAGTGTCCGCACCGACCACGAACCTGCCGTTCGCCCCGGTCACCGGCACCCCGGCCACGACCGACAAGCACCTCGGCAAAGTCCAGATCGGCCTCGACCCGGCCGGCGCGCCGAGCACCGCCGTGGTCGGCACCGTGCTGGGGAGCACCAACACCAGTGACGGCGTCACCCAGACCGACTACGCCGGCACCGGTTCGGCGGGCACCGCTGAGTCCGCGCAGACCACGGCGGCCGATGTGGGCGGCATGTCCGCCCGCACCACGGCCGGGTCCGCGCCGGAAAACGACATGTACTTCAGCATCGATCCGTCCGTGGCGGCGACGTCCAGTTACAACGCGACCATCAAGGTCTCGTACTACGACTCGGGCACCGGCACGGTCGCGCTGCAGTACGACAACGGGGTCAAGGACCCGTACCACACGGCGGGCACGATCACGCTGACCGGCAGCGATACGTGGAAGACGGCGACGTTCACGATCTCCGGCGCCTACTTCGGCGGCTCGGAGGCAGCGCCTCCGGGAACAACCGGCGGCGCTGACTTCCGGCTCGACGCCCAGCAGCCGATCACCGTGCACAGCGTCGGCCTGTCGGTCACCGGACCGGCGGTCCCGGCCATCACGGAGTTCCCGACGGCACCGGCGATCACCTCGCCAGGGGCCAACCAGACCGTCCGCCTGAGCGCGTCGATCTCCGGCACGTCGATCCCGAACGGGAAGGTCACGGTGTCGGAAGGCTCGACCGCCCTGTGCACCGCCACCGCGTCGGACTCGGGCACCTGGAGCTGTGCGCCGGCCGGCGGCCTGACCCAGGGCAGGCAGACGATCACCGCGACCGTCACCGACGTGACCGGCTACACCGGCCCGGTTTCCGCCGGGGTCGCGTTCACCGCCTCCAACCAGCCGCCAGGCACCGCCGTGGTGGGCTCGGTCGTGGGGCCGGCGAACCACAGCTACGGCATGAGCGAGAACAACTCGGCGTACGACGGGCCGACGACCGGCTCGGACATCGACGGGCTGTCCGCCCTGGCGAGCACCGACAGCAACATCTACTTCAGCATCGACGACTCGGTCGCGCACGCCGGCTACTTCTCGGCGACGTGGAAGATCCAGTACTACGACTCGGGAACGGGCTCGTTCCAGGTCCAGTACGACAACGGCAGCTCCGACCCGTACAAGGCCGGGACGCCGAATATCCAGCTGACCAACACTGGCACCTGGAAGACCGCGACCGTCACCGCGAACGACGCCTACTTCGGCGACCTGCAGAACGGCGGCGCCGACTTCCGGCTGCGGAACGGCGGCGGGCAGGTGACCGTGCACAGCGTCGAGGTGACGATCAATGGCGCGGGCGTCCAGAACGTGACGGACTTCCCGCCGGCGGTCGCGATCACGTCGCCGTCGGCCGGCGCCGACGTGAGCACGACGCCGGCCGTGTCCGGCACCAGCGAGCCGGACGCGGCCGTGACCGTCACCGCGGGCAGCACCACGGTCTGCTCGGCCACGGCGTCCGACAGCGGCGCCTGGTCGTGCACCCCGTCGACCGCGCTGGCCGACGGCGGCTACACGCTGACGGCCACGGCGACCGACGCGCTCGCCAGCCCGGTGACCTCGTCACCGGTCCAGGTAACCGTCCAGGGGTAAGGGGTTTTTTAGCGAGGAGCACCACGGCCCGTCCGGGATTATCGGTCTGATCCCGGACGGGCCGTTGGCGTTCCGGCGACCGCGCCCCCGCGCGTGGTGCCGGTGAGGGGTTAGGCCACTGACTGTTCTGACTGTTCGGCGAGACGGATCACCTGTTCGGCGGCGGCCACGACCTCGCCGTCTTCCGACACTTCCTCCAGGTTCCGGCCCGCGGGCTCGGGCAGGACCAGGGTGAGCAGCGCCCCGAGGACCGACACCCCGGCCGTGAGCAGGAGCGTGCCGCGCAGGCCAAGCGAGCTCTGCAGCACCGGGAACAGGAACACGCCGATGAACGCGCCGAGCTTGCCGATGCCCGCCGAGATCCCGTGGCCGGTGGCGCGGACCGACGCGGGGAAGAGCTCGCCCGGGAGGACGAAGGTGGTGACGTTCGGGCCGAATTCGCTGAAGAAGTAGCTGATCCCGTAGGCCACCAGGAACGGCGCCACCGCCGTGGTCATGCCGGGCGCCAGGCCGATGACCGCGAAGCACAGTCCCATCATGATGAAGCCGATCAGCTGGAGCCTGCGGTGGCCGACCCGGTCCATGCGGGCGATCGCCAGCACGTAACCCGGCACCGCCGCCACCACGAAGATGGCCAGCTGGATCGCGATCGTCACCATGTCGGAGGCATGCGGCGATATCAGCGCGACGATCTGCGGAGTCGAGATCGTGTTGCCGTAGTATGCGTAGTCCAGCAGGAACCAGCAGCCGGCGGTCGCGCTGAGCAGCACCAGGAACCGGCGGTTGGTCAGGAACGCGCGCAGCCCCATGGCGGTCGCCGGGCGCGTCTTGCCGGCGGCGGGCGGCTGGCTCTGGCCGGCGGCGGGCGGCTGGCTCTGGCTGACCGGCGGCTGGCGCTGGCTGGCCTGGATCCGGGCCTGGTAGCGCGGCGACTCCGGCATCTTGCGCCGGAGATAGACGACGGCGGCGGCCGGGACCGCGCCCAGACCGAGCAGGAGCCGCCAGGTCAAATCGGCGCCGGCGCCGCTGCCGAGCAGGGCGAGCGCGATCAGCGGGCCGACGATCAGCCCGACCGCCTGCGCGGAGAAGACCAGCCCGACCATCCTGCCGCGGTTCTTGTCCCCGGCGTACTCGGTCATCAGCACAGCGCTGACCGGGTAGTCCCCGCCCACTCCGAAGCCCAGCAGGAAACGGAACACGATCAGGACTGACAGGGACGGCGCCAGCGCCGAGCCGATCGCCGCGATGACCATCAGCGCGGCGACCACCCAGTAGACCCGGGTGCGGCCGATCAGGTCGGCGATCCGGCCGAACACGAACGCGCCCAGGAACGCCGCGCCGAGCATGATCGCGTTGAGCAGCGCGAGCTGGCCGGAGCCGAGGTGCCACTGCTGCTTGAGCAGGGTGGACACGATGCCGATGACGAAGAGGTCGTAAGCGTCTGCGAAGAACCCCATGCCGGAGATAAGCACGGCACGCGGGCGGAGCCTGCTGAGCACCGCGTCATCGAGCGGTGCCGTCAGGCCAGCGGTCCGGGCGTCGGACACTATCTATCGCTTCCGTTCCTATCGCGGTCATCGGCCGGACACGGGCCGGTCCGGCCGGGCGTGCTGGTGCCGCCATATGCACGTTATGGAAGCGATGCGACACCGCACCGACATGTAGGTGAATGGAAGATGAACGAACAATGTCTGTTCCCCGAACCAAATCGCGGGGCATGTGCCTGCGACGGGCTTTACTCGCCTTACGATGGACGTGTGAGCGACATCCGGAACTGCGCACAGTGCGGTAAGGCGTTCACTCCGCGCCGGGAGCACGCGCAATTCTGTTCGCCTGGCTGCCGGATGGCGTGGAACCGCGAGCACGCCGGCGGCGTGGCCGCCGCCCCGGTCGCCGCGATCGACTGGTCCGTGGCGGCGATGGCCGAGGCGACCGGCCGTGTCGCCTGGGCCTGGGATGCCTCCCGCGCCGCCGCCGCGGTCGGCGAGAGCGTCTGGTGGATAACGCTCATCGACGCCACGCTGGTCCGCTACCATCCGCGGGACTACGAGATCACGCTGGCGAAGCGTCCGCCCGCACACCGGCTGCAACTCGAGGAAACGCTGGCCGGCCTTCGGTATGTGCGCAACCTGCTGGGCTGCTCAACGGACCCGGCCGAGCTGATCATGAGCGGGGATTCCGGTGGCTGGCGCTGGCGCCCGCTGCCCCGGCCCGCGCTGACCGGCATGTCACCGCGGGCGCGGAAGTGGGAGACCGCCAGGTACGAGGCGTACCAGGCGCGGCTGGCCGACCGCGACGTCGCCGGGGTCTTCGCGCAGTGCGCCGAGTTCCTCGATGAGGCCGCCAGCGGGAAGTCGGCGGGGGCCGGGCGGGCGGCGAGCGGCTAGCTTTTAAGGGGTTAGGCGGTTAGCCGGTTTGCTGCTCGTCTTGCCGACGCCGGCGAGGAACCAGCGCCCGGAGTCGGCCGGAACCACCGCTGTATCGTGTCCGTCAGTAAGCATGCGGATGTGACGGAGGAGAAACGTGAGCAGCACCGACCCAACGACGATCGGCGTGCACCGCGCGCTGCACGAGGCGCTCAACTCGGCCAGGGAAGCCCGGCAGCACTTCGACGACGGGGACGCCACCCCGGACCTGGACGACCTCGCGGAACTCGGCACGCTGCTGGCGGGGCTGGCGGAGAGCGTGAACGCCATCAACACGGGGATGCTGGCGAAGGCCCGCGCGGCACGCGGTTAGCATTACGCGCTCGATCGGGCGTGTTCCGCGAGCGCGAATGTAACGGGCGGCCAGCGCGGCCGCCCGTCGCGAAGCAGGCGGTGACGATCGTGCCTGAATCACCCCGGTCGACGCTCACCTTGTCGGCGACCTGCCCGACCACCCACAGGCCATGGCCGGGCTGGGACGGCCACACCGTTTTCTTCTCCGCGGCGGACCGGGAGGCCGCGCCGCTGTCGCGCACCTGGCAGTAGAGCAGCCCGTCGTTCGCCCACAGCCTGAGCTGGCCGTGCCCGGGGCCGTGCACGACCGCGTTCGCGGCGAGTTCGTGCGCGACGGCCACCACGTCGTAGACGCGCTGCGAGCTCAGCCCGGCCGCGGCGGCGTGCGCCGAGACGGCCGCCCGCAGCGCGTACAGCGAATCCCTGTCGAAGGGCTGCTGGAGCGACAGGGGTTCCGGCGGCGCGCTGTCGCGGCCCGACCGCGGGCTATTCGCCGGCGGCCCGGCCGGGCTAGGGTTCTCGTCACTCATCGGCCGACACCAGCCTGAGGCCGGGCACGTCCGCGACACCGAGCCGGGCGAACCCGGGAGCCACCTCGGGCGGGCAGCGCAGCGTCACCTTACGCCCGGCGGCGGCCATGGTGCGCACGGCCTCGGCGATCATCATCGTGCAGCGCGCGTCGATGAACGCCAGGCTCGCCATGTTCACGGTCTCATCGCCGTCCAGCCGGACCTCCTCGGCCAGCGCCTGCGCGAGCGGCTCGGCGGACTGGAAGTCGATCTCCCCCGCGATCCTGATGCCGGGCGGCGCGTACTGGCGGCAGATCCGCAGCTTGGCGTCCGCGTAGTACGTGGCCGCGGCCACCGAGCGCGTGTGGAACCCGCCCACCGACGCCAGCGTGACCGGGTCGAAGCGCTCCCGGTCGTACTGGCACAGCACCGACGCCGTGGTGCCGGACAGCGCCGCCGCGATGCCTTCCTCGAACCGGGGCAGCTCTTCCACTCCGCTCACCGGGCGCAGCGCCCAGCTCATGTCCACGGCGATCCGCAGCCCCGGGAAACCCTGCTGTCTGGACGCCGCGAGCTGGCCGCTCAGCCAGCCCACCGCCGCGTCCGCGCTGAACGACCATCCGGACAGGAAGCGCTCCTCGCATCCGTCCGCGGCCAGCTGCCCCGCGGACAGCGCGGGCTCCACCGCGACGCCGCGCCTGGTCAGCTCCTTCACCGCGATGCCGGGGCCGGCGTCGCTGAGCCACATCACCTTCAGGCCGGCGGCCAGGCCGTCGCGGACGAACGCCGCCGTCAGGTCGAATAGCTCCTCGGTCTCACCGAACGTCAGGCACGCGTGATCATCAGCCGTCAGTTCGGTGACTTGGGTGCTCGCGTCCGCCGCCACTGCCCCTCCTCAAACCGGGTGCCTTTCCCAGATCAGCGGCACCAGCACGGCTAAGAGACTATCCCTTCCCCGCGCGGCCCGCCGTATTCATGGACGTGAGTACACGGGGTGAACCGACATTCGTCACCGCCTGACCGGCGATTTCGCGGCGGCCCGACGGTCTAACCATGTGACGGGCTGTTCGCCCCGCCCGTACCTGACCCTGCCAGGAGGTAGCCGAGCATGCGCCCCACGGCGTTTTCCGGCGCGGCGCGCGGACTGCTGCGGCAGTCGGTCACGTACGCGCTGGCCAGCGCGGATTTGGTCACGCCGGTACTGCTGACCGCACCCACCCCGTGCGCCGGGTGGAGCCTCGGGATGCTGCTCAGTCACGTCAGCGAGTCCCTGGAGGCGCTCGCCGACGGGCTGACGCTCGGCACGGTGACGCTCGCGGCCGCCGCCAGCGCCGGACTAGACGAGCTAGACCCCGAGCCCGCCGGCATGCGCGCCCGCTGCGCGCGGCTGCTCGCGGCGATCGAGGACGCGCCCGCGGACAGCATGATCGCCATCGCCGGCCAGGTTCTGCCCGACAGCCTGCTGGCCTGCGCCGGCGCGATCGAGATGACCGTCCACGGCTGGGACATCGCCGCGGCGTGCGGCGCCCCGCGCGCCATCCCGGCGAGCCTGGCGAGCACGCTGCTGGACATGACGCCCGTGCTGCTGCCGGACGGGGCCCGCGACGGGCTGTTCGCCGCGCCGTTGCCGGTGCCGCTGCTGGCCAGCCCGGGCGAGCACCTGCTGGCCTTCCTCGGGCGGGTGAGCACCAGACGCGGCGGCGACGAGTCCGTCCGCCGGTGACCGCCCGCCCGCCGGTGAGCCCCGTCAGCGAGGCGGGGGCACCGGCGGCACTTACGCGACGATCATCCAGGGCGACTCGACCAGGCCGGTCAGCGTCTTGAGGAACCGCGCGGCCAGCGCCCCGTCGATCACGCGGTGGTCCACCGACAGCGTGTACCGCAGCCGGTAGCGGGGGACGATCGTGTCCCCCACGACCGCCGGCTCCTTCGTGGTCGCGCCGACGGCCAGGATCGCCGACTCCGGCGGGTTGATGATCGCCGTGAAGTGCTCCACGCCGAACATCCCCAGGTTGCTGATCGTGAACGTCCCCCCGCTCGTCTGCTCGGGCGTGAGCTTGCGCTCGCCCGCCAGCGAGATGAGCTGTCTGGCCTCGGTGCCGAGCTGCGTGACCGTCTTCGTGTCCGCGTCCCTGATCACGGGCACGATCAGGCCGCTCTCGGCCGCGACCGCCACCCCGACGTTGATCCGGTCGTGCACGAGCAGCGTGGCGGCGCCGTCCTCGGCGTAGGACACGTTGACGTCCGGGTGCTCCCGCAGCGCCAGCCCGACCGCGCGGATCAGCAGGTCGTTGACGCTGATCTTGTCCCGCCCGGCCGCGGTGAGCTGGCCGTTGAGGGTCGCGCGGAGGTCCATGAGCGCTTCCGCGTCGGCGACCGCGGTCACGTAGAAGTGCGGGACCTCGCTGGCACTGGCGCTCAGCCGTCGGGCGATCACCCGGCGGACGTTGCTGACCGGCACGCTCCGCGACCCGCGCACGTCGTCGCCGGCCGGGGCCGACTGCGCCGCGTCGGCCGGGGCCGGCGAAGTCGGCTGGTCCGGGGCAGCCGGCTCAGCGGACGGCGCCGGAACCGGCGCGTTTACTCCCGGCAAACCGTTTATGTCGGCACGGATGATCCGGCCGCCCGGGCCGGTGCCGGTAACGCCGGACAGGTCCAGGTGCTTTTCCCTGGCGATCTTGCGGACGAGCGGGGAGGCGAGCTGACGCGCGCCGCTCCCGTTCCCGTTCGTCCCGGTGCCATTGACGGGCGCCGCGGGGGCCGGGGCAGGCGCCGGGGCGGAGGGAGCCGGCCGGGCGCGTTCAGGGGAACCGGATTTTGGAGTTGACTCTTCCGGACGGCTGTCAGCCTCCCCGGCGCCGCTGCCGTCGTCGATGAGCGCGATCGGGGCGCCGATCTCGACGGTCTCACCCTCGGGAACGAGGATCTTGGCCAGGGTCCCGGCCTGGTAGGCCTCGTACTCCATGACCGCCTTGTCGGTCTCGATCTCGACAAGCGGGTCGCCGACGGAAACGGCGTCGCCCGGCTGCTTGCGCCAGGTGGAGATCGCGCCTTCCTCCATCGTGTCGGAGAGACGCGGCATCTTGATTTCGATCACGGCGGTCAGACTTTCGCGGGAGCAGTGCGGCGGCCGACGGCGGCGAGCGTCTGGCGGATGGCGCCGACGACGTCATCGCGCGACGGCAGGGCCGCCGTCTCCAGGGGCTTGGAGTAGGGCATCGGGACCTCGGCCATCGCGACCCGGCGGACGGGCGCGTCCAGGTAGTCGAAGGCCCCGTCGGAGATCGAGGCGGCGACTTCCGCGCCGATCCCGTAGGTCAGCCAGTCGTCTTCGAGCACGACGGCGGCGTGGGTCTTCCTGACCGACTCGACGATCGTCTCCCGGTCAAGCGGCCGCAGGCTGCGCAGGTCGACGACCTCGATGTCGAGCCCGTCGGACTCGGCGAGGGCGGCGGCGACTTCCGACGCGACGTGCGCCATCCGCGAATAGCCGATGAGCGTCAGGTGGCGGCCGGTCCTGGTCACCCGCGCGCGGCCGATCTCCGCCGGCGCGACGTCGTCCGGCACCTCGCCCCGCGTGTTGTACAGCGCGAGGTTCTCGAGGAACAGCACGGGGTCGTCGTCGCGGATCGACGCGAGCAGCAGCGCCTTCGCGTCCGCCGGGGTCGACGGGGCGACGACCTTCATGCCGGGCACGAACGCGTAGTACAGCTCGATGTTCTGCGAGTGGGTCGCGCCGAGCTGCTGGCCGCCGCCGCCGGGCGTCCTGATCACCATCGGCACCCGCGCCTGGCCGCCGAACATCCCGTAGATCTTCGCCGCGTGGTTCACGATCTGGTCCAGGGCCAGCATCGAGAAGT
>DASZKN010000239.1:0-15995 GCA_035552855.1 Trebonia sp. | reverse complement strand
TCGGCTTCCACGGTCCCATCACTCCCTGTCGCGGGATGGTTGCTGATGGGACGGGACGCTACGCGCGGCGGCCGGCCGTGCTCAATGGCACTTTCGCGAGGTACCGCGGCGAAGTGCCACAGGCCGTCACAGGTCGAGCCGGACAGCCCCGGCGAGGCCGCGCATCTCCGGCGTCAGCGTGCGGCGCCTGCCGATGATCCGGCCGAGCAGGTCGCGCGCCAGCCGCTGCTCTGCCAGCCACGGCCCCGCCTCGCCGCGCAGCCGCAGCAGAACGCCGAACGCCTCGTCGTAGTGCCTGAGCTCCAGATGAGCGGCGGACACGTCGAGCAGGTGCCGGTTGCGGTTGTCGCTGGTCGGCCGCAGCCCCGTCGGCACCTCGCGGGCGAGCCGCAGCGCCACGTCCGGGCGGCCGTCGACGACGGCATTCTCAACCCGCTTCATCGCCACTGTCGCCGGGCCGAACGTCGTCCAGTACATGCGGTAGCCGCCGCGTTCCCGCCCTGCCGCCACGGCCGCGGCCCCGGCGAGCCGCATCATGTCGTCGGCCTCTCCGGGGAGGTTGTCGCGGATCGCCGCAGCGGATCCGCGCAGCAGCAGCCAGCCCCAGACGGATAGCTCCCGGACGGTCGCCGTGGACATGCGCGGCTCGACGCGGTCCGCCCACTCGGCCGCCAGGCGGCGGACCTCCGCGAACCGCCCCTCGGTCAGCAGCAGCCAGCACAGCGTGATCACCGCCGAGGCCGCCTCGGTCATGTCGCCGGTCGCCTCAGCGTCCGCCAGCGACCGTGCCAGGGCCGTCCGGGCGGCGTCCCGCTGCCGGGTCTGCACCATGACCGATCCGGCGAGCTGGTATGCCTGGGACCGCTGCAGCGGCGGGGCGTCCTACGCGTCGGCCAGGAGCGGGGGCAGCACCCGGGCGAGGGTCTCATACCGGTTGCCGTGGTAGAGCCGTACCGCAGCCGCGAGGGCGTCTCCGAGGCCGGCCGGGGTCACGTCCTCGGCAGCGGCCGCGGCCTCCGGGTGCAGGATCGCGTCCTCTGCCGCCGCCCACAGCGTGCCGTTCACCGGTTCCGGTTCCTCCCGGCGCTCCCCGAGCAGCGTCGTCGTCGGCACTTCCAGCGCGGATGCCAGCTTCCGCAGCGTCTGGACGCGCACGTCCTGGCGCTCGCCCTGCTCTACCTTCCGGACCAGGGACAGCGAGACCCCCGACAGTTCCGACAGCTCGGCCTGACTCAGGCCGCGTCGTTTCCGCACGTTCCGCAGCCGCTCGCCGATCCCCTCAGAACCGGCGCCCGTGCTAGCCTCGGTCATGGAAAAGACCCCGTCACGTTAGTGAAAGCCTCGACAACTCTCACTGTACGTGGCGCGCTCTTGCTGTGCTTTCCTGGCGTGAAGCTAACACTCCGGTAACAACAGGGCGCTGAGGGCCGCTAGCCGTACACCGCTACCCCGGCCGCCGCGTCTGGAAACGGGACTAAATTCTCCTGTCCTGTCAGCTAGCACCGGGGAGAAGAGCATGACGTACGGACGCGAAGACGGCCAGCCCTCACGGGAAGGGCCGCAGGCCGACCGGCCGTGGCAGCCGCCACGGTATGACCCGGCGCTGCACCATCAGCGTCTCGGGCAGCAGTACCCTTCCCAAGACCAGTACGGGCCGCAGCCGACACAGCCGCAGGGGCAGTACCAGCAGCAGCCGGGCTACGGACCGCAGGCCGCGGCCTACGGGCAGTCTTACCCGCAGATCACAGCCGCCGCCGGCAAGCCGCCGAAGAAGAAGCGCCGCGTGTTCCTCTGGGTCTTCCTGATCATCCAGGCCCTGTTCATCATCTGGATCATCACCGGGGTGGCCTCAAACCCCGGCGGCCCGTCTACCGCCGTCCAGGCCGCCCATCAGTGCGCGAACGGCGGATGGCAGGGCCTGTTCAAGTCACAGGCCGACTGCCAGGTCCACTACGCGCACGCCCTCAACGACGCCACCGACGCCGGCAAGGGCATCGGCGTCGCGCTCATCGTCGTGTTCTGGTGCGTCGTCGACTTCCTGACGGGGATTACCTACCTCATCTACCGGCTGGCCCGGCGCCGGTAGCCCCCATTGCGGGGCACGGCGGGCGCAAAGAATGCACGCATGCACTTCGAACAAGACCAGTCACCTGGATCAGGGGACGGCGAGCACGCCGCGCCCTTGCAGACTTCTGGCCGCTGCCGGACGATCCGAGCGTGAAGCCCGCAGCATGTGCCGCAGCCGTCATAGCCGCTGCGGGGATCGCAAGCGCTGCCTACCAGCGCACGGCGGAAGCGGCCGACCGCCGCCGCTTTCCGCCGCCCGGCCACTTGATCGACATAGGCGGCAGGCGCATGCACCTCCTTGCTGAAGGCCGGAGGTCGCCCACCGTTGTAATCGCGTCGGCCCTGGGCAGCAACGTCCTTGAATGGGTGCGTGTTCACCGTGACGCCTCGGCGACGACGACTGTGGCTTCGCCCTCTACGACCCCGCCACCGAGAACTACGAAACCGCCGTCCTGACCGGCGGCCTGCCCTTCGGCAGCGCCGTCGAGGCCTATGACACGGCCGCCATCGTCCACCTCACCGACTACCCGAAGTAACGAAACCGCCCGCCAGAAACCCCCAGGGATTACTGTGCGGCTGCACTAGGCGGGGAACCAGCCGATGTAGAAGATGCCGAGGCCGATGGCCACGAACATGCCCGCGATCAGCCAGAAGCGGACCACGATCGTGGCCTCCGCCCACCCGGCCAGCTCGAAGTGGTGGTGCAGGGGCGTCATCTTGAAGACCCGTTTGCGGCGCAGCTTGTACGAGCCGACCTGGATGACGACGGACATCGTGACGATCACGAACAGCCCGGCCAGCACCGGTAGCAGCAGGTCGGTGCGGGTGACGATGGCCAGCCCGGCCAAGGTTCCGCCCAGGGCGAGCGCGCCGGTGTCGCCCATGATGATCCTGGCCGGGAGCGCGTTCCACCACAGGAAACCGAAGCAGGCTCCCATAACCACCGCCGCGACCACCGCGGCGTCAAGCGGGTCGCGCACCTGGTAGCAGTTCCGCACCAGGTCGGTGGTGCAGTCGTTGCGCAGTTGCCAGTTCCCGATCAGGACGTAGGCGGCCAGCACCAGGATCGAGGCACCGGTGGCGAGCCCGTCCAGGCCGTCGGTCAGGTTCACGCCGTTCGAAGTAGCGGTGACCATGACCACCACCCAGAGCACGAACAGGACCGCGCCGAGGGAGACGCCGAAGTCGGCGTTGAACGACAGGCGCTCCGAGGCCGGGGTGAGGTCATAGCTGTCCGGGAAACGGATCGCCAGGACGGCGAAAACCACCCCGACGACGGTCTGCCCGAGCAGCTTGGCCCCGCTGCGCAGGCCGAGGCTGCGCCGCATGAACAGCTTGATGAAGTCATCGAGGAAGCCGACGAAGCCGAGGCCGGTCATCAGGAACAGCACCAGTACCCCGGAGGCGGTCATCGGGTCGCCGGTCAGCCAGTGCCCCAGCGTGTAGCCGGTCAGCGAGGCGATGATGATGACGATGCCGCCCATCGTCGGCGTGCCGCTCTTGGCTAGGTGGGCGGGCGCGTGCTCACCGGTCCTGACCTGCTGTCCGAGCTTCTGCTTGCGCAGGAACGCGATCGTGGGCCTAGTCCCGATCAGTGCGACGATCAGCGAGATCGCGCTGGACAAGAGGATGGTTTTCACCCGTCAACTCCTGCAAGTAGCCCGTCCGGGGGTCCGTCCATCCAGCTGCTTATTGGTCCCATCAGGTATTAAGACACTCGAAGGACCCGGCTGGTTGCGCGATGTTACGCGGCCTTGCCGCGGTTAGCCGGCTTCGTGGAGTTCGCTGACCCATCCGGTCGTGACGGCCCGGTCGTCAGCGCACGCGACCACCCGGCGGCCGGCCGGCGTGAGCACGAAAATCGCTTCCTGCCCGAACTCGGCGCCCAGTGCGCGGGCGCCGGCCTCATCGATGCCGGTCACCGCGGCGCCCGGTTCGACATGAGTCCACGACGGGTCCCCGCCGTCCGCGGGCCACCACGCCAGCCGCCGGCGACCGAGTTCCGCCGTCAGCCGCGCCGCGGCCGCGGCATTGGCCGCGCCGGAAGCTGGCTGACCACCTGGATTGTGCGCGGTGAGCACGTACAGGGGGCGCTTCCCTGGGTCCGGGTACTCCCCCCGGGTGCTCATGGACGGCGCGGGCCGTAGCCAGTAGACGCCGCCGGGCGCTTCGATCCGGATCACGGCACCAACGTAAGCGTCCCAGGAGCTGGATTCGACGGCCATGGTTCACGGTACCGGGAACCATGTATCCCAGGCGCCTTCCGCGTTATCCGCGGCTGTTAATGTGCACGGGTGGCACAAAGCGAAACTGCTGACGAACTGCTGCCGGCCACGCGCCGTGCGCTCCTGCACAGGGTGGCCACCGGGCAGGCCGAGGGCCGGACGCCCTCGCTCATCGGCGCGGTCGTGCGAGATGGCCGCCAAGTCTGGTGCGGGTCGCGGAGCATGCTGGCGGAGCATGAGCCCGACGGCGGCACCCAGTACCGGATCGGGTCGCTGACGAAGATGTTCGTGGCCATCCTGATCATGCGGCTGCGCAATGAAGGGCTGCTCGATCTCGCCGACCCGGTCGGCAAGTACCTGGATCCAGGCCCCGCCGGATCCGCCACGATCGCGCAACTGCTGTCGCACACCGCCGGCCTGGCCTCCGAAGCGCGCGGCCCCTGGTGGGAGCGCACTCCCGGGGAACTGCGACCGAAGCTGACGGACATCTTCGGCGACCAGCCGCGGCCACATCCCGCCGGCCGCGTGTTCCACTACTCCAATCCCGGTTTCGCCCTGCTCGGCGCGCTGGCCGGCCAGCTCAGAGGCCACGGCTGGAACGAGGCGGTCCGGCGCGAGATCCTCGATCCGCTCGGCATGACACGGACGACGGTGCGCCCGCGGTCACCGCACGCCGGGGGCTTCGCGGTGCATCCGTGGGCAGACGTGATGCAGCCCGAGCCGGCCGAGCACACCGGGCTGATGGCGCCGGCCGGTGACCTGTGGTCCACGGCCGACGACCTGAGCCGGTTCGTCGCGTTCCTGCTCGACGGCGACGACCGGGTACTGCCGTGGCCGACGGTGGAGGAGATGCGCAGGCCCGCCGCGCCGCGTTCCCCTGGCGTCAACGAGTACGGATTGGGCCTGCAGATCACGGAGCACGAGGGCCGCTCGCTGTTCGGGCACGGCGGGTCCATGCCCGGCTTCCTCGCGGCGCTGGTGGCGAGTCAGGAGGACGGGCTCGGCGCGGTGGTCTTGTCCAACGCGACCGCGGGACCCGCCGTCAGCGCGATCGCCGCCGACCTGATCACGATCGTCGCCGATAACGAGCCGCGGTTGGCCGACCGCTGGCAGCCACGGCAGGGCATCGGCCCGGACCTGCTGGCACTGACCGGCCTGTGGTACTGGGGCCCGCGCCCGACCGTGCTCCGCCTGCTTGCCAGCGACCTGCTGGAACTGCGGCCCGCGGCCAGTGCGGGACGCGGCTCCCGGTTCCGGGCGCAGGGCGACGGCACGTGGCTCGGGCTGGACGGCTACTACACGGGTGAGACGCTCCGCGTCGTGCCCGCCGCCGACGGCATCGCCGAGCACCTCGACCTGGGCTCGTTCATTTTCACCCGGGTGCCGTACGGCCCCGGATCACCGCCCGCGAGCCGCCCGCATGACGACGGCTGGCAGCCCGCCTGATTTGCCAGGCAATTTGCATTAAAAGTACAATTCCGGCTGGCGCAGATTTTGTGTTGGCGTGCGGAAAATAGACGCTGCCACGGAAAATTTACGGCACAGCCAACCCGGAGCCGGAATATAAAGCTGGGAAGGACGCGTCGCTCGGCGGCGCGCCCCTCCCAGCGCCTACGCGTTCAGGCGGGCTTGTCCGGAGGAGATGCTTTCTGGCGGGCCCGCGCCCCTTCCGCGCGCGCGACCTTGCCCTCCAGGGATTCCAGGGACAGGCCGGTCAGCGGGGCGGTCTCGTCGTTCCGCTTGGCCAGCCAGGACCTCCCTTCCCGCCAGAACGTCCAGTCGGGGTAACGGCGGCGAGCGCCTTCGACGTCGGGAGCGGTCGGGTCGGATCCCTTCACCGCACGACCGCCCGCTCCCCGTACACGAGTTTGCCCGGCCCCGCCGAATGTGCCATCCAACACGCCTTTCCATCACGCCGCACTTAGCACCTGAAGAACCACTTCAATAGTGGGGCCGGCCGAGGGCCGTGTAATAGTGATAAGTGGGAGTACGCAGGATCCCCGTAAAACGGGTTCCGTGCTCCAGCGCGAACACGACATAACTGAAGGTGCTATGCCAGGGATAACAGGCGAGACGCTCCGGGAATGGCGAAGGGCCCGCGGCTGGGATGTGCCGCAACTGGCGCGCCATCTGCGGCGTGCTTCCAAAGAGCCGGTCGCCGCGCATGACGGCCTCGTCCGGATGATTCGCAGCTGGGAACGCGGGACGCACGCGCTGTCCGAGCGCTACGAACTGCTGTACCGCTGCCTCGGGTTCGGCGGTGCGGGGGCGGCGGCCGCGTCGGGGGCGGCCGCGTCGGGGGCGGCCGCGTCGGGGGCCCGGCCGGTGGTGACACTGCCGCTCCCCCAGCTCGTCTCCTACCTCCCGGACACCAGGCCGGCCGAGCGGTTTCTGATCGCCCGCCGGGCACTGCGGGACACCGACAACCTGTTCGGCCCGCGCGACGTGATCCCGCTGGCCATGGGGCAGCTCGCCGTCATGCGCGACCTGTCGGCGTCGCTGCGCCGCTTGGACCGGCGTGAGCTGCTACTCCCGCAGATACAGTTCGCGGACCTGCTCGGCTGGCTGTACCAGGACACATGCGACTACGACGCGGCGCGGCACTGGCTGGACCGCGCGCTCGAATGGGCGCACGTCCTCGGTGACCAGGACTGCGTCGCGTTCATCCTCGCGCGCAAGAGCCAGCTGGCCTGTGACATGCGGGACGCGAGCACGGCCATCGGCATGGCCGGAGCCGCGCTGCGCCTTACCGGGCGGCAGGGACTGATCGGCGCCGTGGCCGCCACCTACGCGGCACACGGGCACGCGCTCGCTGGCGACGCGGCGAGCACAGGACGCCTGTACGAGACCGCGCGGACATCACTGTGCGGGAGCGCGGCCGTGACCCGGAGCGGCGCCACAGCCGGCGGCGGCGCCACGGCCCCGGGCGGCCACACTGCCCCGGCCGGCCACACTGCCCCGGCCGGCGCCACCGCCGAGATCGATGTCGAAACCGAAACCCCGTGGGGCCAGTTCCTCGACGCCGCCTACATCGACGTGTACCAGGCCCAGAGCCTGGCCGTGCTCGGCGACCAGGCCGCCTCCGCGGCCGGCTTCCAGGCCGCCATCGCCGGGCTGCGTCCGGGGTTTCACCGGGACCGCGGCGTCTACCTGGCCCGCGAGGCCGTGGCCCGGGCCGGCGCGGGCGAGCACAGCCACGCCGCCGAGTTGGCCATGCAGTCGCTCGCGATCGGCCTGGAGACCTGGTCAGGGCGGATCTTCGCCGAGCTGGCGGACGCCCGCCAGGCCATGGCACCCGCCGCGGCGGAGCCGGCCGTGGCGCAGTTCCGCGCAACGATAAACATGGTTCAGCAGTGCTGAGGAACAAGAGGGCGACCGCGCAGCGCTGAATAAAGAGGGGCATACGCGGAGCTACCGGAGGACACCACGATGACTGGCCAGGACGAGCACTGGATGAACCTCGCGGTCGACCTGGCCTGGCAGTGCCCCCCGGCGGAGAGCGCCTATTCTGTCGGCGCCGTCATCGTCGGCGCGGACGGCAGCGAGCTGTCGCGCGGCTACTCACGCGAGAACGATCCGCACGTGCACGCGGAGGAGTCGGCCCTCGCCAAGCTCGCCGAGCTCGCCGAGCTTCCCGAACTCGCCGAACTTCCCGCGGGCGACCGGCTCGCCGGCGCGACCATCTACAGCACGCTCGAGCCGTGCTCCCAGCGCAAGTCACGGCCGCTGCCGTGCACACGGCTGATCATCGAGTCCGGCATCCGCCGCGTTGTGCTCGCCTGGCGCGAGCCGAGCTTGTTCGTAGCGGACTGCCGGGGGCATGAACTGCTCACGCAAGCGGGGCTGGCGGTGACGGAACTGCCGGAGTTCGCCGAGCGCGCCATGGCCCCCAACCGGCATCTCGCCCTGTTAGGCGGCTCCCCGGCACGGCCCGTGTTTACGGGCCGGAGGGCCGGGTAGCAGAGACCGATCCACAGGAAGATTTCCTGTCTCGTCAAGAAAAATGACCGCGCGCTATCGTAGGAACGCATAGAGTGCGACAATTATCACTAACAGCTGATTGCGGGGCGGCCACAAGCTACCCGCTAGTAGATTGAGTCGGAGACCGCGCCCGGGGGAAGCACGTATGGCGCAGCGCCGACTCGGTCATGTGAGGGATTCTGATGGAAACGACGACGTACACCGCCCTGTGTGAGCGGGCCGGACGCTGGTGGACCATTCGGATTCCGCAGGTCGAGGGGCTGACCGCTCAGGTACGGGGCCTCGACCAGGTGGAAATGATGACGCGCCAGGTGATCGTCCGCACGCTGGGCGTCCCGCCGGAGTCGGTGCGGATCGACGTCGTTCCCGAGGCGCCGGTCCAGGTTTCCGAGGCGCTGCAAGCGCGGCAAGTCGCACGCCAGGCCCTCGAGGCGGCGGTGCAGGCGACGATCACCGCGCTCGACGCGCTCGCCCAGGAAGGCTATCTGTTCCACGACGCGGCGACCATGCTCGGCCTGTCCCCGTCGGAGATCGCCCAGTACTCCCCCGGCAACGCCGGCCCGGCCCCGGCCCGGACTTACCCGGACCCGTTCGAGATGGCCAACCAGTAAGCAGCCGAACAAGTAGCCGGTCAGCGGCCCGTAAGCACCGGTGAGACGATCCTCCCGCTTCGCCTGGCGGAAAAGCGTTGGCGGTTCACGCACACTTCCGTAAGGTTAGTAGTGCCGTGAGCGATTATGAGGTCATTGAGCGCATAGACGCCTTCTGCGATGCCGTGCCCAGGCAGCGGGCGCGCGCCGAGCTCATCGGGCCACTCGCGCTATTCGTCCCCATCGGTGCGGACTGGCCGTACTACGCCCGCCCCCGGGTGGACGCTCGCATGCCCGTGAGCGGCCGCGACATCCGCGCCGTGCGTACCCGGCAGCGGGAACTGCTGATCCCCGAGTCGTTCGAATGGCTTGAGCAGATCGCGCCCACGATGGCCGCCGCCGCGGTGCAGGCCGGCCTCGAGGTGCGCAGGCACCCGCTGCTCGTGCTCGGCGAGCTTTCCGCGCCGCCGCCGGTACCGCCGCCGGTCCAGGTCGGGATCGTCATGCCCGACGATCCGGATCTCGTGCTGGCGTGGGCGGTGCCCGGCGTGGCGTTCGCCCATCCCGGCACGGAAACCGGTGAAGCCGGCGTGACGGAACGCGACAAGCTCGCCGCCGATCACGACGGCGGGACGATCGTCATGCTCCGCGACCGGCTGGAGTCACGGCGGTCGGTGATCGCCGCCGCGACCGGGCCGGGCGGCCCGCTCGCCGCTGGCAGCTACCAGATCGCCGACGGCGTCGCGGAGATAACCGGGGTGGGCGTCCTTCCGGCCAGCCGCCGCCGCGGGCTCGGCGCGGCCGTCACCCATGCGCTGGCCGCGGACGCGCGCGCACACGGCGCGCACACCGTGTTCCTCTCCGCCACCGACGCCACCGTGGCGCGCATCTACACCAGGCTCGGCTTCCGGACGATCGGCACCGCGATGATCGGCGAGCCGGCCTTCACCGCCTGACGCTCATCCGTAACGCTCGTCCCCGCACCCCGGCCAGCGCCCCGGGTGTCAGGCCGGCCAGCGCCCGGCACTCCCGCGTGAGATGCGCCTGGTCGGCGTAGCCAGCGTCGGCTGCCACCGCCGCGAGGTCGGGCGTCCCGGCGGCCGCGTCGAGCCGGCGGACGAAACGCTGGAACCGCAGCACGCGGTGCAGGGTCTTCGGCCCGTAGCCCGCGGCCGCCTGGAAGCGCCGGCGGAACTGCCGCTCGCTGAGCCCCACCACCGCCGCCACGTCCTCGGCCCGGGCGACCGGACCTCGCAGCAGCCCGGCCGCGTGTGCCATCGCCGGGTCAGGCGTCCTGTCCGCGACTAGCCGGCCCGCGACGTCCAGCACCGCCGCCGCGGCCACCGCCGCGTCGAGACCGGGCGGAAGGCGGCCCGCGACCGCCGCCGGCAGCAGGTCCGCCAACGGCACCCGGCGATCGCTTATCTCGCTCAGCGGCAGGCCGAGCACGGCACCGCCCGCCGCCGGGCGGAAGCGGACACCGGCGAGCACCGTATCCGGGGCCGCGCTGACGCTGACCGCGCCCGTATCCGGTCCCGCCACGTAGGCGCCGGCGCCTTCCTCCCAGATCAAGTCGCTGCACGCGTCCGGCAGCACCAGGTTCTCCCGGCCGCCGGCGGGCACGACGCTCGTCCACAGGCACGCCACCGCGCCACGGAGCGCGGGCGGCGCGGGCCACTCCGCATAGCCCGGGGCGAGCCAGGCCCCGGCGGGCACCCACCGCGCGCGGGGTGCCAGCGCCGCGCTCGGCGCCCAGGCCGCGGCGGGCGGCGACGAACTCATAAGTCCAGCATCGCACGTGCTGAGTGAAGACTGGCCGGCCGGACCGGACCGATGGCCGTTTCGTTCAAGGCGGGCGGCGGACCCGATGGTGTGATGAGTCTCATGACAACAGACAAGAAACCAGACTTCGACGCGGCGGCCGCTTTCCTGGCCGGACACGCCCGTGTCCTTGACCGGCGCGTGTTCCAGCGGCTCTTCCAGGGCGGCCCGGCCGCGGCCGTACGCGACGCCATCGCCGCCTACCGGAACGACGACGGCGGTTTCGGGTTCGCGCTCGAACCGGACTGCCGGGTGGCCGCCAGCCAGCCGGCCGCCGTCGAGATGGCCCTCCGTCTCATGGACATGGCCGACGCGTGGGACGCCACGCTGGTCGCCGGGGCGTGCGACTGGCTCGCGGCCGCCGCCCCGGCCGAAGGCGGCGCGGCGTTCGCCGACGCGTCGGTGGACGACGGGCCGCACGCCCCCTGGTGGGTACCGGTGGCCGACCACCCCGCGTCGCTCATCCAGACCGGTCAGCTCGCGGGCGTGCTGCACGCGCGCGGCTTCGCCCACCCCTGGCGCGAGCGCGCCACCGAGCTGATGTGGGAGCGGATCGACGGGCTGACCGACGCGGGCGGGTATGAGATGTTCGGCGTGCTCGCGTTCCTCCAGCACGCACCCGACCGGGCCCGCGCCGGCACGGCGCTGCGCCGGGTAGGGCCGCTGCTCTTCGACAAGAAACTGGTCGCGCTCGACCCCGGCGCGCCCGGTGAGGTCCACACGCCGCTGGACTTCGCCCCGCTGCCGGACTCCGTCGCCCGCCCGCTGTTCGACGACGCGACGATCAGCGCGCACCTGGACCACCTCGCCGCCGGGCAGCGCGCGGACGGCGGCTGGATGTTCAACTGGCCGTCCTGGTCGCCCGTCGCCGAAGCGGACTGGCGCGGTTTCCTCACCGTGGACGCGCTCCGGGTCCTGCGCGCCAACGGCCGCGGCTAATACAGACCATGAATTTAGCCAAGAGGTGTGGCCAGCGTGACGCGCGCCCGGAGGGGCCGCGACCCCGTCCCGGGGTCAGCCGTAGAAGAGGCGTTCCATCACCGTGCGGGCGCGGCGGGCGCGGCGGCGGTAGTCATCCTCGAGCGCCTGCGCGGGCGTGCCCGCGAGGTCGGGCGGCCGGGACCCGTCGCCGGCACCGCTCTCCTCGCCGCCGTCCCCGCCGTCCGGGCCGGATTCGCGGTAGCCGAGCAGCCGGGCGACCGCGGTCAGCTCGCGGTAGCGCGACGGCAGCGAGTCGCCCGGGCGGCCGCTGACCAGCGTCACCGCGTTCCTGATGCGCGCCGCGAGCTGCCACGACGCGCGCAGCGCGGCCGCGTCGCCGGCCGCGACGAGGTCCCCCGCCACCGCCGCGTCGAGCGCCGCCAGCGTCCGCGTCGTCCGCAGCCCGGGCACGGCGTGGCCGTGCCGCAACTGCAGCAGCTGCACCGTCCACTCCACGTCGGCCAGCCCGCCGGGGCCCAGCTTCACGTGCAGCGCGCGGTCCGCGCCGCGCGGTATCCGCTCGGCCTCCACCCGGGCCTTGATCCGCCTGATCTCCCGGACCGCCGGTTCCGGCAGGCCGCCCGCCGGGTACCGGAACTCGTCGGCCAGCGCGAGGAACTCCGCGCCGAGCCCGGGGTCGCCCGCACCCGCTCGGGCCCGCAGCAGCGCCTGGAACTCCCACGGCGCCGCCCGCCGCGCGTAGTACGCCCGGCACGCGGCCAGACTGCGCACGAGCGGCCCCTGGCGGCCTTCCGGGCGCAGGCCGGCGTCCACGACCAGCGGCGGGTCCGGCGCCGGCAGCTCGAGCAGCCGCCGCAGCTCGACGCCCACCGCCTGCGCGGCGGCCGACGCCGTCCGGTCCCCTTCGCCGCCCCGGCCAGGCCGCGGGTCGTGCACGAAGATCACGTCGGCGTCGCTGCCGTAACCGCTCTCGTACCCGCCGAACCGCCCCATCGCGATCACGGCGAACCGGGTGGGCAGCGGGCCGCGCAGCTCCGTCTCGACCTTCCCGATCGCCGCCGCGAGCACGGCGTCCAGCGACGCTTCCGTGATCGCGGTCAGCGCCTCGCCCGTCGCCGCGAGGGCGCACATGCCGAGCACGTCCGCCGCCGCGACCCGCAGCAGCTCGCGCCGCCGGAGCGACCGCACCGCGACGGCCGCGCTCTCCGCGTCCCCGTCATGCCGCCGCGCCGCCGCCCATGTCTCTGAACGGACGCTGGTGACTGACTTCGGCACCAGCTCCGCGTCGTCGGCGAAGATCGCCACCGCCTCGGGCGCCCGCAGCAGCAGGCCGGTCGCGTAGCGGCTGGAGGCCAGCACGGTCGCCATCCGGTGCGCCGCCTTCGTCTCGTCCCGCAGCAGCCGCAGGTACCACGGGCTCTCCCCCAGCGCCTCGCTGACCTGCCGGAAGGCCAGCAGCCCGGCGTCCGGCTCGGCCGCGTCGGCGAACCAGCCCAGCAGCACGGGCAGCAGCGTCCGCTGGATGGCCGCGCGGCGGCGCAGCCCGGAGGTCAGCGCCTCGATGTGCCGCAGCGCGCCCGCCGGGTCCTCGTAGCCGAGCGCCTCGAGCCGGGCCCGCGCCGCCTCCGGGGTGAGCCGCGCCGCGTCCGAAGGCAGCCGCGCCACCGCGTCGAGCAGCGGGCGGTAGAACAGCTTCTCGTGGATCCGCCTGACCCGGATGGCGTGCTTGCGCCAGAGGGCGGTGAAGGCATCCTCGGGAGACACCAGCGGACCGTTAGGGATATCGGTAAGTCGCATGGCACGGCCGAGGCGGCGGAGCACCGCGGGGTCCTCGGGAAGCGTGTGTGTCCGGCGCAGTTGATAGAGCTGGAGCAGATGCTCGGTACGGCGCAGGAACCGGTAGGACTCGGCGAGGTCCTCGGCGTCGGCGCGGCCGACGTAGCCGCCGGCGGCGAGCGCCGCGAGGGCGGGCAGCGTGGCGGGCACCCGCAGGCTCTCGTCGGTGCGGCCGTGCACGAGCTGCAGGAGCTGGACGGCGAACTCGATGTCGCGCAGGCCGCCGGGGCCGAGCTTGAGCTCGCGGCCCGCCACGCCCTTCGGGATGTTGTCCTCGACGCGGCGGCGCATCGCCTGGACGTCCGCGACGAAGTGGTCGCGCGCCGCGGCCTGCCAGATCAGGGGCGTGACGGCCTGCTCGTAGTCCGCGCCGAGCGGCATGTCCCCCGCGATCGGCCGGGACTTCAGCAGCGCCTGGAATTCCCACGTCTTCGCCCACCGGTCGTAGTAGGCCCGGTGGCTGGCGAGCGTGCGGACGAGCGGGCCGGTGCGCCCTTCGGGGCGGAGGTTGGGGTCGACGGGGAAGATGCTGCCTTCGGGGGTGACGCGCTCGCAGGCGCCGATCAGGCCGGTCGCCAGCCGGGTCGCGGTCTTCAGATCCCCGTCGTCCGCCACGAAGATCACGTCGACGTCGCTGGCGTAGTTGAGCTCGCGGGCGCCGCACTTGCCCATCGCGATCACCGCGAGCCGCGCCGCGGGTGCGCCGGCGGGCAGTTCCGGCCGCGCGATCGCCAGCGCCGCCTCGGCCGCCGCGGCCGCGATGTCGGAGAGCTCCTCGGCGACCTCGTCGATCGACGCGACCCCGGTCATGTCGCGGGCGGCCAGGTGCAGCACCCGGCGGCGGTACGCGGCGGCGAGCAGCGCGGCGGGATCGCGTTGGCCGTCGCGGTCGCCGCCGCCGTCGCGGTCACCGCCCGCGCCGACGGCCGCGAGCAGCTCGGCGCGGATCCGGGCGGCGTCCGGGCGGCGCCCGGCCTCGGGTCCGCGCAGTACCGCGGCGTCACCGGGATGGCGGGCGAGATGGTCGGCGAGCGCCTTGCTGACCCCGAGGACGGCCGTCAGCCGCTCACGGAAGCCCTGGTCCTCGTTGAGCGCGGCGTGCAGCGTGCCGTCGGCGCCGGTGCGCTCGGCGATGCCCGCGAGGCCGGACAGCGCGAGTTCCGGGTCGGCGGCCTGGGCGAGGCTGGCCAGCAGCGGCTCGTCGCCCGTGATGCCGAGCGATTCGAGCATCCGTGCCGCTCGCGCCGTGTCCGTGAAGCCCATCCGGGCCAGCCAGCCGGGCAGCGAGAAGGTGCGGGAACCACTCACGAGGCAACGGTATACCGCCAGGGTGGCGACGGCGATCGGGACGCCTGGCCGGCCGCGTGTGATAGGGATGGGGCATGGTCGACCTGATCCCCCGCGATGTCCTGTTCGGCAACCCCGAGCGGACCAGCCCGCGCATCTCTCCCGACGGCACGCGGCTGGCGTGGATCGCGCCGCGCGAAGGCGTGCTGAACGTGTGGGTCGCGCCGTTCGGGCCGTCCGGGGTCGACTGGGCGGCGGCGCGCGCGGTGACCGAGGACACCGACCGTGGCGTCCATGTCTTCGGCTGGGCGCAAGACGGCCGCCATGTGCTCTACCTGCGGGACACCGGGGGCGACGAGAACTGGCGGCTGTACGACGTCGACCTGGAGACGGGCGCGCGGCGGGACCTGACCCCGTTCGAGAACATCCACGCGCAGATCCTCGCGACCAGCAAGCGGCGCCCGTCCGAGGTGCTCGTCGGGGTCAACGCCGACAACCCCCAGCTGCACGACGTGTACCGGCTCGACCTGGGCACCGGGTCGCTGGTGAAGGAGATCGAGAACCCCGGCTTCGCGGGCTGGCTGGCCGACGAGGACCTCGTCGTGCGGTGCGCGCTGGCGCCGTCGCCGGACGGGAGCTTCGGCGTCCTCGTGCGGGACGGCGCCGACGACGACTGGCGGACGCTGCTGTCGATCCCGGCGGAGGACGTGACGTCGAGCGACGTCGTGTCGTTCAGCGGCGACGGGCGGTCGCTGCTGGTGATCAGCGCGGCCGGCGCGCTCGCGGGGCGGCTGACGCGGATCGACCTGGCCACCGGCGCGGCGACCGTGCTCGCCGAGGACCCCGGGGCCGACATCACCGGCGCGCTGCTGCACCCGGACACCCGGGACCCGCAGATCGTCACGATCCTCAGGGACCGGATGACCTACACCGTCCTGGATCCGGACGTCGAAGAGGACCTGAAGGCGATCCGCGGCCTGCACCACGGCGACCCGATGTTCGCCGGGCGCGACGACCGCGATCAGACGTGGCTTATCGGGTTCACCAACGACACGGGCGCGGTGCCCTACTACGCCTACGACCGGGCGACCAAGTCGGGGCGGCTGCTGTTCGAGCACCAGCCGGCGCTGTCGGAGTACGAACTCGCGGCCATGGAGCCGTTCTCGTACGCCGCGCGGGACGGGCTGGTCATCCACGGCTACCTGACGTTCCCGCCCGGGCTGGGGCGGTCCGGGCTCCCGGCGGT
>DASZKN010000238.1:0-12189 GCA_035552855.1 Trebonia sp. | reverse complement strand
CGACCGGCGCGCCGGCCAGGGGATCAGGAACACGTCGCCGGGTGGCGAGGACGAGATATTCCGGGCGGCCGGATTCCTCCCCGCCGTGACCGTGACCGTGCCCGATCAGCGCATCATCGAACGCACCGCCGATGACCTGGTGGCACTCGTGTTCTCGCTGTCTTCGACCGCCCCGCACCTGTTCGGTGGTCGCCGGGATAGCTTCGAAGCGGACCTGCGGGCGATCCTGGCCGGAGCCTCTCCCAAAGGAAGGTTCGCTGTCCGTCTGCCCGACAACCGGCTGCGCATCTGGCGGCTGCCAGGTCAGCGGACGAGGCCCTGATAGCCCCAGCGCGGAGTGGGGCCGGGCGCGCCGAGATCGGTCCCGGCCGGGTCCCGCGAGACGTCCTGGGCGATCGCGGTGCCCCAGTCGAAGTAGCTCATGAGCGTCGCCGCGAGCTCCGGCCGGCCGGGATACACCTCGCTGACCGCGTCCGCCATCAGTTCCAGCCACCGCTTCCGGTGCTCGTCGCGAATCTCGAGGCCGAGGTGGCTGCGCAACAGCGACTGGTGACCGCCGCGGCGCGCCGTGTACTCCGCGGGCCCGCCGAACACCTCCGCCAGCCACACCGCCACGCGTTCCACGTGAGTCCTCGTGAACTGCGCGAACACCGGTGCCAGCATCTCGTCCGCCAGCACCCGGTCGTAGAACGCGACCGACAGCCGCTGGAGGCCGTCCAGTCCGCCCGCATCGTCGTAAAGCGAGGTCATGCCTGCTCATCTCCCCGTAGCTGCCGTAGTCTGAACCAATACAATCCAGTATTGTATTGATATGACCGTGGCGTCAAACGCGCAGCGCAAACCCGGGCGGACACGGGATCCGGACATCGACGCCCGCGTGCTGGCCGTCGCCGGGCGGCACCTCGCCAGCCACGGCTACGAGGCGATGTCCCTGGCCGCGGTCGCCCAGGAAGCCGACACCACCCGTCAGGCGCTGTACCGGCGCTGGCCTGACAAGGCGAGCCTCGCGGCCGACGCGCTCCTGGCCGCCGCCGAGGCGCGCGTCGAAACCGGTACCAGCGCTAACGAATCCGACCCACTGGCCGACCTCACCGCCGAACTCGCGGATTTCCAGCGCGGCGTCTCGCTGCCCGGGCGGCTCTCGCTCGTCGGCACCATGCTCCAGGACGCCACCGCCCCCGAGGCCCGGACCCGCTACCAGGCCCGGGTCATCGCCCCCAGGCGCGCCCGCATCCGCGCCATCCTGGACCGCGCCCGGCAGTCAGGGCTGGTCGACGCGGACGCCGACGTGGAGGTGGCGATCACGCTCTGCACGGGCTCGTGGTACGCCCGGGCGCTCGCCGGCGACGCCGCGCCGGAAGACTGGCCGGCCCGCGCCGCCGCGCTTGTGTGGCGGGCCGTCGGCGGCACCATCCCGCCGGCCAGCCACTCCGGCTAACTCAGTACGGGTCCAGGTCGCCATCGGCCAGCAGCCGGGCGGCGTCGCCGGGCGCGTTCAGCAGGGCGGCGAGCAGGTGGCGGCGCGGCCACTGCCCGGTCGCCCAGGCCAGCCCGCATGCCAGCCCGATGGAACCGCAGGCGTGCACATGACCGCCGACGACCCGCCACGGCACGCTGACGCCGTCGGTCAGCAGCTTGTCATGCGCGTAATACCCGGCAGGCGCGTCCGCGGGCAGCGCGGCCGCGACAACGTCAGGGACGGGACGGAGTTCCCCGGACGACTCGACCGCGCCCGCGACCTCCTCGGAGACCAGCGGCAGGTCGAGCAGTTCGGCCAGCCGCGGCGCCACCGCATGCGGCGCTAGCACGAGCGGCTGCCCGGAAACCAGCGGCCAAAGGTCGGGCGCGTCGAGCACCAGGACGTCGTCCGCGTCCGCCACGACGACCTGATCGCCGCGCACGGCCCGGATCCGGTCGGGCGGGGTGACGTCGGCGGTCGTGCGGTCGGCCAGAGCCGCCCACAGCGCCCGCAGCTGGGACCGCCCGACCGGCCGCCGGGCGACGCCCAGCCGTCCGAGCAGGTCGTCGGCGCCGTTTGGTTCGGCGAGCAGGTCGCTGACCGAGGTGCGCACGCCGAGCGCGCGGGCGACGGCCGGGTCGCCGAGGACGGGCGCCAGTTCCGGGCCGGCCGGGTCGTACAGCCCCGCGAGCAGCGGGTCCGCGCCGGCCGCCCGCAGCCCGCCGGGCCGCTGACCGCCGATCACCAGGTGCTGCCGCAGCCACCACCCGGTATAGGAGAGCACGTCCGCGTAGCGGCCGTCGCCGAGCAGGACCCGGGTGGGGGTGATCAGCGCCGGGCGCAGCGGCGGCGCGGTGAGCAGTTCCAGCGCCCGCGGCCACCGCGCCGGGTCGACGAGGTCGAGGTCGCGCACGGCCAGCACCTCCGGCGCGAACGGCGGCACGTCAGCGTCGCCGCCCGGCCCAGCGTCGCCGCCCGGCCCAGCGCCCACGCTTCGCACCCGCTCCCGCACGTAAGCGGCCCACTCGTCCGCGCCGTCCACGTCCAGATCCGGCTCGCCGAGGTCGACGTCCGCCGCCGTCAGCACCCCGAACGATGACAGCACCCCCGCCGCCGCCAGCGCCTGCGCCCCGTGCCGCGCGACGCAGCCCGCGCTCACCACGCCGAACGGCGCGTCGTCGGCCACCACGTCCGCCAGCGCCCCGCCGGGCAGCAGGAGTTCGTCGGCCGCGTACCAGTCGCCGTCGTCCCCGGGCAGCGCCAGGTTCGCCAGCCACGGCAGCTCCCCGGGCGCGATATCCGCGCTGGCGAGCACGCCGAGCACGGCGCCGGCGATCGGCGCCGGGTCCTCCTCGTCAAGCGACGCCTCGACCGCCGCCCGCGTCGCCGGATCGGCGAGCACACCGCGCGGCGTCGCCTCGACGGCGCCGAGCCGGGCCAGCAGGGGATGGGCCGCGCCGGGATGCACGACGCGCAGGCCAAGCGCGGAGAGCGCCGACAACGCGGACAGCCGCGACGGCTCCGTGAGGCCCGCGCCGGGCAGCAGCAGCCCGCGCGGCCCGCGGACCAGCCGCCCGTCCGCTAGCGGCACGGGCAGCGCGCCCAGTTCGGCCCGCTGGGCCTGGTCGGCGCCGGCCAGCGCCTCGTACAGGCCGCGCCACCAGGCGGGCGGCCGGTCGAGCGCGGCGAGCGTGTCGGACAGTTCGGCGAGCGGGAGCCGCCGCACGCCGAGTGCGGCGTAGGCGGGGTGCCGGGCGGGCCCGGCGACCAGGCCGCTCAGCACCGGCGCGAGGAAGTCGCGCAACGCGGGCAGGTCCGCGTCGAGGACCACGGCGTCGCGCGGCCGGATCCGGTCGCCGTCCGGCGTGGGCAGGAACCGAGTCTCCGGCAGCGAAGCGGCGATGGCCTCGCGCAGCCGTCCGTCCAGCGGCCCCTGCCCGATGGGGCCGGGCACGAACCGCAGCAGCCCGGGCCCCGGCGGCAGTGACGGCAGCATGGCGGCATAGGCGCCGGCGGCGCGTGCCACCAGGAAGTCGGTCAAGGCGCCGTCCGCGACGTGGCGCCGGTCGGGGCTCAGCGGGAACGACGCGAGCAGCAGCGCGGGCAGTCCCAGCGGCTCGTCGGTCGGCGTCGGCGCGTAAATGACGCTGGACTGGGCGGCATCGGCGCCGGATTCGTCGGTCCGGAACGCCCACTGTACCGACCAGGACAGTCGGCCGCGTTCCTCGGCCGGACGGCCGGCGAGCAGGGCCGGGTCGAGCGGGCCGCCCGCCGCCGCCGTCCGCCAGTGACTGGTCTCCCCGTCCACGGTGATCTCGACGCCATCGCCGGAGAGCGAGCGCGCGGCCGCCAGCCGGCGCGTCCGCCCCGCGACCAAGATCGTGACCTCGGCCAGCCCCGGCAGCGCCAGCAGCAAGGCCGGGCCGGCCTCGTTGAGCAGCCGCGTCACCAGCCCGACGGCGGCCTCGTCGCGCAGCGGCAGCCGCACCACGGTCACGAAGCCATCCGGCGGCCCGCTCCCGTCCCCGTCCCCGTCCCCGTCAACGTCAACGGGGAACGGCAGCCGCAGCACCGGAACATGCCCGGACCGCGCCGCGAGTTCGCCCGCCAGCGCGCGTATGCCGGCCACGGCCGCCACCGTCGCCTCCCGCGACCAGCGCACCCCGCCGGTGACGGACACGATGGACGGGGCGTCGCTCACCGCGATCGCCGCGGCGAACCCGACCCCGAACCGGCCCACCGTGGCGGCGGCCTCGGCGACACCATCGCCACCGGCGCGCTTGCTCGACGCGCGCAGCGTCGACAGCGCGAGCACGCCGGCCGCGTCGAGCGGCGCCCCGGTGTTCGCCGCCGTCAGCACTCCGCCGGCCAGCGTCAACCGTAGCCGCCCCGGCCCTCCGGCCCGCGCGGCGGCGTCGGCGGCGTTCTGCGCGAGTTCCACCACCACCCGGTCGCGGTACCCGCCGAGCGCGTAATCCTCCTCCGCGTTGGCATCCTCACGGAACCGCGCGGGCGACGCGGTCCACGCGTCAAGCACGGAACGGCGCAGCTCGGCGGTGCCGAACGGGTCATCAGGCAGCACAGCCTGAACTCTAGCCGCAAGGCCGGTAAGTAAGGGGTTTGCTCGCCTGTGAAGCCGTGCCGGCTGCGGCGGCGCTCGCCGAGGAGGTGCGGATGCCGGACCACGCCCGCCCGATGCGCAAGCAGGACCGCCCGCGCGGCGGCGACCCGGAAGCCTAACGGCGCCGCGTGCGCACGGAAAGGAACGTCCAGAGCGCGAATACCACGGAGAACATCCCGGTGAACCCGAGCCCGAGCGCGACGATCACTCCGAGCACGGTCAGCGCGGGGCTGCCCCACGACACCCGGACGAAGAACGCGGCGGCGATCTCGATGATCCCCGTGACCGCCACGACAGTCAACGACGAATTTTTCCCCGAACGCGTCCTCCTGGCTCCCCCCGCCCCCTCATCTCGGGACCCGCGGACAGCCGCGGCGGCCTTGGAGATCGCGTGCGCCACGTCGCTGGCCACGACGGGCACGCGCAGCCACTGGTCGAGCCGGCTCCGCCGCCAGGCGTAACAGGAGATCGCGGTCCCGTCGGCCCGCCCGATCGTCACCTTCGCCCGGTCGAGGCCGACCACGTCGATGTCGCGGACGGCGACCCGGCGGGTCAGCGGCCCCCGCCGGACGGTCAGCGTCCCGGCGCCGGGGTCGAGGCGTAGCTGGGCGCGCCGCACGCACATACCGACGCCCCAGCCGCCCAGCACGACCGCGACCGGGATGGCGATCCACACCGGGAAGAACACCGCGACGACGAGGATGCCGAGGGCCGCGCTCACCACGGACTTGACTTGCAGGACGACGGGCGCGCGCCAGGTCTGCGCCGGCTGCTCCAGCTCGGGCGCGGCGGCGGGCGCCGTCTCTTCGGGGGCACGTGCCATGCGTCCGAGCCTACCGTCCCGCCTCCCGCGCCCGCCGGCCTAGGATTGCGGCGTGGGGACGCTCATGTTGCTCGATACCGCCTCGCTGTACTACCGCGCGTTCTACGGAATGCCGGAAACGGTGACAGCGCCGGACGGCACGCCGGTCAACGCCGTCCGCGGCCTGCTCGACGCGATTGGCCGGCTCGTGCGCGACCGGCGGCCGGCCCGGCTCGTCGCCTGCCTGGACGCCGACTGGCGGCCGGAGTTCCGCGTGGCGGCCATCCCGTCGTACAAGGCGCACCGGGCCGAGCCGGACGGGACCGAGCAGACGCCGCCCGGCCTGGCCGTGCAGATCCCGCTGATCACGCAGGTCCTCGAGGCCGCCGGGATCACGCTCGCCGAGCACGCCGGCTACGAGGCCGACGACGTCATCGCGACGCTGGCGCACCGCGCCGCGGACAGGGGAGAGGGACCCGTCGAGGTTGTCACCGGCGACCGTGACCTGTTCCAGCTCGTCGACGACGCGCGGCGGGTCCGGGTGCTCTACACGATCAAGGGGCTCGGCAAGCTCGCCCCGGTCACCGAGGCGGAGATCGCCGCGAAGTACGGCATCCCCGGCCGGGCCTACGGCGACTTCGCGGTGCTGCGCGGCGACCCGAGCGACGGCCTGCCCGGCGTGCCCGGCGTCGGCGAGAAGTCCGCGGCCGCGCTCATCAAGGCGTTCGGGAGCGTCGAGGGGATCGTCAGCGCGCTGGACAAGGGCCATGGCGGCTTCCCGCCCGGCACCAGGAAGAAGCTCGAGGCCGCCCGCGGCTACCTCGACGTCGCGCCCGCCGTCGTCAAGACCGCGACGGACGTCCCGCTGCCCGAGGTCAGCGGCGACCTGCCGGCCCGCCCGCCGGACCCGGGCGTGCTCACCGAGATCGGCACCGACCTCGGGCTCGGCTCGTCGCTCACCCGCTTCCGCGCCGCCGTCACGGCAGACTGAGGAGAACAATCCGCATGACGAACGTTCTGTACCCCGCCGAGCGCCTGCGGCAGGTCGCCGGCGCCGTCCGCGACCGCGGCCTGGACGCGCTCCTCCTGACGCCGGGCCCCGACCTGCGCTACGTGACCGGCTACGACGCCAAGCAACTGGAGCGGCTGACCTGCCTCGTCGTGCCCGCCGACGGTGCTCCCTTCCTCGTCGTGCCCCGGCTCGAGCTGAAGGCGGCGCAGGCGTCCCCGGCCGGCGGCCTCGGGGCGGAGATCGTGACGTGGGCGGAGACGGAGGACCCGTTCGGGATAGTGAAAAGCAGGATCCACCGCGCCGAGTCGCTGGGCCTGTCCGACCGGATGTGGGCGCTGAACGTGCTGCGCTTCCGTGACACGTTCCCGGGCGCGCGCCAGGTGCTGGCCAGCTCCGTGCTGTCGCCGCTGCGGATCCGCAAGTCCGCGGCCGAGGTCGAGGCGCTGCGCGCGGCGGGCGCGGCGATCGACCGGGTGCACGCCAAGGTGCCCGGCTGGCTGCGGCCCGGCCTGACCGAGCGGGAGGCCGGCGCGAAGATCGCCGAGGCCATCCTGGCCGAGGGGCACGTGTCGGTCGACTTCACGATCGTCGCCTCCGGCCCGAACGCGGCCAGCCCGCACCACGAGGTCTCCGACCGCGTCCTGCTCACGGGCGACGCGGTCGTGGTGGACATCGGCGGCACGATGGCGTCCGGCTACTGCAGCGACTGCACGCGCACGTATGCGATCGGCGAGCCGCCCGCCGAGTTCCGGCGCTACTACGAGGTGCTGCGGCAGGCGCAGGAGACGGGCTGCCAGGCGGGCCGGCCCGGCGCCACCGCGGAGTCCGTCGACAAGGCCGCGCGGGACATCATCGACGACGCCGGGTACGGCGAGTGGTTCATCCACCGCACCGGGCACGGCATCGGGCTCGAGACGCACGAGGACCCGTACATCGTGGCGGGCAACACCGAACCGCTCGCGCCGGGCATGGCGTACTCGGTCGAGCCCGGCATCTACCCGGGCCCGCACGGGGCGCGCATCGAGGACATCGTGGTCTGCACCGACGACGGCGCCGAGCGGCTCAACAACGCCCCGCGCGAGCTCGTGATTATTTAGGGGGCTCAGCCTTCGGGCGTGTCGCCCCGCTGCTGCTCGGCGAGGAACTGCTCGAACTGCGCGGCGAGTTCGTCCGCGGTCGGCATTTCCTCACCCTCGGCGAGCAGGTTGTCGCCGTCGTGGCCGATCGCCGCGTCGTACTGCTGCTCGAGGCCGTGCACGAGGTCGGCCACCTCGGTCGACTCGCTGACCTGCCCATCGATCAGCGCGTTGGTCCGCTCGGCGGCCTCTGCCAGCGCGTCGGCGGGCAGCGTGAGACCGGTCACTTCGGTGATCGCGTCGAGCAGCGAGATCGCCGCCGTCGGGTAGGCGGCCTGCGCCAGGTAGTGCGGCACCTGCACGGCGAACCCGATCGCGTCCCGGCCGGCCTCGCCGAGCCGGAACTCGAGCAGCTGGGACGCGCTGGCCGGCACCTGCAGCCTGCTCGGCAGCTGGACGCGGCTGGTCACCAGGCCCGGGCGGGTCGCGTGGGCGAGGATGCCGAGCGGGCGGGTGTGCGGGATCCCCATCGGGACGCCGAAGTACGTGATCGCCGCCCCGGTCCCGAGCCGGTCCGCCAGCGACCGGGCCGCCGCGGTGAACAGTTCCCACTCGTGGTCCGGCTCCGGGCCGGTGAGCAGCAGGAACTGCTTGCCCGCGGCGTCGGTGAGCAGGCAGAGCTCGAGCTTGGGCGTGTCGTAGCTCTCCCAGTGGTCCTTGTCGAAGGTCATCAGCGGGCGGCGTGACCGGTAGTCGATGAGGCGATCGGTGTCGAACGTGGCGATTGTCTCGTGGGCAAGGGTGTCCAGCAGGTGCTCGGTCACCAGGCGGCCCGCGGCACCGGCGTCCATGAACCCGTCCAGGTGAACCAGCATGGCCGCGCCGTCCACGTCGGGCGTCGCCAGGTCCAGTTCGTAGAGTTCTTCCGGCTGCTGATGCATGTCTTCCAGTCTCCCACCACGTGCCAGCGTCTTTCGCCCTGCAACGTACCGCGGCCGGAGATCCTTCCGGCGGTGTCACGAGCTGAGACGATTCCGTGACCGCGCGCTGGCTCTTGCTTACGCGATTCACGCTAAGTTGTCGTAGTGGAAGAGACCGACCGCAAGATCGTGTCCCTGCTGTCGCGTAACGGCCGGATGAGCTTCACCGAACTGGCCCGGCAAGCTGGGCTTTCGGTGTCAGCCGTGCATCAGCGGGTGCGCCGCCTGGAGACCGACGGCGTCATCACGGGATACGTCGCGCTCTGTGATCCCGAGGTGATCGGGCTGCCGCTGACGGCGTTCGTGTCGATAAAGCCGTTCGACCCCGCCGCTCCCGACGACGTGCCGCAGCGACTGCGTCATCTGTCCGCGATCGAGGCCTGCCACAGCGTGGCGGGCGACGAGAACTACATTCTCAAGGTACGGGTCGCGTCGCCGGCCGGCCTCGAGGACCTGCTCCAGCAGATCCGCAGTGCCGCCAACGTCTCCACCCGCACCACGGTGGTGCTCAGCACCGCCTACGAGAACCGGCCGCCGGGTATCTAGCCCGCGCTCGCCTGGCCCTGGGCGCCCGTCGCGTTCGCCGGGCGCAGGCCGTCCAGCATGAGGGACAGCAGGCGGTCGGTGTCCTCCGGCACCTGCTCGGTGGCGATGCTGATCCCGTGCACCAGGCGGAGCACGTCCATCGCGGTCACGTCCGGCCGGATCGTGCCAGCCTCCTGCGAGCGGGCGACCAGCCGGTCCAGGGTCTCCCGCATCACCAGCGAGCAGCCCGAGATCAGCTTCGATTCCCGGCCGAGCGCGCCCACGAGCGCCTTCGACAGGCCGCGCTTGGCGACCATGTAGCTGGTCAGCGCGCGGACCCAGGCGGCGAACGCCTGGTCGGCGGGGGAGTTGTCCATGAGCTCGTCCGCCTGCGCGCACACGCCCTTGACCTGGCTCAGGAACACGGCCGACTGCAGGTCGAGCCGGGTCGGGAAATGCCGGTAGAGCGTGCCGATGCCGACGCCGGCCCGCCGGGCGATGTCCTCGAGCGGGGCGTCGGCGCCGTGCTCGGCGAAGGCCGCGGTCGCCGCCTCGAGCAGCTTGGCGCGGCTGCGCCGCGCGTCCGCCCGCATGCCCGGCGGTGTGTCATCAAGTACCTGAAGCTTGTCGTCCATGCTCATCAGTTCAGCCAACCGGTTTGCAAAACGGAGGAACCCTCCGTATAGTAACCGGAGTGGACCTCCGTTTGTTTCCTCATCGTACCTCTCCCCGCGCGGTGAGTCGCGCACCGCGCCGCGGGCAGGGCCGTGCTGGTATCGCGCTGGCCATTATGCTCGGCGCGCAGCTCATGATCATCCTCGACGCGACAGTCGTCAACATCGCCCTGCCGCATATCCAGACAGGCCTGCGCTTCTCGGACACGAGCCTGTCGTGGGTGCTGAACGGGTACACGCTGACGTTCGGCGGCCTGCTGCTGCTCGGCGGGCGGGCCGGTGACATCCTCGGCCGCCGCCGCATGTTCATCGCCGGCATCGCCATCTTCACGCTCTCGTCGCTGGCCGGGGGCCTGGCCACCTCCGCCGGACTGCTGCTGGCCGCCCGCGCCGTGCAGGGCGTCGGCGGCGCGCTGGCCTCGCCGGCCGTGCTCGCGCTGGTGATCAGCGCCTTCCCCGAGGGCCGGGAGCGCACCAAGGCGCTCGGCATCTACACGGGCGTGGTGACCGGCGGCAGCTCGCTCGGCCTCGTGCTCGGCGGCGTCATCACCGAATGGCTCTCGTGGCGGTGGGTGCTGTTCATCAACGTGCCGATCGGGATCGCGGTGCTCGCGATCACGCCGCTGTTCGTCGCCGAGACGCCCCGCCAGTCGGGCAAGTTCGACCTGACGGGCGCGGTGGCCTCGACCGCCGGCGTCGGCGCGCTCGTCTACGGCTTCATCCGCGCCGCCGGGAACGGCTGGGGCGACCACGTGGGGCTGGCGGCGTTCGCGGTCGCGGTCGTGCTGCTGGCGACCTTCCTGGTGACCGAGCGGCGCGTGCCGCAGCCGATCACGCCGCTGCGGCTGTTCGCCAGCGTGCCGCGGTCCGGGTCGTTCCTGGCCCGGCTGCTGCTGGTGGCGGGCATGTTCGGGATGTTCTATTTCCTGACGCAGTTCCTCCAGGAAGTCACCGGCCTGAGCCCGCTGCGGGCCGGCGTCGCGTTCCTGCCGATGACGATCGCCTTGTTCGCCGTCTCCCGCACGTCGCCGCGGCTGATGCCGGTCGTGGGCCCGCGGCGCCTGATGATCGCGGGCCTGATCCCGGTGATCATCGGGATGGCCTGGCTTTCGCAGGTCTCGACGTCGACCGGGTACTGGACCGGCGTCCTCGGCCCGATGCTGCTGTTCGGCATCGGCATGGGCTTGGTGTTCGTGCCGCTGACGACCGCCTCGCTCGCCGGGGTGGCGCCGGAGGACTCCGGCGCCGCGTCCAGCATGGTGAACGTCATGCAGCAGGTCGGCGGGTCGCTGGGCCTGGCGGTGCTGGTCGCGGTGTTCGGCACCGCCTCCCGGAACGCCGCCGCGCACCCGGCCGCGGGCCTGTCGGCCGCCGCCGCGGCCGAGCACGCCCTCGTCCACGGCATGTCGACGGCGTTCGGGCTGGCGGCGATCTTCGACGTGGTCGTGCTGGTGATCGTCGTGGCCCTGCTGCGCACCCCGGCCCGGCGCCCGCTGGAGCCGCCGGCGGCCGGGGTGCTCGAGGCGGAAGAGGCCACCGACACCGCCCTGTAAGGAGCGGTCAGCCCGGCTGGTCAGCGGTGATCCGCACCGGCTGGGAGTAGCGGACGCGGCCGAAGTACATCAGCTTCACCAGCAGCCACGACTCCCAGCCGGGGGCCGCCGTCGGCGGCACGGCGACAGCGAAATCGCAGGCGGCCTCGCCGCCCGGCGCCACGGTCACCGCCCGCGTCCACGGTCCCGTCGACTCCCAGGTGCCGAGCGGCGAGATCAGCTGCAGCTCGCCGCGCAGCCGCGACGCGAGGCTGCTCGTCACCTGTACGCGGAGCCGGCCCCGCCCGCCGGGCGGGAGCCGGATCTCGCTGTCGAGAATCGCGACGTCCGCCTCCGCCGTCAGGGCCTGGCTGTCGGCCTGCAGCCGGAAGAACAGCTCCTCGGGCGGCAGGTCGCGGGTCACCTCGCCGGCTTCGCCGATCGTCAGCAGCGCCGCGTCCTCGATCGTGTTCCCCGCCCGGTCGACGATGCTGCCCGCGGCGAAGTACCGGCCATCGGGGGCGCCCGGCTTCGCGGTCACGGTGACATCCCAGGACGTGAACCCGCCGGGCGGCAGGTCGTACCGCAGCGTGGTCACCGCGTCCGCGGGCGCGCCGTCGATCTCCGCGCTGACGGTGTCCGGGAGAGCCAGCGTGGCCTCCCCGGACGCCGGCTCGGGGCCGCCGGCGACGGTCAGCCGCAGCCGTCCGGCGGCGCCGGCTCCGAGCGTGACCCGCGACGGCGTGAAGTGCGCGGTCACGGGGATATTGCCGGCCGGGGCCGCGCCCTTGCCGTGCAGCCAGTACCGGGAGTAGACCGGCTGCGCGGGCTCCGCCGGCTCCGCGGCCCGCGGCTCGGCAGCCGTCGGCCCGGCAGTCGCCGGCCCGCCGCCCGCGGCCGCTTTCCGCGCCGCTACCTGGACCGCGATCGTCACGGTCGCGAACGGCCCGAGCGCCACGACCGCCGCGCCGTCGTCCAGCTCAAGCGGCTCATGAGCCGCGTCCTCGA
>DASZKN010000237.1:0-6329 GCA_035552855.1 Trebonia sp. | reverse complement strand
GGCGGGGTGGGCCGCCCGGCCCGCTTCGCGAGTGCTATGCGAGTGCTATGCGTCGCGCTTGCGGAACATGACCGCGCCGACGATCAGCAGGATCACCGTGTAGGCGGCCGTGATCGCGAACTGAGGCCAGGCGCTGTACAGGTTCGAGCCCGGCCGGCCGATCGTGCTCAGCAGGGCCTCGCCCGCCGAGCTCGGCAGCCACTTGTTGATGTCGTCGTTCCAGCTCGCTGGCAGGACATCGACGATCAGCGGCAGGATGAACAAGATCCCGACCATCGCGGCGATCGTGCCCGCGGTGTGCCGGATGATCGCGCCGAACGCAAACGCCATCAGGCCGATAACCCCGACGTACAGCGCGCTGCCGACGACCGCCCGCATGACGTTCGGGTCGGACAGCGTCGCGGCGTGACCCGTGCTGTGCAGCAGCGCCTGCCCCACGAAGAACGCGATGAACGACGTCACGAGCGACACCACGAGCGCCATCGCCGTGAACACGATTCCCTTGCCGAGGTAGACCGTGCCGCGCCGCGGCTGGGACGTCAGCGACGTGCGGATCATCCCCGTGGAGTACTCCGCGGTGATGACAAGCGCGCCCAGCACCATCAGGACAAGCTGACCGAGTTCGACGAACGCGGTCTGGGAGCGCGCGGTGGCGTCGAAGAGGAAATGGTTCCCCGGCTGCGAGAAGTTGCTCGCGGTCGCCGCGCAGATCGCCGCGCCGAGACCGATGCCGACGACGATGAGCGCCCCCAGCGTCCAGTAGGTCGAGCGCACCGAACGGATCTTCGTCCACTCCGAGCGGACCGCTCCCGCGAGGCCCGCCCGGCCGGTCGCGGACGGCAGCGCGGCGTGCCGCGCACCGGGAACAGCAGTCGTGGTCGCCATGTCAGACCCCGCTTCCAACGCTAGCGGGGACCGCGGCGGGCACTTCCGCCCGGTATTCGACGCTGTCGGCCGTGAGCTGCATGAACGCCTCTTCGAGGGAGGCCCGCAGCGTCGTCAGCTCGTGCAGCCGGATGCCCTTGTCGAACGCGATGTCGCCGATCCGGTCCGCGGCCACTCCCTGCACAGTGAGCGTGCCGTCGGCGCCGGTGCCGGTGACGATGCCGGGGCCGCCCCCGGCGGCAGTGCCGCCCTCGGCGGCGATGGCCGCCGCCAGCGTGTCCGGCGACGGCGTCCGCACGCGCACGGCCGCCCCCGACGACCCGGCGATGAACTCGCTCATCGAGCAGTCCGCGATCAGCGTGCCGCGGCCGACCACGATCAGGTGGTCCGCCGTGTGCTCCATCTCCGACATGAGGTGGCTGGAGACGAAGACCGTGCGGCCTTCGGCGGCGAGGGCCTTCATGAGGTTCCTGATCCAGAGGATGCCCTCGGGGTCGAGGCCGTTGACCGGCTCGTCGAACATGAGGACCCGCGGGTCGCCGAGAAGCGTCCCGGCGATGCCGAGCCGCTGGCTCATGCCAAGCGAGAAGCCCTTGGACCGCTTGCGGGCCACCTCCGTCAGTCCGACCAGCTCAAGCACGTCATCGACGCGGCGTTTGGGCAGGTTGTTGGTCTGGGCAAGGCACAGCAAGTGGTTGTAGGCGGAGCGGCCGCCGTGCACCGCCTTGGGGTCGAGCAGGGCGCCGACCTCGCGCATCGGGTACGCCAGGTCCTGGAAGGGCATGCCGTCCACCGTGATCGTGCCGGCGTCCGGGTAGTCCAGTCCCAGGATGCAGCGCATGGTGGTGGACTTGCCCGCGCCGTTCGGGCCAAGGAAGCCGGTCACCTTGCCCGGCTCGACGCTGAACGACAGCCCGTTCACGGCGATCTTCTCGCCGTATCGTTTCGTGAGGCCCCGTACCTCGATCATGGAAATGTCCTCTCTATTGACGAACACCCCCAAGTGTGCCGGCGGCGGCGGTAGCCCCGCGTCGGCCGCGATGATGATTCGGCGAGTAAGCCTTAAGGATTAGAGGCGGCAGGGCGCGTCAGGGAAAATAGATTCACAGCGAGTGCAGGCTGACCGAGTAGCCGTGCGCGGCCCCCGTCACCTGGTGCGGGCCCGCGGCGTGCAGCAGGACGCGGCCTGGGCGCAGCGGGCGGCCGTTCTCGGCGGCCTCGCCGGCGATCAGCGTGGCGTACGCGCAGTCGCAGGGGGCGGCGGCGCCGGGCGGGACGACGAGCAGCCAGGCGCCGGCCGCGTCGTCCACCGGGATGCGGACCGGGCCGCCGGCGTCGAAGCGGACCAGGTCCCACCAGCGCTGGGGCGCGGCCGCCAGCCGGGTCAGCGCGGCGGCGAGCCGGCCAGCCGTCGCCGGCGCGGGACCGTCTTGCGACGGCACGTAGCGGGCGGCGAGCTGCGCGATTTCAGGAGCGACGGAAAAGTCGGCAGGCACGGTAGGCACAGGGGTTCCTTCGGATGCGGATTAGCTGACGGGGTGAACGCGCGGTCAGCGACAACACGAAGGAAGGCAACAGCACAGCATGGCGCGGCGGCGCATGTCGTGTGCTGGCATGCGCACTAGGAGACCGTAATCACGCTGCGTTGTCAAATCGACGAGCGTCAGGCGGGTTGACGCGCGCCGGGCGAGTGCCGGGCGAGGTGCCGGGGCTCAGGCGGGCAGGCCGGCGGCGCGGAGTTCGGCGAGGGCCGCTTCCGCCTGCTCGCGCGCGACGGCTTCCGGTGCCGCCCAGGCGGCGGCACACAGCGCGCGCAGCCCGTCGATGGCGGCGCTTTTCGCGGACGCGGTCGTCGCGGTCGTCGCGGACGCGGTCGTCGCGGTCGTCGCGGACGCCTCGACCGTCAGCGTGCCGTCGGCGCCGTGCCGCGCGGTCCAGCCGCCGCAGGCGAACCCGTCGTCCGCGCGGGTGACCGCCGGGTACGGGTGCAGCAGCGTTTCCAGCGTCTCCCCGATGTAGGTCGGGCGCTGACTTTCCGGGGCCGCGACGACGTCCGCGGGCCGGGACACGCCGGTGAGCACGAGGAGGCTGTCGCACTCGGCACGGTGCGCGGCCTCGATGTCGGTGTCGAGCCGGTCTCCGACGATCAGCGGGTGGCGCGCGCCCGTGCGGATGACCGACTCGCGGTGCAGCGGCGGCTCCGGTTTGCCCGCGACGACCGGTTCCACGCCCGTCGCGTGGGCGATCACCCGCAACAGCGCTCCGTTCCCCGGCTGGATCCCGTGCTTCCCGGGCAGCGTGCTGTCCGCGTTCGTGCCCACGAACAGCGCGCCGGCCCGAACCGCGAGGCCGCCCTCAGCGAGGGCCTGGTACGCGAGGCCGGGACCATAGCCCTGGACGACTGCCTGCGGCTTGTCGGCGGCGGTCGAGACCGGCCGCAAGCCGCGCTCGCGCACCGCGAGCCGCAGCGCGGTGGCGCCGATGACGAGAACCGGCGCGTGCGGGCTCAGCTTGTCGGCGAGCAGCCGCGCGGCGGCCTGGGCAGAGGTGACGACGTCTTCGGGGTCGGCGGGCAAGTCCATGCTCGTGAGGAGGTCGGCGACCGCCGCGGGCGTTCGGGAGGCGTTGTTGGTGACGTACGCGAGGTGCAGGCCGGCCCGCTTGGCGCTTCGCAGTGCCGCGGCCGCGCCGGGGATGGCCGTGCCGCCGATGTAGACCACGCCGTCCAGGTCGAGCAGGGCGACATCGTAGGCCTCGTGCAGGTTCGTCACGCGGATCAGTCTCTCACTCGCGGGGATCGCGGCGGTCGCGGGGATCGCGGCGGTCGCGGGGTTCCGCGCGCGCCTTCAGCGTCGCGCGGACCTGGCTGAGCGCGTCCGTGTAGTGCTTGCGGTCCGGGCGCATGGCGGCCGCCAGCGCGAGGTACTCGGCCGCGGCCTTGTGGTTTCCCGACCGCGCGAGCGCCAGGCCCAGCCCGAAGTGCGCGTAGTCGTCGCTGGGGCTCGCCTCCACGATGTAACGGAAGTTGTCGGCGGCCTCGGCGTACCGGCCGGTGTCGAACTGGGCGCGCGCCAGCGCCTCTCGCACGCTGCGCTCATGCGGCACCGCGTTCGCCGCGCGCGCGAGCAACTGCGCCGCGGCGCCCGGGCTCCCCTTGCCGAGCAGTTCGAGACCTCGCGTGTACCAGCCGTGTACCTCATCGCCGGCGAAGTTTTCCCCGTAACGGGAATCCCAGCTACCGTTCGGTACTTCTGACATTGTGTGCACACCCTTCCGTCCGTTCCGTCCGGCCAAGAGCACGGCATCGAGCTGAAGCCGTTTCGCGGTGTCCGGTATGTCGCGGGTCGCGTGAGCGCCATCGCGAACACCACCTCTCCACCGTACGACGTGATCGGCCCGGGCGTCCTCGACGACCTGCTGGCGGCGGATCCGCACAACATCGTCCGCCTCATCCTGCCGGGGCCGGAGACCGGCGGCCCGCCCGGTGCGGACGGCGCCTCGCTGGCGGCCGGGCTGCTGCGCGAGTGGCTCGGGTCCGGCGTCCTGGTGCGGGAATCCGCCCCCTCTTTCTATATATATGAGCAGAACGCGCCCGGCTGGCTCCAGCGCGGTCTCCTTGCCCTGGTCAGGGTGGGGACGCCCGCCGAGGCCGGCATTCTGCCGCACGAACGGGTGATGCCCGGGCCGGTCGCGGGGCGCCGCGAACTTATGCGGGCGACTCGAGCCAACCTGGAGCCCATCTTTCTCGTCTATAACGGGGGCGGCTCGGATGGGCGCGGCGGGTCGGATGGTTTTCCGGCCGGCGCGGACGGGTCGGATGGTTTCGGGGCCGGCGCGGACGGTTCCGGCGGGCACGGGGGTGTCGCCGGGACCGCTTCCGCGCTCGTGAACCGGGTCGCCGCGGAGCAGCCGCCGCTGATGACCACCGTCACCCGGGACGGGGTGACGCACCGGCTGTGGCGGGTCGACGACCCCGCCGTGCAGGCGGCGGTCGCGGCCGACCTGGCGACGCGCCCGGCGCTGATCGCCGACGGCCACCACCGGTACGCCGCGTACCGGCAGTTGCGTGACCAGATGCGCGCCGCCGGGCACGGGACGGGACCCTGGGACTACGGGCTCGCCTTCCTGGTGGACGCGGATGCCTACCCGCCGCGGCTCGGCGCGATTCACCGGGTGTTGCGGGACCTGCCGGCGGACACGGCCGCGCGGCGCGCCGGGGAGGCGTTCCGGGTGCGGGCGGCCGGGGAGGACTTCGGGGCGGCGCTGGCGGCGCTGGCGGACGCGGGGCGGGAGGGGCACGCGTTCCTGCTCGCCGGGGACGGCGGGTTCCGGCTGCTCGACCGGCCGTCGGCGGGCCTGCTCACGTCGGCGATGCCGTCGGAAGTGTCGGACGAGTGGCGGTCGCTGGACGCGGCCGTGCTGCAAGAAGTGCTGCTGGCGAAGGTATGGGGCATCGAGGACAACGTGCGGGACGTCCTGATCTCCCATGACGCGGAAGAGGCCGTGCGGATGGCGCGCGCCGCGTCCGGCACCGCGGTCATCTGCAATCCGATGCCGATTACGGCGGTCCAGGAAATCGCCGCGCTGGGCGAGTGCGTGCCGCGCAAGTCCACGTCGTTCGGGCCGAAGCCGCGGACGGGGCTGGTGTTCCGCACGTTCGAGGAGTGACGGCGACGGCCGTTAGTTTGCGCCGGAGGCGGGCTTCTAGTTTGCGCCGGAGGCGGGCTTCTCGGCGGCCTCGGAGACGGCCGGCTTTTCGGCGGCGGGCGTGTCGGTCGCGTTCTCGCCGAGCGCCGCGGCGATCGTGTCGTGGATCGGGAAGACCTTGCTCAGCCCGGTGATCCGGAAAATGCGCAGGATCTTGCCCTGCGTGCACACGAGGTCGATGCCGCCGTCGTGCGCGCGGACCCGCTTCAGCCCCCCGACCAGGACGCCCAGTCCAGTGGAGTCGAGGAACTCGACCCCTTCCATATCGATGATCAGCCGGTAGCTCCCCGCGTCGACCAGGCTGATCAGCGCTTCCCGCAGCCTGGGCGCGGTGTACACGTCGATCTCGCCGCTCACTTCGACGACCGTCCGGCCAGGGGCAGCGGAGTACTCATTAAGCGTGAGGTCCATGGGCTCTCCCCTTTCCTGTTCTGTCTGGGACAATAGTCTGATGCACGACGACATTGCTACGAGTGAGAAGAAGTCCGCTGACAGCGACGGCCCGGACATCACGGATCTCGGCAACGACGTCTTCCAGATCGACACGAAGATGGCCGGCTACCAGGGCATCACCGCGGGTTACCTGATCCGCGGCAGCCGGCCGTGCCTGGTCGAGACGGGGACCGCGCCGTCGGCGCCGATCGTGGCCGCGGCGCTGTCGGCCCTGGGGATCGGGCCGTCCGACCTCGCGTCCGTGGTGGTGACGCACATCCACCTCGATCACGCCGGCGGGGCCG
>DASZKN010000236.1:0-2740 GCA_035552855.1 Trebonia sp. | reverse complement strand
CTGCCGCGGTCGCGGACCGCGCCGGCCGTGGCGTGCCCGCGGTGCGGTTCGCGGCGGACGGAGCGGACGGCGGACTTCGGATCGACGGCGTGCAAGGCGCTGTACCGCTGCGCGGACTGCCGTGAGCCGTTCGAGTACGTGAAGGAGATCTAGTGGCGGCGCGCGGATTCCAGCGGCTGCCGGTCGCGCGGGTTGACCGGCTCACGCCTGACGCGGCCGCGATCACGTTCGCCGTCCCCGCGGAGCTGGCGGCGGAGTTCGCCTTCCGGCCCGGGCAGTCGCTGACGGTGCGGCGGCCGGACGGCCACGGCGACGAGCGGCGGTCGTACTCGATCTGCGCGCCCGCCGGAGCGCCGCTGCGCATCGGCGTGCGGGAGGTCGCCGGGGGAGCGGTGTCCGGCTGGCTGGTGCGCGAGGCGGCGCCGGGAGACGTCGTGGAGGTCATGCCGCCGTCCGGCTCGTTCACGCCGGACCTGACGGCCTGTGCCGGCGCCCACGTGCTGATCGCGGCGGGCAGCGGTATCACGCCGGTGCTGTCGATCGCGTCGTCGCTGCTCGCCGCGCGCGCGGACACCACGGTGACGCTGCTCTACGGGAACCGGCGGGCCGGCACGGTGATGTTCGCGGACGAGGTCGCCGACCTCAAGGACGCCTACCCGGCGCGCATGCAGCTCGTCCACGTGCTGTCGCGGGAACCGCGGGAAGTCGAGCTGTTCAGCGGCCGGCTCGACGCCGCCAAGCTGCGGGCGCTGGTGCCGGCCGTGACCGATCCGGGACAGGTGGCGGGCTGGTGGCTGTGCGGGCCGCTGCCGATGACCGAGGGCGCGGTCGCGGTGCTCACCGAGCTCGGCGTCCCGCGCGCGCGGATCCACCGTGAGCTGTTCTACGTGGAGGACGAGCCGCCCGCTGTCGTGCGGCACTCGGATGCGGATGCCGGTGCCGGCGTCCTGGCGGGGGCAGAGGTGACCGTGATCCTCGACGGCCGTAAGGCCACGCTGACCGCGCCGGCGGGCGCGGCGATCCTGGACGCCGCGCAGCGCGTCCGCCCCGACTTGCCGTTCGCCTGCAAGGGCGGCGTCTGCGGCACCTGCCGCGCCCGCGTGCTGGCCGGGGAGACACGGATGCGCCGCAACTACGCGCTCGAGCCGGAGGAAGTCGACGCCGGCTACATCCTTACCTGCCAGGCCCGGCCGGTGTCGGATGCCGTCACGGTCGACTACGACGGCTGATTGCCGCGCCGCCGATGAATTGCCGCGCCTGCCGGACGTCTTAGCTACGGGCGGGGGGATCGGGTCTACCGGACGACGGGAAGGCACGGCAGTGGGTGCTGGTCGCGCCGGTCCCGGATGTCGACGCGGCGTACGCCGAGCTAAGCTCCCGGCCCACCTCAAGGATCCGGACGGCAACATCTGGGAGATCCACACGCCTATCGCGCGCGGCTAACGACAGGTCCGCTGACGGACCTCACGCCACCGGGCACTAGCGTGCGGGCCGGCCGTGCCCGCGCGAATATCGCTCAGGTGTGGCCGGCCCGTCGCTTGCGTGCCGGTAAGTTGTCAGCCTGCTGACGCAGGCTTCAGGCCGTCTTCAGGCCGTTGGTGAACGTCCGCCAGGCGGCGGGGCTGAAGGCGACCGACCCGGCCGCGCGGTCCTTGGTGTCGCGCACCTCGACGGCGCCGCCGGCACTGCGGGACTCGACGCAGTTGTCCCCGGACGTGCCGGAGTAGGTCGACTTACGCCATAGGGTTACGATTCGCGGTTCCATTGTTCCTCCGTAATCTGTTCGATCATCTTTCGTGATGCCGCCGCGGGTAGCGCGTCGGCTTGCAGCCAGCGAAAGCGCATCATGAGGGCCGCCACCGTAGACGGGTCCTCAACGACCCGGCCGTCGGAGAAATCGGAGAGGATCGCCGCCGTGACCGCGTCGGCGGTCTCGGCGATATGCACAGACCCCTGCAAGCCCACGTGCGCGCCCACATCCGCGAGCACCTGGACGACCACGTTCGGCCGGCTGGCGAGATCCAGAACGTGGCTGAGCGCGGCGTGCATTGTCTTGAGCCCGCCGACGCACTTGCTGAGGACAGATTCGTCGATCACCGTCCAGACCATCGGCGCGTCCTCACGATCGAGCACCGCTTGCCTGGCCAGCCGGGCCGTTACGCGCTCTTCGATCTCGCCCTCGCTGACGCCCGGATGACTGCCGAGGACGATCCGGGCATACTCCTCGGTCTGCAGGAGGCCGGGAATGAGCGAGTGCTCGAGCGTGTAGATCGCGGTGGCGGCCGCCTCGTACTGGGCGAACGGGCGGAACGGCGTGGCGAAGGGGTTGTTCCAGTCGCGGAATCCGGCGTAGAAGCGACCGAACCAGCCGCGCAGTCCGGGGAACGTTTCGTCGCAGGTGTCGGCGAAGCGCCGGTCCGGGGCGAGCGCGCCCGCCTCGATGCGCGACACCGTCGACGGGTCGCACGGCACCAGGGTGGCGAGGCCGGCCTGCGTCAGCCCCGCGTCCTCGCGGGCCCGGCGGACCTCGCTGCCGAAGAAGTGCACGGGCGACGCGCTGGGCGAGAGTTCCTGCTTGCGGCCGCGGGTCATGGGATGCCTGGTTTCTCATGAGGTTCCTCCGGGATGGCGAGCACCGCGCGGACGACCTTGCCGGGCCAGCCTGGAACCCTGTCGGCGCCCCACGTCTCGCAGAGCGCGTCGACGACGAGCAGGCCGCGCCCGCCTTCCGCGCTGTCCG
>DASZKN010000235.1:0-7706 GCA_035552855.1 Trebonia sp. | reverse complement strand
CAGCGCGCGACCGGGGCCGCCCGCGACCGGCACGAAGGATCCCCGTGCCTGAGCGGCCACGTCGGCGAGCGGGGACCGCGCGGGACCCACGCCCACGATCTCGCAGCCGCGTCGCACCGCCTCGCCCGCGAGCGCCAGCGTCTCTTGCCGCGATCCGGACGCGGACACCGGCAGCACCAGGTCCGCCGCCCCCACCCAGCCCGGCAGCTGGTGCCCGCGCACGACGGCCACCTGAACGGGCGCTTGCGGCCCGCAGACAGCGGCGAGCACGTCCCCGGCGAACGCCGACGCACCCGCTCCCGCCACGACTACGGCCCGCGGCCGGGACACCGCGATCGTGGCCTCCTCGCACGCGCGCAGCGAGGCCCGGACCTGCGCCGCGGAGGAGGCGATCTGCCGCAGCAGCCCGCCGGGGTCGCCTACTTCGACCAGTTCCGGATCGTCGAGCCGAAGCGCGGCAAGCGCTTCGCCATGTGGCCCATTCATCGTGGCGAGCTCACCCGGTTTGCCGTGCCTCGTCCACCAGCAGCACCGGGATGTTGTCCCGCACGGGATACGCCAGCCCGCAACCGGTGCACACAAGCTCGCTCGCCGCGTCATCCGCGCGCAGCGCCGCACGGCACTTCGGGCAGACGAGGATTTCCAGCAGCCAGTCGTCGATTTCCATGCGCTACTCCGAACGTCCCGTGGTGCCCCTGACCAGTCCAAGCACCTCGTCGCGGAGCGCGGCCATCTCGGCCTCGGTCGCGGCCTCCACGTTCAGCCGGAGCAGGGGCTCGGTGTTGGACGGGCGGAGGTTGAACCACCACGTGTCACCCCCGACGGTGAGACCGTCGAGCTCGTCGACGGTCACCCCTGGCCGCTCGGCGTAGCTGGCCTTGACCTTGGCGGTCACCGCGGCCTGGTCGGCCACCTCGCTGTTGATCTCGCCGCTCGCCACGTACCGGGAGAACTCCGAGAGCAGCGCCGACAGCGGCTGGCTGCCGTGGCCGAGCGCGGCGAGCGTGTGCAGCGCCGCCAGCATGCCCGAGTCGGCGAACCAGAAGTCGCGGAAGTAGAAGTGCCCGGAGTGCTCGCCGCCGAAGATCGCGTTCGTCTCGGCCATCTTCGCCTTGATGAACGAGTGACCGACGCGGGTGCGCACGGGCGTGCCGCCGTTCTCGGTGATGATCTCCGGCACGGCGCGGGACGTGATCAGGTTGTGGATGATGGTCGCGCCCGGCTCGCGCGCGAGCTCGCGACTGGCGATCAGCGCGGTCAGCACGCTCGGGCTGACGATCTCGCCGCGCTCGTCCACCACGAAGCACCGGTCGGCGTCGCCGTCGAAGGCGAGGCCGATGTCGGCCTTATGCTCCTTGACGGCGGTCTGGAGGTCGCGGAGATTCTCCGGGTCGATGGGGTTCGCCTCATGGTTGGGGAACGTGCCGTCGAGCTCGAAGTACATCGGCACCAGCTCGGCCGGCAGTCCTTCGAAGACCGTCGGCACCGTGTGGCCGGCCATGCCGTTGCCGGCGTCGACGACGACCTTCAGCGGACGGATGCCGGAGATGTCGACGAGCTTCTTGAGGTACTCGGCATAACCGGGAAGCAGGTCCTTGCCGGTGATCGTCCCGCGCGGTTTGCCGCTCGCGGGCACACCGTCGATCACATACTGCTTGATCTCGGCGAGGCCGGTCTCGATGCCCACCGGCTTGGCGCCCGCCTTGCAGAGCTTGATCCCGTTGTACTTGGCCGGGTTGTGGCTGGCGGTGATCATCGCGCCCGGCATGTCGAGGAACCCGGACGCGTAGTAGACCATGTCGGTCGAGCCGAGGCCGCCCTGGATGACGTTCGCGCCCTGGCTCGCGGCGCCCCGGGCTATCGCGTTCGCGAGCGGCTCGCTGGAGGTCCGCATGTCGTGCAGCGTCACTAGCTGCGTGGTACCGGTCAGCTTCACGAACGCGGCACCGACCGCTTCGGCGACGCTCTCGTCCAGCTCGTCAGGCACGACACCTCTGATGTCATATGCCTTGAAGATCTTGTCCAGATCGCTCACTTCGGGCTCCGCTTCCTGATCCCGTCCGCTAAGGCTTTCCCGACACCAACTTATCGGTCACGGAACCCTGCTGTCGCCGCGCCCGGAATACGCCCGGACCGGCCGGACTAGCTCAGGACTCGGACTGGACGGAGCGGACCACGCGCAGGTGGCCCCGGCGGCCCACCTCGACGCCCTGGCCGACCGGCTCGGCCGGTGCCTGCCGGGCCGGCGCCGGCCGCGGCCCGGCCGCGCCGCCCTGCCGGGAACCCTGGCGCGGCTGACCCGGACCCGGGCGCGGCCCGGGCGCCGGAGCGGCGCGGCCCGCTTCCCGTACGACGTTCGCCAGTGCCTCCAGGTCGTCGGCGCGCTCCTGGGCCGGGTCCGGCGGCAGCCGGACCACGTCCCAGCCGCGCGGCACCACGAGCCGCGCGGCGTGCTTTTCACACAGGTCGTAACAGTGCGGCTCGACATACGTGGCCAACGGCCCTAGCACGGCCGTGGAGTCGCGGTACACGTACGTGAGCGTATAGACGGGAGGCTGCTTGCACGCGGTACGTGAGCAACAACGGGAATTCACCAGCCCACCTCGCTCACCAGATCGTCAATCGTCACGATAGCAGCGCTGTCCCCGTTGCCACATGGCGTAGCCCAGCTCATGTGAGCGACATTCGCATGCCGCGCCGCCGGCTTCGTCCCCCGGGCCGATGGCGCTGAATCGTCGCTCACAACGGCTGACGGTACCTATCCGCGGCCGGATATGCCATCACCGCGCCGCCCTTCACGATCGTGTCGCTTTGTCCGGCCTGCCGGTACCCGCGAGGACCGCGCCGGCGATACGCTCGGTGACTGTGTACAGCGGTGAGAACGGCCCAGTTCGCGGCCGTAATGTCCGGCGGCGTGACCGGCGCGGACGCGGTCTGCGGGGCCGTCTGGTGCCGCCCGGGGTGCCGCTGTACCGCACCAGGTCGCAGCAGTTCGACGACATGGTCCTCGACGCCGTGGCGCGGCTCGAGCCGCGCTGGGGCAACGAACTCGCCGGCGTGGAGTTCGCCGTCCAGGAGGTGCCGGACGCTGACGAACTCGCCGACGACGGGTCCGACGACACCCGCGAGCCGCTGCCGCTGGCCCGGGTTGTCCCGGGATCGCGGGACGCGCGCGATCCGCTGCACCCGGCGACGGCGACCCGGATCGTGATGTACCGGCGCCCGCTGATGGCACGGGCAGATGACGACGACGAGCTGAGCGACCTCATCTTCGACGTTGTCGTCGAGCAGTTCGCCCAGGTGCTCGGCCTCGACCCGGAATCAATCGACCCCGGCTACCGCGACGGCGGCTTCGATTGACGTCCCCGCCGCCGGCCGTCTCCGCCGGGGCTGGCGTGGCGCTACGGGCGAACCGCCGCGTACGTGTCGCTCGCGGGCGGGAGCGCGATAGTCGTGAGCGCGCTCGGCACCGGGAGCACGGACTGCAGCGAGCCGGACACGCTGCCCCCTGAGGTCACCACCCGCGCCGCGTAGAGCGGGCCGGAGCCGGGTTGCGGCGTCACCGCGATCGCGAACGGCGCGTTGTCGCCCTTGGGCGGCCTGACCACATCCGCGAGCGTGTGGCCGGCCTCCACAGTGAGGACTCGGGGCGGCGGAGTCGCAAGGGCGCGTTTGGCGTTGGCCGAGGGCAGCACCGTGACGGAGACCCGCACGGCCGCGGCGGGCGCGGATAGGACCAGCCCGGTCGTAAGGCCGCCGCCGGCCGGGTTGCCCGCCACGAGCCCGTGCTCGCTGACGGGGGCGGCGGCCGCCGTGAAGCCGCCGATGCCGTGGCCGGGCACGAGCACGCCGGCGGTGACGGGGACACTGGAGGTGATGATGAGCGCCGCCGCCGAGGCGCCGAACGAGCTCATCGGGAACGACGACGCGGCGGCGGACGGCGCGTCCAGCGCCACCCGGCCGAACGGCTGGAACTTGCCCTGCGCGGTCAGCGCGGTGATCCGCAGCTGAGCATCGGTGGGGCCGGGAACGGCCACGAACAGCTTCGCCGCGCTGCCCGCCGCCGTCAGGCCGGGGATCACCAGCCGCGTACCCGCGGACGCGGCCAGCGGCAGCCACGCGCCCCCGCCTGACCCGCTCTCCCAGACGTTAGCGGCCACCTGACCCGAGCTGGTCTGGACGCGCACGGCGAGCGCGGAGCTGCCCTTGACGTACTGCGCGAGGTTCACGCTGACGTACTGGTGCGGTGGCACGGTGATGCCGTTCGCGAGGCCGTTCTGCACGCCGGCGTCCGTCAGTAGCGTCACGTCGACGCTGGCGGGCATGACACCGGTATTGCTCAGGTACAGCCAGATGTTCGGCGCGCCCGCCTCCTGGCCGGTGCCGACGAACCACATGTCCGCGCCCGGATGGGTGCAGGTGACCGTGCCCGTGCCGTTGGCGGCGGACTGTTCGGCCTCGAAGCCCGCCGCCAGCCGGCCGGTGGCGTCGATTTGGGTGCCGCCGAGCCTGGCCGCGTCCGGGGCCGGGGCCGTGGTGAGCGCGCCGGGGGTGGTGACCGTGGTGCTGGCGGTTTTGCCGCCGGCCGTGGTGGTCTTCCCGGTCCCGGACGGGACCGCGCTCAGGGCAGCGTTCCCGCTCGCCGGCCGGCCGGCCGCGGACTTGACGCTGGACGGCACGGAGGCCACCGCGATGCTCGCCTGGCCGGTGCCCGGCGCGGGCGGCGGGCACGATCTGGTCACCGACGTCACGGTTACGGCCTGCGCGGCGCCCGGCCCGGCGGCGGCCGGCTGGCTGCCGCCTGGCTTGCTGCCCCACGCGATCGCGTAGACGACGGCGAGCACCAGCACGACCGCGCCGAACAGCGCGTAACGGCGCGTCATGAATCCCCGCTCCCGCGGCGCCTGCGTCCCGGCTTCGCTTGCTTGGCGGGCTTGGCGGGCTTGGCGGCCTTGGCGGGCTTGGCGGGCTTGCCGTGCCGCCCGGCGCGGTGCGAGTGCCGTTCCGGCCGATCAGACCGCGACGGCGGCTGCTCATCTGGCGCCGCGGGGAAGCCGCCGGTGGCCGCGGGGAAGCCGCCGGTGGCCGCGGGGAAGCCGCCGGTGGCCGCCGGGAAGTCACCGGAAGCCGCGGGGAAGCCGTCCGTGTCGGCCGGGAAGCCGCCGGTCGCTGACGTCTCCCCGGCAGGCGGCATCGTGGTTTCCCACGGCGGGACCGGCGAGGACACGGGCGGCTCATCCGCATCGGTGACCACATCGGTGAGCAGCGCGCCAGGCACCTCCGCGAGCGGCTGTGCGACCTCGGGCGCCTGGGGCGCCTCGGACAGGCCGTGCCGCCCGGGCCGCCGAGCGCGCCTCGCCCGCGTCACCGGCGACGGGCTGACCGGATCGTCTGGCGCATCCGAGGCGGCCTGGTTACCAGGCACGGCGGGCGCGGCACGGCGCGCGACGCGGGAAGCGGCCGCGCGCCTGACCTCGCGCGCCTTCTCGGCCCGCGCCACTCGTCGCGTCTGCTGGGCGGCCCGGACGGCGGCGAGCGCCTCGACGTCGTCGGCTGGATCGGCACGCTTGCCGGGCAGGGCGAGGACGCAGACCGCGAGCAGCACGACGAGTTCGAGCACCAGGCTGAGCTCCCGCGCGGTGTCGTCCCGGGTGATCGTGAGCGTGCCCCGCCCAGCCGGGAGCACGAACCCCTGCGCCCAGCCGTCGACCGGCTTCGCCACCGGCTTGAGCACCGTGCCGTTGACGGTGGCGGTCCAGCCGCCGTAGGGCTCCGCGAGCTCGAGGATTCCGCCGGACGCCGGCACGGGCACGCCGCTTACGCCCTCCGGCTGGGAGGCGAGGACCGACACGGTCCCGTCAGGCGCGATCACGCGGACCCGGCCGACCGCGCCGGCCACCTGCCACAGATCATAGGAAGGGGCGCTGCTCACCGGGACTAGGCCAACCGAGGCGTTGAGCCGCTCGGCGAGCGTCGGGTCCACCGGTCCTGGCAGCATCACCCAGCGGATCCCGAAGGTCCCGAGCAGCGACCCCGGGTCCCCCGCGTCCGCGCCGTCCGGCGCGCCCAGGGCGGCCACCTGGCGGCTCAGCGCCTTTTCGGCCGGAGCGTAGCCGGTCAGTTCGGGCTCGCCGAGGATGGGGTCGCGCTGGCGGAGGACGGTGTAGGTCAGCGCGCCGGCCGCGGACGGCCGCAAGACCAGCGTCCGGTACTGATCCGTCCCGTTGGACGAGGCGGCGACGAACGCCGGCAGCAGGGGCTGGCCCGCGTTGCTGACCGGTCCGCGGACACCGCCCGCGACCCAGAACACCGCGGCCAGCACCGGAGCGGTCGCCGCGGCCGCGAGGACGACTTTGCCAGCGAGCGTGCTCCCGCCGGCCGCTCTGCTCTCGCCGACCGCCCTGCTCTCGCCGTCCGCCGCCCGGGACCGCCCCGCCAGCCAGTCGGCGGCGGGCGCGGCGGCGATCAGCAAGCCGACGGCCGCCACGGCGAGGGCCGCGCCTGGCCAGCCGACGGTTCCGTGCCCGCCTCCGGCGAGCGGCGGCGCCGTCCGGCTCGTCACGATTGCGAGGATGTATCCGGCCACGGCGATGGCCCAGCCAGTGGCCACGAGCACGCCGCGCCGGTGCGGCAGCAGCGCGGCGACGACGGCGAGCGCGATTCCAGCCGTCGCCCAGACTGGCGGCAGGCCAGGGCCGCCCGGGCTCAGCATCAGCAGCGACGACGCGGGCAGGCCGCCCGCCGCCGTGAGCCCGCCCGCGCCCACGCCCGCCTCGGCGAGAAACGCCGAAGGAGCGCTCAGCAAGTGCAGCGACCACGGGAAGAGCGCCGCGAACGGCATTACCACGACGATCGCGGCGTTGACCAGCGTCACCGGCCACAGCCAGCGGCGTGCCGCCACGGCGACGACCATCAGCGCGGCCGCGAGCACCCAGATCACGGGCGCGAACGCGGCGGCGAGGGAGACAAGCAGGGCGGTCGCCCAGGCCGCGCGCCCCGCCAGCCGCGGCGGACCGGTGAGCATGCGGCCGGCGCTGATCCCGATCAGCGGCAGCATGACGAACGCGAACGCGGTGCCCAGATGCCCCGCGGCGACAGCGCCCATGGCGACCGGCAGCAGGGCGTACGAGGCCGCCAGCAGCACCCTGGCGACCATGGAGGTGACCAGCCGGCGCGTGGCGAGGTAGGCGGTCAGCCCGGCCAGCGGCACGCATCCGAGCAGCAGCACGGAGACGGCGAGCCAGGACTGGCCGTCGAGCACGGTCGCCAGCGCCGCGACGACCGCCACGTAAGGCGGCGTGCTCGCCGCCGAGCCAAGCCCGACGGAGTGGAAGCCCGCTATGTACTCCGACCACAGCTGCGACGAGGAGCCCCAGGCCGGGACCAGCGCGCCGCCGTCGAGCGGGCCGGTGCCGAGCAGCCGGCGCTCCGCGATGAGCGCGACGGCGAGCAGCGCCACGAACAACTGCACGCCGGGGTTGCCGATGATCCGGCGCACCACCGACTGCGTGTCGACGAACTGCTCGTCTTCCTCGTCTCCGGCCTCGGAGATCGCCTGGTGCCTGCCGCCTGTCGCCTGCGGCGGCCCGCTGGAAAGCAGGCTCCCGACGCTTTCCGCCAGCCGCGACAGCGTCCGCCCCGGCGGGATGAAAATCCGGACCGCGTCGTACGCCGCGCGCCGCCCGCTCGCCCGCTGCCGGCGTCCC
>DASZKN010000234.1:0-3042 GCA_035552855.1 Trebonia sp. | reverse complement strand
CGGAGCTGTCGGAGAGGTAACAGTGGCTACTGAAGTGGAGGCCCGGGACGCGGTGCGGCGTCCCGGGCGGCCGCGCCGCGAACAGGCCGAGCAGGCGATCCTCGACGCCGCGCTCGAAGCCGTCGCTGAGTGCGGCGTGGACTGCGTGACCTGCGAGGACGTCGCGGCGCGGGCGGGTGTCGGCAAGGCGACCCTCTACCGGCGCTGGTCGGGCAAGGAGGACCTGCTGATCGCCGCGTTCGCGGCGCTCAAGTCGCCCCTCCCCGAGCCCGCGGGCGTGTCGGTCCGCGCGGACCTGATCGCGATGCTCGACGTGATGGCGAAGGACGCGGACAACCCCAGTTACGCACGGCAGTTCTCGCTGCTGCACGGCGCCGGGGAGCGCTACCCGCGGCTCGTCGCCCGGTACAAGCAGGAGGTCGTCGAGCCGCGCCGCGAGTCGATCCGCCAGGTGCTCCGCCGCGGCGTCGAGTCCGGCGAGCTCAGGGCCGGCATCGACGTCGAGGTCGCGATGCTCACGCTGACCGGAGCCGTGCTGGCGCGCGAAAAGCACGACTCGGCGCCGGCCGAGCCGGGCTTCGCGACCCTGGTCGTGGACGAGATCCTGCAAGGAATCGCGGCCGGGTGAGCGAAGACGCCGCCGGCAGCCACGTAGCCAGCAGCCACGAAGCCAGCAACCACGCCGCCAGCGGCGAAGATCTCGCCGCCGGGTGGCTGGACCGGCTCCGGCCGGAACTGGCCGGGTACGCGCGGGCCGCGCTCGGCAACATCGCCCGCGAGTTCCCCTCGCTGATCGTCGTCACGATGACCGCGCCCGGCGACTTCCCGGCCCGGCCCAGGGAACGCAACCCGGTCTTCTACGGCAGCTTCGACTGGCACTCGTGCGTCGAGATGTTCTGGCTGCTCGTCCGGCTGCTCAAAGTGGCGCCGGACGACGTCCCCGGAAACCAGATCCGGCGGGTGCTCGACGCGCGGCTCACCGCGGACGGCCTGCGGGCCGAGGCGGACTTCATGGCCACCCCCGGCGGCGCCGCGATGGAACGTCCCTACGGCTGGGGCTGGGCCCTCGCCCTCGCCCATGAGCTGGAGACCTGGGACGATGCCGACGCGCGGCGCTGGTCGGCCAGTCTCGCGCCGCTCGCGGACGTGCTCGCGGGCAATTTCCTCGCATGGCTGCCCAAGGCCACATACCCGATGCGTACTGGCGTGCATACCAATGGTGCGTTCGGGATATCAAAGGCGCTGCCCTACGCGGGCCGGCGGCCGGACGGTGAGCTCAGCCAGGCGCTGCGCGCCGCCGCGCACCGCTGGTTCGGCGACGATGCCGACTACCCGGGGGCGTACGAGCCGTCCGGCCAGGACTTCCTGTCCGCGGCGCTGTGCGAGGCCGAACTGATGGCGCGCCTGCTGCCGCGCACGGCGTTCGCGGAGTGGCTGACGAGGTTCCTGCCGGGAATCGCCTCCGGCGCGCCGGCGGCACTGTTCACGCCCGCCACGGTCGCCGACTCGTCCGACGGGTACATCGCCCACCTGCGCGGTCTCAATCTGAGCCGTGCCTGGTGCTGGCGGCGTCTTGCCGAATCCCTGCTCCCTAACGATGCCAGGGTGGCTGTCTGCCGCGAAGCGTCCCGGGTGCACGCCGAGGCGTCCCTCGCGTACGTCACCGGTGACGACTACATGGTCGAGCACTGGCTGGCGGCGTACGCGGTGCTGCTCTTCAGCTGAAATCGCCCGGCCCGGTGCCGGCCCCGGCCTGTTCGTCGCGCTGGGGCCGGGGGAGTCCTACCTGTTCGCCCTGTCCTGACCTGCTGGCGCTCGCCCCCGCGAGATCTCCCGCCCCCCGCGGCTCAGGAGTCCAGCTTCTCCCGCCAGCGGTTCGTGATCGGCAGCCTGCGGTCGCGGCCGAAGTTCTTGATGCTGATCTTCGGCCCCGGCGGGTACTGGCGGCGCTTGTACTCGGCGAGGTCGACGAGCCGGATCACCCGTTCGACGAGCGCCGGGTCGTGGCCGGCCGCGATCAGCTGGGCCGAGCCCATGTCCCGCTCCACGTAGTCGTCGAGCAGCTTGTCGAGCACCTCGTACGGCGGCAGGGAGTCGGTGTCGAGCTGGCCCGGCGCGAGCTCGGCGCTCGGCGGCTTCTCGATCGAGCTGGGCGGGATCGGGGGCGTCCGGCCTGCCTGCTCCGCCTGCCGGTTACGCCACCGGGACAGCTCCCAGACCATCGTCTTGGGGACGTCCTTGATCGGGGCGAAGCCGCCCGCGGAGTCGCCGTAGAGGGTCGAGTAGCCGGTGGCCAGCTCGCTCTTGTTGCCGGTGGTGAGCACCAAGTGCCCGCCGGCGTTGGACAGCGCCATGTTGATGACACCGCGGACGCGGGACTGCAGGTTCTCGGCGGGCAGGCCGGCCTCGGGAAAGTCGCCGAGCTCCTTCATGAACGCGTCGACGATCACCTGGATCGGCACGGTCCTGGCATGCAGCCCTTGCCGCAAGACCAGGTCCTCCGCGTCCGTCACCGAATGCTCGCTTGACCACCGGCTCGGCATCAGCACCACGTGCACGTTCCCAGGGCCGATCGCGTCGGCGGCGATCGTGGCCGCGAGCGCCGAGTCGATGCCGCCGGACAGCGCCAAAATGGCCGACTTGAAGCCGTTCTTGCGGGCGTAGTCGCGCGTGCCGGTGACGAGCGCCGTGTACACCTCGGCCGGATCGTCGAGCCGCGGCCAGAACGGCCCCCCCTGCCGCGCCCTGCCCCCGGCCGCTTCCGCCGCTTCCGCTACTTCCGCCTCAGGGGCCACTTCCGCCTCAGCGGCCGCTTCCGCCTCAGCCGCCGCTTCCGCCTCAGCCGCCGCGGGCTGGCCGGCGCTCGGCAGCGTGATCCGCTCGATCGTGATCGTGGTCCCGTCGCCCGCGTCTACCGGGGTCTCGGCCGGGACGTCCCCCGCCGCGGGCAGTTCCAGGTCGGCGACGATCAGCGCTTCCTCGAACTGGGGCCCGCGGGCCACCGGTTCGCCGTCGGCGGTCACGAGGATCGAGTCGCCGTCG
>DASZKN010000233.1:0-17209 GCA_035552855.1 Trebonia sp. | reverse complement strand
CCCGGTGCGGGCCGGCCTCACCAAGCGGCTGCCGGGCACGCACACCGACATACCGCGCCTCGTCCAGGGCGGGGTCGGCGGTCAGTTCTGGTCGGTCTACGTGCCCGGCACCCTCGGCCAGGACGAGGCGGTCACGGCGGTCCTCGAGCAGATCGACGTCGCGCGCCAGCTGATCCGCGCCTACCCGGACCGGTTCTCGCTCGCGCTGACCGCGAACGACGTGGCGAAGGCGTTCGCCGCCGGCAAGATCGCCTCGCTCCTCGGCGCCGAAGGGGGTCACTCCATCGGCGGCTCGCTCGGCGTGCTGCGGTGCCTGTACGCGCTCGGCGTCCGGTACATGACGCTTACCCACAACCAGAACACCGGCTGGGCGGACTCCGCGACCGACGAGCCGGACGCCGGCGGCCTGAGCGACTTCGGCCGCGAGGTAGTGCGCGAGATGCAGCGGATCGGCATGCTCGTCGACTTGTCGCACGTCGCGCCGTCCACGATGCACGACACGCTGGACGTCGCCCAGGCGCCGGTGATCTTCAGCCACTCGTCGGCCCGCGCGGTCTGCGACCACCCGCGCAACGTGCCCGACGACGTGCTCGCCCGCCTGACGGCCAACGGCGGGGTCTGCATGGTGACGTTCGTGCCGGTCTTCGTCTCCCAGGAGTGCACGGACTGGTACAACGGCCTGCGGGCCGAGGCTGCCCGCCGCGGCCTGGACCCGAACAACCTGCACGACGTGTTCACGGTCGTCCGCCCGGACTACGTGCGGGGCCGCCCGGAGCCGGTCGCCACCATCGGCCAGGTCGCGGACCACATCGACCACGTCAGGGAGGTCGCGGGCATCGGCCACATCGGCATCGGCGGCGACTACGACGGCTCGCCGAGCATGCCCGACGGCCTGGCGGACGTGTCGGGCTACCCGGCCCTGTTCACCGAACTGCTCCGCCGCGGCTGGTCGGAGGCCGACTGCGAGGCGCTGGCCGGCGGCAACATCCTGCGCGCCCTCCGCGCCGCCGAGCACGCCGCCGGAGACGCTGCCGAAGGCCATGCGGTGAGCCGATAGACTCGGCGGCGTGTTCCGGTACGAGTCATTTGCCATCGATGCCGATCGCGGGCTGCTGACCTGCGAGTATTCCGTCGACGGACGCCGTTTCACCGAACGGGTCACGCTGGCGCCCGGTCCGTCATGGCATTCGCCGGCCGCGCGGGCGGCCGCCCGGCTGGTGTTCCTGCTGGCGGGCGTCTCGTACTACAAGACCGCCGCGCCGCCGGTGATCGAGCTGGGCGAGACCGCCGTGACCGACGCCGAGCGTGCCTTCCTGCGCACGTTCTACCTCGAAGGCCTCGGCGAGTTCGCGTACCGCAACAACCTGGACCTGTCCGGCCTGCGCATCACCGGGCCGCGGGCCCCCGAGCCCGCCGCCCCCGAGCCCGCCGCCCCCGCGGCCCCGGCCGGCACCACCCGGCGCGCCCTCGTGCCGTTCGGCGGCGGGATCGACTCGATCGTCAGCTTGGAGATGATCCGCGCCAAGGCCGACGTCGCGCTGTTCGTGGTCAGCCGGCCGGGCGACCGGTTCGACGCGATCGAGAAGCCCGCCGCGGTCACCGGGCTGCCGGTCATCCGGGCCGGCCGCGAGATCGACCCGCAGCTGCTGCGGTCCGCCGAACTCGGCTTCCTGAACGGCCATGTCCCCGTGACCGGGATCCTGTCCGCGATCGCGGTGCTCGCCGCCGTCCTCGACGGCCGCGACGCCGTCGTGATGTCCAACGAGTGGTCGGCGTCCGTGCCGACGATCGAGCGCGATGGCCAGCCGGTCAACCACCAGTGGTCCAAGGGCGCCGCGTTCGAGAGCGCGTTCCGCGATGTCCTGGCCGCCGGCGCCAGCGGGCTGCCTGAGTACTTCTCCGCCCTCCGCGACCGGACCGAGCTATGGATCGCGGACAAGTTCGCGGCGCTCACGCAGTACCACTCGACGTTTCGCAGCTGCAACCGCGCGTTCCACATCGACACGCAGCGCCGTCTCGACCACTGGTGCGGCCAGTGTGACAAGTGCTGCTTCATCGACCTGATCCTGGCCCCGTACCTGTCGCCGCGGGCGCTCGCCGCGGTGTTCGCCGCCGACGGCGGCGGCCCCGAACCGCTCACCGACCCCGCGCTCGCCGCCAAGTTCCGCACGCTGCTTGGCGCGGGCACGAAGCCGTTCGAGTGCGTGGGTGAGGTGAACGAGTGCCGCGCCGCGGTCCTGCTCGCATCATCCAGAACGGACCGTGCCGACTCCCCGCTCCTCGCACAACTCGCGGCCGAGGTGGCCGGACGGCCCGATGTTCCTTCCCCGGCCGAGATCGAGGCCATGCGCCGGCCGGTCGGCGCCCACTTCATTCCGGCGGCCTACGCGTGACCAGGCCGCGGCTGTCCTGGACGGACCTGCGCGGCGCGCGGGCCGGGATCTGGGGACTGGGCCGCGAGGGCAACGCGAACCTGCGCAAGCTGCGCTCGCTGGGCGTCGAGCCGGTGCTCGTCGACGACAACCCGCCCGCCGGGAGCGCGGAGATCCTGGCCACGGGCGACGGCGGACTCGACACGCTGCTCAAGTGCGACGTCGTGATCAAGACCCCCGGGATCAGCCGGTACCGGCCGGAGGCGGACCAGTTGCGGGCGGCCGGTGTCGTGCTCGCGGGCGGCCTCGGCCTCTGGCTGCAGGAGGCCGACCGGGACCGGGTGGTGGTCGTCACGGGCACGAAGGGCAAGAGCACCACGTCCTCGGTCATCGGCCACCTGCTGACCGGGCTCGGCCACCGGGCGATGGTCGGCGGCAACATCGGGGCCGTCCCGTATGACCCGGACACCGCCGCGGACAGCTACGACTACTGGGTGATCGAGGTGTCGAGTTACCAGGCCGCCGACCTGGCGTCGACCCCGCCCGTCACCGCCGTGACGTCGCTGCACCCCGACCATCTGCCGTGGCACGGCGGTCTCGAGCTGTACTACCGCGACAAGCTGTCGGCCTGCTCGCAGCCGGGGGCCCGGCTCACCGTGGCCAACGGGGACAGCGGCGAGCTCAGGGCGCGGGCGGCGCTGCTCGCCCCGGAGATCGAGTGGGTCAGCGAGAACGACGAGCCGGGCGCGACCTGGATGGCGCCGCTCGGGCTGCCCGGCAGGCACAACCGGCGCAACGCGCTGATCGCCCGCGGCGTGCTCCGGGCGCTCGGCGTCGCGGGCGCGGACGATGACGACGCGCTGCGCGCCGCCGCCGCCGGGTACGTCGGCCTGCCGAGCAGGCTCGCGACGATCGGGACGGTGAACGGGGTCAGCTTCGTCGACGACAGCCTGTCCACCAACGTGCTGCCCACGCTCGCCGCCCTCGACGCGTTCCCCGGCCGGCGGGTGGCGCTGATCGTGGGGGGCCAGGACCGGGGCATCGACTACGACGAACTGGCCGTCGGCGTGGGCGCCCGGCGGTCGCCGGTGTTCGTCCTCACGCTGCCCGACAGCGGGCCGCGGATCAGCGCGGCGTTCGCCGCCACCGCGCCCGGGGTGGCCGTGACCGACTGCCCGGACCTGGACGCCGCGGTCGCGGCGGGGTTCGAGTGGGCCCGCCCGGACGGGATCGTGCTGCTGTCGCCGGCCGCGCCGAGCTTCGGCCGCTTCAAGAACTACCAGGACCGGGCCAGCGCGTTCGCCCGCGCGGTGGCCACCCTGTAAAGAGAGCTCTACGCTTAGGCCTCTTCGACCGCGATGCCCAGGTGGTGCGCCAGCAGGGGAGCGATCGACATTAGCTGGAGGCTGTCGATGCGGGCGCCGCGCAGGGAGTCGTAGCCGGAGCGGATGCCGGGCGCCGCCGCCCCGGCGGCGTCCTCGCCGCCGAGTGCCGCCCCCCGGAGGTCGACGTCGTCGCAGCTCACGTTGGCGAATTCGACGCCCGCCAGGTGGCTGCCGGGGAATCGCACTCGCTTCAGCTTCGCGCCGGCGAAATCCGTCTCCCGGATCACGCAGTCCTCGAACGTCACGTCTGTCAGCGTGGACTCGCGAAAGTTCACCGAATCCAGCTTGCAGCCGCGGAACGTGACCCGCCGCATCAACTGGCTGAACGCCTGCACCCCGGCCAGCACGCAGCCGTGCAGCCACGCGTCGGTGAGTGACGCCTCGGCCGCGTCGAGGCCGACGAAGCGCGTCTGCCCGAACCACACCTCCGAGAACCGCGCGCGCCGCAGCCAGCCGCCCTCGAACGTCACGCCGGTGAACGCCACCTCCAGGAAACGCGCGCCGCCCGCCGAAGCGTCGGTAAAGATAGTTCCGTCGGGACTGGCGCCGCCGAAGATGACCCGGTCGTAGTCCCCGTCCATCTCCAGATCTTCGGGACCGGCGACTAGTTCGCGGGCAAACGGCAGGTCGGCAAAGTCGCGCGGTGCTTTCATGACGGATTTCCTTCGGCTTGCGGTCGTCCTCGGTCCTGTTTAAATGAGGTTATAAATCGCAGCGCCTGCGCGCTCCATCGATGTAGCGGGAGGTCTTGATGGCCGGCTCCGATCCCGAGGTTGTAATCAGCACTGGCCGGATCCGGGGCTGCCGCGAGAACGGAGTCCTCGTGTTCCGCGGGATCCCGTTCGCGAAACCCCCGCTGAGCGCGCTGCGCTTCCAGGCGCCGGAATCCCCGTCGCCCTGGGACGGCGTCCTGGACGCGCGCGCGTTCGGGCCGCCCGCGCCCCAGCCCGCCGGTCCTGGCAGAGCGCCGTCCGCGGGCGGCCACATCGACGCCGGCCGCGCGGAGGACTGGCTGACGGTCAACGTCTGGACGCCCGACATCACGACCAGCGGGCTGCCCGTGCTGGTCTGGATCCATGGCGGCGCGTACCTGTTCGGCTCGTCCGCCGAAGCTGTCTACGACGGCCACAAGTTCGCGATGTCCGGCACGGTCCTGGTGACGTGCAACTACCGGCTCGGCGTGGAGGGCTTCGCCGAGATCCCGGGGGCGCCGGCCAACCGGGGCCTGCTCGACCTCGTGGCCGTGCTGCGCTGGGTGCGGGAGAACGCGGCGGGGTTCGGCGGTGACCCGGCCAGCGTGACGGTGTTCGGCGAGTCGGCGGGGGCGGGTGCGGTCGCCGCGCTGCTCGCGATGGAAGATGCCCGCGGGCTGTTCCGGCGGGCGATCGCGCAGAGCGTGCCGGGCACGTTCTTCACGCCCGAACTGGCGGCGGACATCACGGGCGCGATCGCGGCGCAGGCCGGCCTGCCCGCCACTTACGACGCGCTGGCGGCGGCCGATCCCGGGGTCCTGGCGGGCGCGTCGATGGCGGTCACGACCCGGATGAAGCAGTTCCCGCGGTGGGGCCCGGTCCGGCTGACCGACACCCCGTTCTCGCCGGTGGTCGACGGCACGGTCCTGACGCGCGCGCCGTGGCGGGCGCTGCTGTCCGGCGCGGCCCGCGACGTCGACCTGCTCACCGGGCACAACCGGGACGAGTACCGGCTGTTTATCGTGGCGTCTGGCCGGCTCGGCAAGATCACCGACCAGGAGGCGGCGACGGTCCTCGACGCGTTCGCGCCCGGGCCCGCCGGTACCGCCGGGTACCGCGGGTCGTACCCGGAAGCCGGCGCCGGGTCCCTGTTCGAGCTGGCCTTCTCCGACTGGCTGTTCCGGATGCCGACCCTGCACCTGGCGCAGGCGCACGCCGCGTCCGGCGGCAGGACGTTCCTGTACGAACTGCGCGCGGGGGCACCGGCGCTCGACGGCGTGCTCGGCGCGTGCCACGCCCTCGACGTCCCGCTCGTGTTCGGCCCCGGCCGCCCTGGCGGCCCGCGCGACCCCGGCGGCCCGGGCATCACCGACCTATTGCTCGGGGACCATCCGCCGGCCGGCCTGCTAGCGCTCGGCGACCTGATGCGCGGCGAGTGGGTGCGGTTCGCGTCCTGCGGCGACCCGGGCTGGCCGGCCTACGGGACGCGGGAGCGGATCACCAGGATCTACGACGTGCCGCCGGACGTCGGGCCGTACCCGGAAGAGCGGTCGATGCGCCTGTGGCAGCGCCACCAGTTCGGCACGCTGGACCTGGCCGCCGGCCCCCAGGCCGACGCCGCCCAGGCCGACGCCCGCCGCTAGCTCGTCCCCAGCCTGCGCAGCGCCCCGCGGACGACCTCGGAGTCGGTGGTCTGCCAGAACGGCGGCAGCGACGCCCGCAGGAAGTCGCCGTACCGCTTGGTGACCAGCCGCGAGTCAAGCACGGCGACGACGCCGCGGTCGTCGACTGAGCGCAGCAGCCGTCCCGCGCCCTGGGCGAGCAGCAGCGCCGCGTGCGCCGCTGAGACCTCCATGAAGCCGTTGCCGCCGCGGGCCTCGGCCGCGCGGGTCCGCGCGCTCGCCAGCGGATCGTCCGGCCGCGGGAACGGGATCCGGTCGATCACGACGAGCCGCAGCGACGGCCCGGGCACGTCCACGCCCTGCCACAGCGACAGCGTCCCGAACAGGCACGCCGGCTCGTCCGCGGCGAACTGCTGCACGAGCAGCCCGGTAGCGTCGTCGCCCTGGCACAGCAGCGGGACCTTGAGCGAGTCGCGCAGTGCCGCCGTCGCCTGCTTCGCCGCCCGCATCGAGGAGAACAGGCCGAGCGTCCGGCCGCCCGCGGCCTGGATGAGCTCCCACAGTTCCTGGAGGGCCTCGTCGGACAGCCCGGACTGCGCCGGCGGCGGCAGATGCCTGGCGACGTACAGGATCCCGCTCTTGCCGTGCGTGAACGGCGAGCCCACGTCGATCCCGTGCCACTCGCCGCCCATGGACTCGGCGTCCAGCCCCCACTGCCGCGCCAGCGGCGCGAACGACCCGCCGAGCGTCAGCGTCGCCGAGGTCAGCACCACGGTCCGCTCGCTGAACAGCGACTCCGCGAGGATCTCGCCGACCTCGAGCGGCGCCACCCGCAGCATGGAGTAGGAAACCGCCGCGCTGTCGTCGGACCGCTCCAGCCACACGACCTCGTCGCGTTCGGCGAGCGGCATCTCGTAGGCGCTGACGATGCGCTCGGCGGTTCCCGCGAGCTCCTCGAGCAGCACCACCGCGGTCTGCGCCGCGCCCTGCTGCGCCGGGTCGTCCTCCCACTCCCTGGCGCGGGAGCGCATCTGGGCGACGCACGCCCTGGCCGCGTCGCCGAGCGCGGTCAGCGAGGTGCCGAGCGCCGGGTCGAGGCTGTCCATCCGGCCGGCGGGCAGCGTGGTGAGCAGCGGCCCGAGCGCCTTGCCGGCCTCCGACAGCCGGTCATGCCCGTCCTCGCTGGTCAGCTTCTGGCACCGGCGCGCCGCCAGTTCGATCAGCGTCGCCGAGACCTCCCCGGTCGCGACCGACGTCACGCGGTCGACAAGCTCGTGCGCCTCGTCGACGATCACCACGCGGTGCTCGGGCAGCACCCCTTCGCCGAGTGCGTCGATGGCCAGCAGCGCGTGGTTGGTCACGACGACGTCCGCGTCCGCCGCGAGCTTGCGCGCGCGCTCGCTGAAGCACTGCACGCCGAACGGGCACCGGTGCGCGCCCACGCACTCCCGCGCCGTCACCGACACCTGCCGCCACGCCTGGTCCGGCACGCCGGGCACGATCTCGTCCCGGTCGCCGCTCGTCGTGGAGTTGGCCCACTGGTGCAGCCGCTTGACGTGCGCGCCCAGCGCGCTCGTCGGCTCGAACAGCTGCTCTTGGCCGCTGTCGTCGTCCGCGGCGTTGCGCAGCTTGTTCAGGCACAGGTAGTTGCCCCGGCCCTTGAAGATCGCGTAGCTCGGGGTGCGGCCGAGCGGGCCGCGCAGGGTATCGGCCAGCCGGGGCAGGTCACGGTCCACGAGCTGGCGCTGGAGCGCGATCGTGGCGGTCGACACGACGACCGGCCCCCGCCGGTCGGCCGCGATGCGCAAGGCGGGCACCAGGTAAGCCAGCGACTTGCCGGTGCCGGTGCCCGCCTGGACAGCCAGGTGCTCTCCGGTGTTAATCGCGTCCCAGACGGCCTGGGCCATTTCCGACTGCCCGGGACGTTCCGCGCCGCCGATGCCTGTTACCGCCGTGGACAGCAGCTCTAGTACTGGGGAGTCAGTGGAGATGTCGGCCACGAGCGAGACGCTACCCTATGCAGATGCCCATTTACGCCCTCGATGAGTACGCACCCGTGATCGACGAGCTTGCCTACGTGCACCCGGACGCGATCGTGATCGGCCGCGTGCGGATCGGGCCGGAGGCGAGCGTCTGGCCGACGGCGGTGCTCCGCGGCGACCACGGGACGATCACGGTCGGCGCGCGGACGTCGGTCCAGGATGGCACGGTCGTCCACACGACCGAGCAGTGGCCGACGGAAATCGGGCCCGACTGCGTCGTGGGGCATAACGCGCACCTGGAGGGCTGCGTGGTCGAGTCCGGCTGCCTGATCGGCTCGGGTTCCGTGGTGCTGAACCGGGCGCGCGTCGGCACGGGGTCGATCGTCGCGGCGGCCGCGCTCGTCGCCGAGGGCTTCGAGGTGCCGCCGCGCTCGCTGGTGGCGGGCGTGCCCGCGAAGGTCAAGCGGTCCGGCATCGACGCCAGCGGGATCAGCTCCGGCGTCGAACACTACATCGAGTCCGGTCGCCGGTACCGCGAGGGCCTGCGCCGCATCGGTTAGACCGCGCTAGTTGGCGGCGGCGGGACGCTCTTCGCCGCCGCCGTCTCGTGACGGGGACAGCAGCCGCTCGAGTACCACGACTTCCGCCTGGTCGAGCTCGGCGGTGATCGCGGCCTTGCGGGTGCGCTCGCGGGTCAGGTTGCGCTGCGCTTCCCCGAGCTGCTCACGCAGCTTCGCGTTCTCCTCGCTCAGCGTCCCGTGCCTGGTCCACGCGGCGGCGAGTTCGCGCTCGAGGTCGGCGACCGTCTCCTGGAGGGCGGCGCGCTCGGTCGTGTCGTCGTCGCGCGCGGTCTCGGCCACGGCGCCGGCCACGTCGACGGTCGCGAAGTCCTCGGCGGAGATCGTGCCGGACGTCCCGGCGAGCCTGCGCACGACCTGGACGAGCAGTCTGCGGGCGAGTTCGTCGTAGTCGACGCCGGCCGCCGTCGCCGGCCGTCCGCCGTGGCCGTGGCCGCGGCCGCCCTCGGCGCCGCCCACGGCCGCTGGCTGGCCGGCGGACACTGCCCGGCCCGCCGCCTGCGCGGATACGACGCCTTCCGGCAGGGTGATGCGGTAGGTCCGCTTACCCCGCACTTCGCGGATGATCAGGCCGTCCCGTTCCATCCCGGAGAGCAGCTGCGCGAAAGCGACGCTCGAGCCGGGATAGCCGACCGCCTCAGCGAGCCTCGTGCTTGCCATCCCGGTCGGATCGGCGACATCGTCAACCGCCCCGAGATGAGAAATGATGCGGTCTCGCGTGCCGACCGCACGCCGTCTGATCGTGGTCCGCTTCGTTCCGGCACGTGTCGACCTAGACCCTGCTTTCGCGTCCCCCACCTGGACTCCCTGCGCTCTGCGATCATGCTCATTGACCCGATTCTTGTCTCATGATAATACGGCGCAACTTTCGCAACCTCGCGGCTCGGGCAAGCCGGAACGTTATGATTCCGGGCCCGAGATGATAGCTGGGCCGGGGACGGGTAGAGGTGTGAGGGAGACAGTGACGACCCGGCTACCATACGATCATGCGCGCGGATGCCCATGGTGTACGCACCCGTCAGGCGACGGGTTAGCACGCCGTGGATGTCGACATCAGCCTTGACTACGGGCTGACCCTGCTGGCCGCGCTCCTGATCGGCGCCGGCTTCGTCCTCCAGCAGAAGGCGGCCGCGCGCGAGCCCGACTCGCGCTTCCTCAGTTTGCGGCTGATGCTCGACCTGCTGCGCACGCCTCGCTGGCTTGCCGGGATCGGGTGCATGGTGGGCGGCCAGATCCTCGCCGCGTGGTCGATCGGGCACCTTGAGCTGTCATTCGTCGAGCCGCTGCTGACCACGAACCTCATCTTCGCGCTGGTGCTGGCGGTCCCGCTGTCCGGCGCCGTGATCCGGTTCTGGGAGGTCGCGAGCGCGGTGATCTTGTGCGCGGGCGTCGCGCTGCTGTCGGCGTCCAGGTCGGCCAAGCCGATCGGGCTGTCGTTCGGCTCGTTCTCGCACTGGCCGGCCGCCGCGGTGATCGCCGGCATCGCGTTCCTCGCCGTGCACTTCGGGCGCCGCCGGCCGTACCGCACGAAGGCCATGCTCACCGGCACCGCCCACCGCCTCGGCCCCCGATCGTCACCCGTGCTCCGCTCACCGCCCCGGACAGGCCCGTCGGCCGGCCTACCGGCACCGGCGGCCCCACGCCCAGCCCGCCGGGCGGACCTAGAGTTCGGGCATCGAGGAGGACGGCGGGCCGCCGGAGGAGGCCCAGCCGCGCACGGCCGCCCGCTGGCCGCCGCGCCGCAGGAAATGGTCGAGCGCGCCGCTCACGCCGTCGTCGGCGGTGAGCTTCCTGATTGTCGCGATCATTGTCGGCATCGCCCAGAAGTCCCCGCACACCCACAGGATCGCCGCCCCGATCTGCTGGTCCGCGTACGGCGGCAGCGTCACCCCCGGCACGTGGTCGTAAGCCGCGTAGACCGAGTGCGTCGTGAAGATGCTCAGCGACATCGCGATCATGATCATTACGACGTTGGTGACGAGCAGCGCCGCGGCCCGGCCGAGCACCGGCAGCCGGGCGCGGAGCGGCGGCGACGGGATGAACTGCAGCCAGAACAGCACGCCGGCCGCGAAGAAGCCGCCGTGCATGAGCCAGATGTGCACCGCCGAGTTGTCCGCCGCCAGGTCGAACGCCGCCGGTATGTGCCAGCCCACCATGACGACGTTGAAGATCGCGATCGACACCCAGGGCCGCAGGAACCACCGGCCCGCCGCGCGGACCGGACGTGACCAGCCGCCGGTCAGCACGCCGCGCGTCACCGACCGCCCCGAACGCCCCGGCAGCGCGGCCAGCAGCGGCTGCCACGGCGCGCCCGCCACGACCAGCGACGGCGCCGCGAACATCAGCAGCAGGTGCTGCACCATGTGCACCATGAAGTACGAGTCGGCCCAGTAGTCGAGCGGCGACTCCACCGCGATTAGCGCAGCCGCCAGCCCTAGGTAGAACCAGAGCGAGCGCACGCGCCGTTCCCGGTTCCGTCCCGGCCGTGACCGGAGCGCGAGCCGCGCCAGCCCGGTCTCGTGCCAGACCGCCACGGCGACCGCGATGACAAGGAACGGGTCCAGCGACCAGTGCTCCACGAGGTACCGCATCACGCCGCCTAACCCGACGAGCCGTACTGGACCGGCACGTCGATCGTCTGCGCTCGCCGCCACGCGGCCCCGGCCACGAATCAACGGTAGGGAGCCGCTATCTACTGGCGATATAGCCGGCGGTAAAGATGATCACAATGTCATGAAACGGATTTCCGGCCGCGGCCGGGCACGAGGCCCCAGACCGCCGCCGCGCACACGGTGAGGCAGAACAGCGCGAATGTGAGGATGTGCACGCCCGTGCAGTACTCGCAGACCTCCTGGATCTGGTACACCTCGGCGTAGATCAGGTACATCACGAAGCCCATGCCGACGATCATCGACGCCAGCCGCAGCCACGCGACCTCCCGGCGCCGCGCCCGCCACGCCCAGGGCGTCATGATCGCCACCAGGAAGACGTAGAACGCCAGCCCGAGGACCGCGACCGGGAACACGCCGAAGACCATCGACTGCGGGCTGGTGATCACCGCGCTGCAGTCGAACGTCCCGGTCGGGGTGGACGGGCAGCCCGCCAGGTGGTTGCCGCTGTAGTGGGCGTACGTCTCGTATGCCGACACCGCCAGGCCGAGCAGGGCGAGCAGGAACGTCGTGTACTGCAGCCACGCCGGCGCGCCGGACGGCTCCTCGGCCGCCGGCGCGCTCTGCCTGGGCTCCGCCGTCGACTGGCGTGTCTTGCCGCGGGCCTTCGGACTTGCCATCGCTGCTGTCTCCAGTACGTGAGCGCTCGGTGACGGATCGTTAGAGCGCTTAACCTACAGCTTGCTCTCGATGCTCTGCACCGCCGGGGTGCAGGCCGAGGCCGGCTGGTTGCCGGTCAGCTTGCAGATCGTGGCGGTGATGTAGTTGGCCGTGCCGTCGATGCCCTTGGCGATGGGGCTGGACGGGTTCTTGAGCGCCGTGGTGATCTGCGCCCAGGTCTTGCCCGCGAGCACGCTGCCGTCGTAGCTGGCGCCGCTGATCATGTACTTGTTGCCGAAGTCCACGAACGGGATCGACCCGTTGTAGCCCTGCGGAACGTACGGCGGCACGTCCCACTTGTTGATCAGCGCCTCCTGCGCCTTGGTGGGCGTCTGGAGGCTGGTGTACTGCCCGGTGGACTTGTCCGGGATGTTGGTCTCCATCTCCACGGAGCTGAACGTCACGTACTTGCTCGTGTACTTGGAGTGCACGAACGTCCAGGTGGGGGTGTTGGGGTTCGGCTCCGCGTTGCCCGCGCCGTTCTTGGCCGCGGAGCGGATGGGCTGCAGGCCGGTGAACGTGCCGAAGCGGCTGAGCGCGACGATCATGCCCCAGCGCTCCGCCGCGCAGTACGGGCAGTACTCGGCCCCCATGTAGAGCACCTCGGGATGGCCGCCGCTGGAGAGCGCGGTGCCGTTCTTCAGCGGGATGATCGGGCTGCTGCCGCCGTTGACCGCGCCGCTGCCGGTGCCGACCTGGTCCAGGGCGGAAGCGGGGACCGTGGTGAGCTGGTTCGTGACCGAGGTCAGCGCCGCGCCGGTCGGCGCGGACGAAAGCGAGCCCGACGAGGAGTTGTGGTTGACCCCGACCAGCACCACCACGACGACGATGATGATGACGGCGAAGATGGAACCGCCCGCCATGTATATCCGGTTGCGCTGTTGCCTGCGCTTCTCGGCAGCCCGCTGCGCGGCCACGCGTGCGCGCCGGTCGGGGGCTTGTTTCGTCCTGCTCGCTTTGCCCATGGGTTAATGGTAGGGGGATTCGCGGGTGTTGTGTCTTGCGCTGGCCTGAGAGAAACCCTAGATATTGCTCTGGAGTTACTTGAGGCTAAGTCAGAAGCCGAACGCCGGCCCTCGTGACAGGAGTGAGGGGGGTGCCACGAGGGCCGGTCGTTCGGTTGCGGACGCACCAGAGGCGTCGTCGCCAGAGCGCCAACGAGCAGGGCGCCCAATGATCGGGTGCCGGCCGGTGCCACCTGGGTGGGGGGTGGCACCGGCCGGCACCCACTGGGTGAGGCGCGGGGGGGAAACGCCTCACCCAGGGCTTGGTTGTTCCACTCATAGTGATAATGCCCCTATCTCTAGGTGATCTAGATATTTTCTGGATGGGCAGGTCGAAGTCCGGTAGTCTCGCAAGGGACCGGGTGTGACGGGTCGGCGAAGGGGGCGGCGCGGCTGTGGTGCCGCTGCGAGTGGGCGTTCTTGGACCGGTGACCACGTGGCGCGACGGACGAGAGGTGACGGCCGGGCAGCCACGCCAACTGGCGCTGCTCGGCGTGCTCGCCAGCAGGGCTAACCGTGTCGTATCGCGCGGCGAACTCGTTGACGCCGTATGGGGCGACGACCCGCCGGCCAGCGCCGAGGGCGGGATCTACACGTACGTCGCCGGCCTGCGGCGGATCCTGGAGCCAGACCGGCCGCTGCGTTCTCCGGACCGCGCCCGCCGCGCGCCCGCGCGGGTCCTCGTCTCGGCGGGCGGCGGGTACATGCTGCGGCTCGAACCGGGCGCGCTCGACGCCCGCGACTTCGAGCAGTCCCTCGCCAAGTCCAGGAGCCTGCGGGCGGACGGCGACCTCACGGGGGCGCTGTTCGGCTTGAACGACGGGCTCGCCATGTGGCGCGGGGCCGCGTTCGCGGGCGTGCCCGGCCCGTTCGCCGAGGCCGAGCGGCAGCGGCTGGGCGAACTGCGCACCGGCGCGGCCGAAGAGCGCGCCGACCTCATGCTCGCGCTCGGCCGCGCGGCCGAATTGATACCGGACCTGACCACCCTCATCGCCGAGCACCCGCTCCGCGAGCGGGCGCGCGGGCTGCTGATGATCGCCCTGTACCGCTGCGGCCGGCAGGCCGAGGCGCTGCAGGCCTTCTACGACATCAGGGACCGGCTCGGCGAGGACCTCGGCATCGACCCGGGCAGCGAGCTCAACCGCATCCATCAGCAGGTGCTGGCGATGGATCCCGCGCTCGAGAGCCCGGTCGCGGCCCTGGCAGCGGGCACGGCCGTCCCGGCCGCGACGGCCGTGACGGCCGCGAGCGCGACGGTCGCACCGGCAAGTCGCGCTGCTCCGGCTATCCCCGCCCCGGCTGTCCGGGCGCCGGCCGCGGCCGTTCCCGGGCGGCCGGTCCCGGCCGGACAGCACGTGCCGGAGCTGGCCGCCAAGGTCGCGCAGACCCCGGCGCAGGTGCCGCCGGACACCGCCGCGTTCGCCGGCCGGGCGGCGGAACTCCGGCGGCTGCACGCGATGCTCCCCGCCGAGCACGCCAGCCCGGCGGTCGCGGTCATCGCCGGCACCGCCGGCGTGGGCAAGACGACGCTGTCGATCAGGTTCGCCCGGCAGTCCGCGGCGCACTTCCCCGACGGCCAGCTCTACGTGAACCTGCGCGGCTTCGACCCGTCTGGCAACCCGGTGCACCCGTCCGCCGCGCTGCGTGGCTTCCTGGACGCGCTCGGCGTGCCGTCCCAGCAGCTCCCGCCCGACCTCGAGGCGAAGACGGCGCTGTTCCGCAGCCTGCTCAACGGCAAGCGGATGCTGCTGCTGCTCGACAACGCCCGGTCCACCGAGCAAGTGCGGCCCCTGTTGCCGGGCAGCCCGGGCTGCATGGTCGTGATCACGAGCCGCAGCCAGCTGACCGGCCTCGTCGCGGCCGAGGGGGCCAGCCTGCTGCCGCTGGACGTGATGACCGGCACCGAGGCGCGCGAGCTGCTCGCCGGCCGGCTCGGCGAGGAGCGGGTGGCCGCCGAGCCGGCCGCGGCGGGGGAGCTGATCCTGCGGTCCTCCGGGCTGCCGCTGGCGCTGAGCGTGACGTGCGCCCGGGCCGCGAGCAGGCCCGGGCTCGCGCTGGCCGACCTCGCCAGCGAACTGCGGGACGCGCGGGGGCGGCTCGACGCGCTCCAGACCGACGACACCGCGACCGACCTGCGGGCCGTGTTCTCGTGGTCCTACGACCGGCTCAGCGAGGGCGCGGCCCGGATGTTCCGGCTGCTCGCGGTGCACCCGGGCCCGGACGTGTCGCTGCCCGCCGTGGCCAGCCTGACCGGGCTGCCGCGGGCGGAGGCGCGCGCCACGCTGGCCGAGCTGACCCGGGCATCACTGGTCAGCGAGGAGCAGACTGGCCGGTACACGTTCCACGACCTGCTGCGCGCCTATGCCGCCGAGCGCGCCGCGGCGAGCGACGCCACTCCCGGGGGCGGCCCCGGCGACCCGCGCGAGCTGGATGATGCCAGGCTGCGGCTGATCGACCACTACGTGCGCACCGCTAGCACCGGCACCCGCCGGCTGTACCCCGGCCGGCACACCGTCGAGCTGCCGCGGGTGCCCGCCGGGGTGACCCCCGAGGAGCTCGGCGGCTACGCGGAGGTGCTCGACTGGTTCGCCGTGGAGCACTACGCGCTGCACGCAGTGGTGAGCATGGCCGCCGAACGGGGCTTCGACGACTACTGCTGGAAGCTCGCCTGGGCGTGGGGGCCGTTCCTGAAGCGGCGCGGGCTGCTGCACGACGGCGTGGCGGTGCAGCGCGTCGCGCTGACCGCGGCCCGGCGGCTCGGCGACCCCAGCAGCCTCGGGCACGTCCACTACGAGCTCGGCCATGTCTACTCGCGGCTGGGCAAGGTGGCTTATGCCAACGCGCACATGGGCCGCGCGCTCGAGATGTTCACCGAGCTGGGTGACAAGATCAACATCGGTCACGTCGAGCACGGCCTCGCCCTGCTGATGAACCAGCAGGGCCGCTGGGCGGAGGCGCTGCCGCACGCGATCGAGGCGCTGCGGCTGTACCGGTCGTTCGGTGACCACGCGATGGTGGCCTACTCGGAGAACGCGGTCGGCTGGGTCTACGCGAACCTCGAGGACTACACCGAAGCGCTCCGGCACTGCCGGCGCGCGCTTGAGCTGCACCACCTGTCGGGCAGCCGCAGCGGGATGGCGGACACGCTGGACAGCATCGCGTTCGCCTACTCGGGACTCGGCGACCATGACCGGGCGATGGCGCACTACCAGCAGGCGCTGCAGACTTACGAGGAGATCGGCGACCCGGAGGGCCAGGGCGAGGCGCTGATCCATCTCGGCGACGCGCAGCTGGCCGCCGGACTGCCCCGGGCCGCCCGGCACGCCTGGGAACTCGCGCTCGAACGGCTCGCCAAGCTGCCGGGCAAGGACGTGCAGCCGGTCCGCGCCCGGCTCGACCGGCTGCCCGCCACGGAAGAAGCCGCGTCGGCGTGAGGGCGGCCGAGCCGGGCGCGGACCGTTCCGGTTAAGCTTGCAACGTAGGGTGCTCGATTCTGTTTCGGGGAGAGGTGCTGACGCTGGAAACGTCAAAGCGCGCGCTGCTGTTGGAAAACATTCATCCGGACGCGACTGCGCGGCTGACGAAGGCCGGCTACGAGGTGCGGACGATGTCCCGGGCGCTCGGCGAGGACGAGCTCATCGAGGCGCTCCCCGGCATCAGCCTCCTCGGCATCCGATCGCAGACCCATGTCACCGACAAGGTCCTGGCGTCCGCCCCTGACCTGCTGGCCATCGGCGCGTTCTGCATCGGCACTAACCAGGTGGACCTGGCCGCGGCGGCCAGGCGCGGCGTCGTGGTCTTCAACGCGCCGTTCTCCAACACCCGCAGCGTGGTCGAGCTCGCCATCGCGGAGATCATCTCGATGGCCCGCCGCCTGCCGGAGAAGAACATGGGCATGCACCAGGGTGTCTGGGACAAGTCGGCGACCGGCGCCCACGAAGTCCGCGGGCGCACGCTGGGCATCGTCGGGTACGGCAACATCGGCACCCAGCTGTCCGTCATCGCCGAGGCACTCGGCATGACCGTGTACTTCTACGACGTGGCCGACAAGCTCGCCATCGGCAACGCGCGGCGCTGCTCGACGCTGGAGGAGCTCCTCGAGTCTGTCGAGACCGTGACGCTGCACGTGGACGGCCGGTCGGGGAACCGCGGCTTCTTCGGCGATGAAGAGTTCTCGCGGATGCGGCCCCGGTCGCTGTTCCTGAACCTGTCCCGCGGCTTCGTGGTGGACCACGGCGCGCTGCG
>DASZKN010000232.1:0-6673 GCA_035552855.1 Trebonia sp. | reverse complement strand
GCCAGCATCCCGTCGATGTAAAACAGGTCCGCCCAGCTGTCGCCCAGCTCAGAGCCGATGGCCCGCCCCTCGGTGAGCAGCGCGATCGCGTTTACATGGTCGGCGCGGAGTTCCAGGAACTCGGCGAGGTACATGAGCGTGATCGCGATGACGTACCGGTCGCCCAGCGGGCGGAATTCCGCCAGCGCGACCCGGCAGCCGGCCTCGGCTTCGGTGGTGAAGCCGAGCTGGCTCCTGAACCTGGCGCCGTAGAACAGGCCCATCGCCCGCAGCATCGGACTCTTCGCGGCGGCGTACTTCTTGAACAGGGCCAGGGCGCGGTCCGGATCCTGGTCATACAGGGCCAGCATCGGCTCGACGAGCGCGGCGACCGGGTGGATGTCCGGGCTGCCCGCGGACAGCTCCGTGAGGTCGGCGATCGCCGCGGTCAGGGCCGGGCGCACCCGCCCCAGGTCGAACAGCGGCCCAGAGCCGAGAAACCCGCAGATGAGGCGCGCCTCCGCCATCGGCAGCGAGCCGCGGAGCCCGGCGGGCATCGCGAGCACGTCGCGGGCGAGTTCGTGCCCGTCGCCCAGGCCGCGCTGCACCCAGTAGTAGGCCATCGACCTGATGAACCGGTAGGCGGTGTCCGTGTCACCGCGCGCGATCGAGTGGCGCAGCGCCGCGTGCATGTTGTCCTGCTCGGCCGCGAACTCCTGGAACCAGCGGCGCTGGTCGGCCGTGCGCAGCAGCGGGTCGCCGGTCTCGGCGCGGCCGAGGTAATAGGCCGCGAACGCGTCGCGGGTGCTGGTGTCTTCGCCCGCTTCCGCCAGCCGTTCCAGGCAGTACGCGCGCACGGTCTCGAGCATCCGGTAGCGCGGCCCGGCTTCCGGATCGTCCGTCACGACGAGGATCGACTTCGCCACCAGGCCGTTCAGCGCGGGCAGCACGGCGCGGCGCGCCAGGCGCGCGTCGCGTGCGGGCAGGTCGTCCGCGCATACCTGTTCGGCGGCCGCGAGCGTCGCGCCGGCCGGAAAGACCGCGAGGCGCTGGGCGAGCAGGCGCTCCGGCTCCGACAGCAGGTCCCAGCTCCAGTCGACCACGGCGCGCAGCGTCTGATGCCGGGGCAGCGCGGTCCGGCTGCCGTCGGTCAGCAGGGCGAACCGGTCGCCCAGCCGCTCGGCGAGCTGGGCCGGCGTCAGCGTGCGCAGCCAGACCGCCGCCAGCTCGATCGCGAGCGGCATGCCGTCAAGCGCGCGGCAGATCCGGCCGATCGCGTCCGCGTTGCCCGCGGTCACCTCGAAGCCGGGGCGCACGGCGACCGCCCGGTCCCGCAAGAGCCTGACCGCCGGGGCACCGGAGACCTCCGAGACGTCCGTGCCGGGAGCGGCGGGGACCGCGAGCGGCGGGAGCACCCACAACGCCTCGCCGCCGATGCGGAGCGGCTCGCGGCTCGTCGCGACGACACGCACGCGCGGGCAGTCGGCCAGCACGCGGGCCGCCAGCCCGGCGGCGGCGGAGATGACGTGCTCGCAGTTGTCCAGGACGAGCACCGCCTCGCGCCGGGCCAGCGCCTCGCACAGCCGGTCGAGCGGCGCGGTCGCGGCGGCCGCGTCGGCGGCGGCCAGGCCGAGCACGCGCGTGCCGAGGCCGAGCGCGCTCAGCACCACCCGCGGGACCTCGGCCGGGTCGGTCACGGGGGCGAGTTCGGCGAAGCCGGCCGGGACGGTGAGCCGGGCCAGCACCTCGGCCGCCAGGCGCGTCTTGCCCACGCCGCCGGGGCCGGTGAGGGTCACGAAGCGGTCGTCGGCCAGCTTTTTCAGCACGCCGGAAACATCGTCGTCCCTGCCCACGAAGCTGGTTAGCCAGCTCGGGGAGGAACGGGACGGACGGGCAGCCGGCTGGGCGCGTTCGGGAAAATTGTTTTCCTGGCGGAGGATCTCCAGATAGACCTGCTCGAGCCGCGGCGATGGATCGACCCCGAGCTGCCCGGCGAGCAGCTCGCGGATCTCCGCGTACTCGGCGAGCGCGGAAGCCTGGCGGCCGGCGGCGGCGAGCGCGCGCATGAGCAGGGCGCGCGGGCGTTCGGCGAGCGGGTCGGCGGCGGTCAGCGCGCGCAGCTCGGGGACCACGTCGGCGCCGAGCAGCAGGTCCGCCTCGGCGCGGTCGAGCGTGGCGGCGTCCCGCAGCTCTTCGAGGCGGCGGGCATGGGCGGCGGCGAACTCCGCGTCGGCGATGTCGGCGAGGGCCGGGCCGCGCCACAGCCCTAGCGCCTCGCGCAGGACGTGGGCCGCCGTGGCCGGGTCGCCGGCGGCGAGGGCGGCCGCGCCGTCGCGGGTGAGGGCCGCGAAGGCGACCGCGTCGGTGTCCTCCGGCGCGACGAGCAGCTTGTAGCCGGCCCCGGAACACTCGATGGCGGCCGCCCCCCGCAGCGCCGCGCGCAGCCGGGACACCAGCGATTGCAGGGCGTTCATCGCGTCGGCGGGCCGGTCGCCGGTGTCGCCGTCGCCCCACAGCCGCTCGATCAGCGAGTACGCGGGCACGACCCGGTCCGCGTCGAGGGCGAGCAGGATCAGCAGCGCGCGCACGCGCTGGCCGCCGAGCCGCACCGGGCGGCCGGCGTCGTCGTTCACCTGGAGGGTGCCAAGCAGGCTTACGCGCACGGTCTCAGTATCGCGGAATATCTCGACTTCCGCTCAGACCGCTACGGTCGCGGGGCGGTTGACTCGCGGACGATGAGCTCGGTGGACAGCTCGATCCGGTTGGTGCGCAGCGAGGCGCCGTCGATCATGTCGCCGAGCATCTGCGCCGCCGTGCGGCCCATCTCGGCTAGCGGCTGGCGCACGGTCGTCAGCGGCGGCGACGCCCAGCGGGCGACGGGCAGCTCGTCAAAGCCGACGACGGACAGGTCCTCGGGGACGCGCAGCCCGCGCTGGCGCGCGGCCTCGTAGACGCCGAACGCCTGCTGGTCGCTGCCCGCGAAGATCGCCGTCGGCCGTTCCGGCAGGTCGAGCAGCTCACCGCCGCGGGTGAAGCCGCCCTCGTGCTGGAAATCGCCGTGCCGCACGAGGTTCGGGTCGAACGCTATGCCGGCACGCTCGAGCACGGACCGGTAGCCGTCGATCCGCGCCCGGCTGCACAGGTAGTCGCCCGGGCCCGCGATCGACCCGATGCGGCGGTGGCCCAGGCTGAGCAGGTGCTCCGTGGCGGCCAGGCCGCCGGCCCAGTTGGTCGCGCCCACGCTCGGGATGTCGGGCGGCGGCGGGTTGACGGGGTCGATGACCACGAGCGGGATGCCGGCGCTGCGCAGCTGGCCGAGCTGCGCGCCGGTCAGCTCGGACGTCACGAGGATGACACCGTCCGTGTCGTGGCTGGCCACCGAGCCCGTCCAGCTCGCCGGGCGGGCGTTACCGTGCCGCACGGACGAGACCGCGATGCCGGTGGAGTGCATGGCGCCCCAGTCCTCCACGCCGCGCAGTATCTCCACCGCCCAGGGGCTGTCGAGACCGTTGAACACGAGGTCGATGAGCCCGGAGCGGCGGTGCCGGCGGAGCGCGCCGCGTGAGTAGTTGTGCTCGTCGAGCAGCCGCTCTACCCGGGCACGGGTCGCCGGGGCGACGTCGGGGCGCCCGTTGACGACCTTGGAAACGGTAGGCAGCGAGACGCCTGCCTCGGCCGCGATGACCGCGAGCGTGGTACGGCGGTCACCGTCCCGTTCCTGACTACCGGGCGATACGGTCCTGTCGGACAACGGCGCGGCCTTTCCGGTACGGCATGGCATCCGAAACTCTTTCGATCCCCATAGCGTAATCCAATCCGGCGGGAGAGTCACCCATGCGCGGTCACCACGAACTCCGGAGACTCGGGTCGTTACGTAATGAGATGCGAGTGGTGGTTGACCCGTGATCATTGGCGTCTTTAGGATGGCAGACACGTTCGAAATGTTTTCTAAAGGTTTCGCAATATATTCAGGGTAACGAGGCCCGGCGACCGGGAGGAAACGATGGCTGGCAGACCCGGACGTATGCGACGGCCCCGCCGTCGCTGGCTCGCGATAAGCGCGGCGGCGATGGCCGCGCTGGTCACCGCCGCCTGCGGCGGCGCGGCGGGCGGCGGCAAGACGCCGTCGACGACCACCAGCGGCGGCAGCGGGACAACCGCGACCATGTGGCTGGTGACCACCGGCCCGAGCCCCGCCAACACGGCGGTGCAGAACCTGGTCGCGTCCTTCGAGAAGAGCCATCCCGGGGACACGATCTCCGTCAACTTCATCGAGAACCAGTCGTACAAGCAGAAGATCCAGCTCGCGATGGGAGCGGGCAACCCGCCGACGATCTTCTGGACCTGGGGCGGCGGCATTCTTCAGCAGTACATCAAGGCCGGCGACGTCGACGCGCTCGGCAACCCCTCCTGGCTCTCGGAGTTCCTCCCGTCTTCGCTCGGGGCGGTCACCTACAAGGGGCAGGTCTACGGCGTTCCCGTGGAGGGCACCCAGCCCGTCTACTTCTTCTACAACAAGCAGATCTTCAGTAGATACCACCTCACGTTCCCCGCGACGTGGAGCGGGCTGCTGAGCACGGTCGCGACGCTCAAATCCCACGGCGTGACGCCGATCTCGCTGGCCAACGGCGACCAGTGGCCAGGGCTGATGTACCTCGAGTACCTCACCGACCGCATTGGCGGACCGGCTGTCGCTAAAGACCTCGAGGCCAACAAGCCTGGTGCCTGGTCCAACCCCGCGGTCATCAAGGCGGAGGCCTACATCCAGGACCTCGTGAAGGCGGGAGCGTTCCAGACCGGCTACCAGTCGCTGAAATTCAGCGGCGGTGGCTCCGATGCCCTTGTCTACAGTGGCAGGGCCGCGATGCAGCTCATGGGCGACTGGGATATCTCCAGCATCCTGGGCTCGAACGCTTCGTTCGTGAAGGGCGGCAACCTCGGCATGGCCCCGTTCCCGACCGTGGCCGGCGGCACCGGCGACCCGGCGGACCTGGCCGGCAACACGGCCAGCTATGTGGCCATCGCGAGCAAGGCGACGGCGGCGCAGAAGAAGGTCGCCATGGCGTTCTTCAAGGACGCGCTGACGTCGCGGAGCTATGCGCAGGCGGAGGTGGCGGCGGGCGAGGTGCCGGTCACCACCGGCGCGTCCCCGCTGTTCAAGGGACAGCAGCTCGCGTCGTACGACACCACCATCTACAACTCGGTGGTGCACGCGCCGAGCTTCCAGTACTCCTGGGACCAGGCGATGACCCCGGGCGTGGCGACGGCGATGCTCAACAACCTGGCGCAGGTATTCGAGCTCAGCCAGACGCCGCAGAAGTTCGCGTCGCTGATGAACACCCAGGCCGCGTCCGGCTCGTGACCGCAGAGGCTTCCGCGAGGGGCGCCGGCTCGTCCGGCGCCGCCCCTGCCGCCGCTTCGTCATCCCCCCGGCGGGGCGGCGGCAGGGAGCATAACAGGACCGGGTGGCTCGCCGACATGATCGGCGTCGGACCGCCGATGCTGCTGTTCTGCCTGTTCATCGTCGTGCCGATGATCGCCGCCGTCGTGCTGAGCTTCCTCAAGTGGAACGGGCTCGGCACACCGACCTGGGCGGGCGGCGCGAACTGGACACAGTTCTTCCGCGACCCGGTGGCGCGCACGTCGGTGGCGGTCACCGCGAAGGTCGTGGTGCTCAGCTATGTGGTGCAGACCCCGATCGCGATCGCGCTCGGCATGTTCACCGCGGGACGGCAGCGCTACAAGACCGTCTACGCGACGATCTTCGTGCTGCCGCTGCTCATGTCCACCGCGGGCATCGCGCTGGTGTGGGAGTCGATGCTCGACCCCAACTTCGGCGCGCTGACCGCGCTGTCCAAGTCGTGGCACCTCGCGTTCCTGAACCAGAACTGGCTGGGCGACCCGAACCTGACGCTGTACGTCATCGTGGCGATCATCGCCTGGCAGTTCATCCCGTTCCACACGCTGCTGTACGGGGTCGGCCGCCGCCAGATCCCCGCCGTGCTGTACGAGGCGGCGGTGCTCGACGGCGCCAGCCCGGCGCAGCTCTTCTGGCGCGTGACGCTGCCGCAGCTGCGCTACACGATCGTCACGTCGGGGATCTTGATGATCGTCGGATCGCTCACATACTTCGACATCATCTACATCATGACCGACGGCGGTCCCGGCTATACGACCCGCGTGCTGTCGCTCGACATGTACAACGCGGCGTTCCAGCAGGACCAGTACGGATACGCGAGCGTGCTCGCCGTCATCCTGGGCGTGATCGGCATCGCGGTGGCCGTCGGGCTCGTCAGGTTCACCGGGTTCGCCTCGATGGCGAGCCAGCAGGAGGGGGCGGCGTGAACGCGCTTCGCGGCAGCCGGACGGGCCGGGTCGTCTCGCTGGTGCTCGCCACGGTGTGGCTAGTGATCGTGGTGGCCCCGCTGTACTACATGATCCTGGCGAGCTTCCGTACGCAGGGCACGTACCTCACGTCCAACCCGTGGGTGCCATCGGGCGGGCTGTCCGGCAGCTCGTACAGCACGGTGTTCGCCGCCGGGCTCGGCCGGTACCTGCTGAACAGCGTCATCCTGACCGCGGTGTGCATTGTCTTGACGGTGACGATGTCGCTCGGGGCGGCGTACCGGATCACGCGGCGCCGGACGAGGGCGGTCAGCGCCTCGTTCGTCGTCATGCTGTTCGGCCTGGCGAT
>DASZKN010000231.1:0-8888 GCA_035552855.1 Trebonia sp. | reverse complement strand
CAGGCCCGGCCGGGCCGACATCGATCTTTCACGTTGGCGCCGTCCCGGTCAACGCCGCGCGGCGACACGGCCTTCGCGCCGCCCCCACACGTTTGCAGTCCGCTACTCTAGGTAATCAAATTAACGGAAGTTACCAGGGGGAAGCCTAGATACAGATCGGAGCGCGCGTTGCCGACTGGAAACGGGCACATGAGAGTTCGCCGAGTGGCCGCACTGCTGGCGGCCGGTGCCGCCGCCCTCGCGTTCGCCGGGGGCGGCACGCAGGCCGCGCGGGCGGAGAACGCGCCGCCGTCACCCGGCAGCGACTGGAGCACCGTCTTCGACGATAACTTCGCGGGCCCTGCCCAGACCGCGCCCAGCCTGTATAACTGGACCTACGACACCGGCCCGGGCTACTACTTCGGCGGCGGTCAGGTCGAGACGATGACCAGCGAACGCCGGAACGTCTCGCTCGACGGCCAGGGCCACTTGGACATCACCGCGAGCGACGCCGGCGGCTCCTGGACCTCCGGCCGCATCCAGACCGCCAGCCCCGAGGTGGGCGCGCCCCCGGGGGGCGAGCTAGAGGTCACCGCCTCCATCAAGCAGCCCGACCCGGCCGACGGGGCCGGCTACTGGCCCGCGTTCTGGCTGCTCGGCCCCGGTCAGTGGCCGGAGAACGGCGAGATCGACATCCTTGAGTCCGTCGACGCCCTGTCGCAGAACGGCAGCGCCGTCCACTGTGGTGCCGACAACGGCGGACCCTGCGACGAGCCGTCCGGCATCGGCAGCGGCCTGCGGGCCTGCGCCGGCTGCCAGGCCGGCTACCACACGTACACGCTGTTCCTCGACCGGACCGACCCCGCCGACGAGTCCATGGCGTTCTACCTCGACGGCCGCCAGTACTTCACCGTGCACGAGGCCCAGATCGGCGCGGCGACCTGGGAACAGGCCTTCGACCACAACATGTCCGTGATCCTCGACCTGGCCGTCGGCGGCTCCTACCCGGACGCGCTCTGCGACTGCAGCAGCCCCACCTCCGCGACCACCTCCGGCGGCACGATGAGCGTGGCCTACGTGGCGGCCTACGAGAGCGACGGCGCGGCGCTTGGCCCGGTCGGGCCGCTCGCCGGCTACCACGGCATGTGCGTGTCCACCCGGCACGGCGGCACCGCGAACCTCGCGCCGGTCCAGGTCGTGCCCTGTGACGGTAACGGCGACCAGCGCTGGACGTACAACCTGCTCGACGGGACGCTGCAGCTGATGGGGATGTGCCTGGACGTGCGCTCCGGCCGGACCGCTAACCGCACGCCCGCCGACCTCTTCTACTGCGATGGCACGCCCGCGCAGACGTGGCTGCCGCAAGGCTACGGCGAGCTTTACAACCCCCAGTCGGGCAAGTGCCTCGACCTCACCGGGTGGTCGACGGCACCCGGCACCCCGCTCGAGATCTACCAGTGCACGAGCCGGGCCAACCAGAGCTGGACGATGCCATAAGCCGCGGTCCAGCGTAAGCCGTGGTCCAGCGACTGCCGGACGGCGACCGGGAGGCCGGCCGCGCGGCGGTCGCTGGCGAACAGCGCGGCACCGCGCCGACCGTCCGTGCGGAGCCCGAGCATGGCGCGGAACCCGGCCGTGCCGCCGTCATGGCCCAGGTAGCCGGGCGGCCCGATCGCCCAGCCGAGCCCGGCCGCGCGCAGCGGGTCGATCTGGTAGCGCGGCCGCTGCGCCGCGCGGATGGCCCGGCCGGCGGCCGAGTCCGGCGGCGCCAGGCAGGCCGAGAGGTACCTGGCCATGTCCTCGGCGCTGGCCTCCACGCCGCCCGCGCCCCACAGGTGATGCCGCCAGGGCGTGACCGGGCGGCCTTGCGCGCGCCCCTGCAGGCGGCAGCCGCCGCCCATGCCCGCGATGCCCGCGCACTCCATCTCGAGCGGCCCGAACAGGTGCTGCTCGAGCAGCGACCCGAACGAGGCGCCGGCGGCACGCTCCAGCGCCAGGCTCAGCACCTGGAACCCGAAGTTGGAGTACTCCCAGTCCGCGCCGCGCGGCTTGTCCGGCGCGAGCCGCAGTTCCCGCTCGGCGACCGCGGGCGTCAGGTAGGCGTACGGGTCGGCCGCGCCGGTCACGTGACTCGGCGCCAGCCGCGGCAGGCCCGACGTGTGCGTGGCCAGCTGACCCAGCGTGATGCGCGCATTCCGGCCGGCGTCGAGCCAGCCGCCGATCTCGTCGTCGAGGCGCACCGTGCCCTCGGCGACCAGCGCCGCCAGCAGGGTGCCGGTCATCGTCTTGGTCAGCGAGCCGATCTCGAACCGGCCGTCCAGCGGGCAGTCGTCGCTCAGCATGACCGCGTACCCGCCCTCGTCGGCGGCCACCGCGGCGAACAGCGCGCGGCGGGGCAGCGCCGGGCGCACGGCCTCGGCCAGGCGCGCGACGGCGGCCGCTCTCCAGTTCACGTCCCGATCCTACGGCCCGGACGCCGCAACCGATTTTCCCTGACGCGCCCTCGTGACGCGTGCCCGGCAACCGCCTGGTCAGGCCCCGGCTCGCGGCTCGCCCAGCTTCCTGAGCAGCAGCGCCTCGCCGAGCACGCCGCGCTCGAACTCCGCGAGGTGCAGCCCCTCGTTCGGCCCGTGGGCCCGCGTGTCGGGATCCTCCACGCCGGTCACGAGGATACTCGCGCCGGGGAACATGTCCTGGAACTCGGCGATGAACGGGATCGACCCGCCGCAGCCCATGTCGACCGGCGGCACGCCGTCCCACGCTTCGGTAAAGGCCGCCTGCGCGGCGTCGTGGGCCGGGCCCGCGGCCGGCAGCACCGTCGGTTCGCCGCCGTCGACTTCGGTGACCGTGAGTTCCGCGCCCCACGGCACATGCTTCGCCAGGTGACCTTTCAGCCGGGCGAAGGCGTTCGCGCTGCTGTCGCCGGGTGCGAGGCGGACGGTGACGCGCGCGCGGGCGACGGGAACGAGCGTGTTGGACGCGCCCTCGGCCTTGGGGGCGTCGAGCCCCGTGACGGTGATCGCCGGCCTGGTCCAGAGCCGCTCGACGACCGATCCGCGGCCGATCCACTGGGTGCCCGGCGCCGCGCCCGACTCGGCGCGCAGCCGCTCCTCCGGGTAATCGACGTCAGCGGCGGGTCCCGCGACCAGGCCGTCCACGGCAGGGGCGCCGTCGGCGTCCCAGAGCGTCGACAGCAGCCGGGTGAGCGCCATGATCGCGTCGGGGACGAGGCCGCCCCACATGCCGGAGTGGACGGCGTGCGTGAGCGTGCGGACCTCGACGTCGGCGCGCACCAGGCCCCGCAGGCTGGTGGTGATCGCCGGGACGCCGATGTCCCAGTTCCCGGCGTCGGCGATCACGATCACGTCGGCGGCGAGCCGGTCGCGGTACTGGCGCAGCAGATCGGGCAGCGTCGCGGACGCCACCTCTTCCTCGCCCTCGACGAAGACCCGCACGGTGACCGGCATGTCGTCGCCCAGCGCGCGCAGCGCGCCGACATGCGCGGCGATCCCCGCCTTGTCGTCGGCCGCGCCGCGGCCGTAGAGCCGGCCCTCGCGAACGACCGGCTCGAACGGGGCACTGTCCCAGTCCGCCGGGTCGTTCTCGGGCTGGACGTCGTGGTGCGCGTACAGCAGCACGACGGGCGCGCCCGCCGGCCCGGGCCGCTCGCCGATCACGGCGGGCGGCGCGCCGTCGCGGGCCCGGACGATCTCGGTTTCGACACCCACGTCACGCAGCAGCGCGGCCGTCTTCGCCGCCGACTTCTCGACTTCGGCCCGCCGCCCCGGATCGGCGCTGACCGACTGGATGCGGACCAGGTCACCGAGGTCGTCGAGCAGGACGGGCATGAGGTCGCGAACGCGGGCTTTGAGATCGGTCATGCAGGCCACTCTACGACTGGCGGATCGCGCCCTCGGCGAGGGTGGCCAGCAGCGGGATCGCCGCCCGCAGGGCGGCCAGGTCGTCCTCGGCGAGCGTGGCGAGCAGCGCGGTGAGGGCCTCGGCTTCGCCGTGGGCCAGGGACTCGAGCGTGCGGCGGCCGTCCTCGGTGAGCAGGACGCGGGCGGACAGCCGGAAATGGCCGCAGTGACGATTGGGATCGGAGGTGGCCGGCAGACTGCGGTGGCGGATGCGATGACGAATGGTGCAGAAGTGGCGGAGCGGTGGGCGTGAGCGGGCGACCGCGTGGGTGTTGGGCCGCGGGGCGCTGGTGATCGCGGCGATAGAGGAGATAATGGGTCACATGACTGAGCCAGCCGCCGAAAACGCCGCCGAGACTGCCGCCACCAGCTCAAGGCCGCCCAGGCTCGGTGATATCCCCGAGTTCGTCGAGTACATGGGCAAGGGCTGGGACGTCCCCGACCGCGTGCCCCCGGTCATCGCCGGCGCCGTGGCGGCGGCGGCCGGGCACCGGGCGCGCCTCGCCGCCGAGTTTCCCGGCAAGACGATCGTCGTGGCCGCCGGCCAGGCGCCGGTCCGGTCGAACGACACCAGCTATGGCTTCCGGCCGCACAGCGACTTCGCCTGGCTGACCGGCTGCACCTCCGTCGAGGGCGCGGTCGTGGCACTGTCCGGCGACAGCGCGGTGCTCTATCTTCCGCCGCCCGCCTACCCGGGGGAGAAGGGCTTCTTCACCGACGCCATGCACGGCGAGCTGTGGGTCGGTGCCGCGCCGGGCCTCGGCGAGTGGTCGCGGGCGCTGGGCATCGAGGTCCGCCCGCTGTCCGCGCTCGACGAGGACTTCCTCGTCCCCGAGAAGCCCCTGCTGGGCGGCGCCGCGCTGGCCGGCCCGTTCAGCGGGCGCGCCGCCGACGACAAGCTGACCGAGATCCTCTCGGACCTGCGCATGATCAAGGACGACTGGGAGATCGCCCAGCTCCGGGCGGCGGTGAACCACACGGTGGAGGGCTTCGCCGCGACCGTGCGGGAGTTCGGCGCGGCGATCGAGCGCGGCGGCGAGCGGTGGCTGCAGGGCACGTTCGACCGGTACGCCCGGACGGTCGGCAACGGCCCGGGCTACGCCTCGATCGTGGGCAGCGGCAGGCACGCGGCCACGCTGCACTGGGTGCGGTGCGACGGCCCGGTGGGGGCGGACGAGGCCGTGCTGCTGGACATGGGCGTGGAGGAGAATTCCCTTTACACGGCCGACGTGACCCGGACGTTCCCGGCGTCGGGCACGTTCAGCCCCGCGCAGCGCCAGGTGCACGACCTCGTCGAGAAGGCGCACCGGGCCGGCCTCGCGGCCGTCGGCCCCGGCCGGACGTTCACCGACTTCCACTACGCGTCCATGGACGTGATCGCGCGCGGCCTGCACGACTGGGGGCTGCTGCCGGTCTCGGTCGACGAGGCACTGTCCCCCGCCGGCCAGCAGCACCGCCGGTACATCGTCTGCGGCGTCGGCCATCACCTCGGCCTCGACGTGCACGACTGCCCCAAGTCCGGCATCCCGTCCTACTACGACCGGGCGCTGGCGCCGGGCATGGTGCTGACCGTCGAGCCGGGGCTCTACTTCCACGTGCACGACCTCACGGTCCCGCCCGAGCTGCGCGGGATCGGCGTCCGGATCGAGGACGACCTGCTCGTCACCGCGGACGGCGCCGACGTGCTGTCCGGCGAGCTGCCGTTGACCGCCGACGGACTCGAAGAGTGGATGCGGTAGCCCGCGGGACGCCGATGGATCAAGACACCAGCCCGACCGCGCGGGCGCTGCTCGCGCTCGAGCTGATCCAGGGCAGTCCCGGCATCACCGCGGACCGGCTCGCCGACAAACTCGGCGTCACCGACCGGGCCGCCCGGCGCTACGTCGGCATCCTGCGCGAGGCGGGGATCCCGGTCGAGTCCGCCCGCGGCCCGTACGGCGGCTACCGCATCGGCCGGGGCCTGCGGCTGCCGCCGCTCGTGTTCAGCGCCACCGAGGCGCTCGGCCTCGTGATGGCCGTGCTCGACGGCCACCACGACGCGGGCGACCCGGCCAGCCTGGTCGGCGGCGCGCTCGGCAAGATCATGCGGGCGCTCCCGGCCCCGGTGGCCGCGCAGGCCGAGGCGGTCCGCCGGGCGACCGCGCCCGCGCCGGACCGGGCCGCCGCCCGGCCCGATCCCGAGACCACGACCGCGCTCGTGCAGGCGTGCTCGGAGCACCGGCGGGTCCGGCTCGGCTACCGGTCGGAAGCCGGCACCGAGTGGGTCAGCGAGGTCGACCCGTGGGCGGTCGTCGTGCGCCACGGCCGCTGGTACCTGCTGTGCCACTCCCGTGCCGCGAATGCCCGGCGGGCGTACCGGATCGACCGGGCCCGCGGCGTGGAGGTGCTCGGCGCCACGTTCACCCCGCCGGCCGACCTCGACCCGGTCGCGATGCTCGAAGACCACCTGGCGGTCGGCTGGGAGTACCCGGTCGAGGTGCGCATCGACGCGCCCGCCGCCGTCGCCGGCTGCCTGCCCCGCGCGCTCGGCACGCTCACGCCGGATGGCGACCACGCCTGCCGGCTGACCGGCAGCACCAGCAACCCCGCCTGGTACGCGGAGCAGCTCACGGCGATCCGGGCCCCGTTCCGCATCGTCGGCTGCCCGGAACTGCGGGCCGCCGCCCGCGACCTCGGCCAGCGGCTGGCCGCGGCGGCCGGGGGCCAGGCCGGGGACTAGTAGTAGAACGCGACCGTGCGCAGTTCGATGCTCTCCCGGGGATGAGCTCCGGCCGCGGTCGTGTCGTGGAACGCGGTGTGCGGCACCCGCCACGCGACCGAGCGGTCGGTGTCGTGCAGCTTGAACAACAGCGCCTCGTCCGGCCGCATGTCCGGGAAATACCACCAGTGGTGCGCGGGCCGGTACGCGAAGATGCTCCCCGCGGGCCGGGAGTCCGGGTCCTCGATCTCCGCCACGGCACCGGGATCGGGCAGCGCGTCCACGAACAGCAGGAGGTTCGGCACCCCCTCGCCGTCGCCGACGCTGCGCGCGTCGAGCAGCGCCAGCGGCCAGTCCTGCGGCGGCGGGCTGAACGGGCGCCACAGGCTGGTCATCACCGCCCGCCGCCAGGACCCGGAGTGCGGCAGCGCGTCGAACCGCTCGGCGGCCCGGCCCGGGTCGATGTCGACGTGCACGTCCGAGGCAGGCGGCTGCGCGCCGCGCTTATCCTCGGCCGCGCGGCGGATCACCCAGCCGACCGAGACCACCTCGTCCGCCCCGGTCAGCCGCCGCACCAGGTCCGTGGCCTCCGGCACATAGACCCGGTCGACCTCGTCAGCGGCGCTGAAGTCCGGCACCGCGCTCGCCTGCTCGAGCAGCGCGAACCCGCTCGCGTCGAGACCGAAGTCCTCGACGAACGGCCGCCCGTTCACGATCGGCACGATCCGCGGCGCGTACCGCGTCGTCGTCATGTGCGCCCCCGGCGCGACATACAGCCGGTTGCGCACTGACCCGGGCGCGAGGTAGTTCAGTGTCGCCAAGACGGCGTCGTCCATTACCCCACTATGCGCCCGTTTCCGCTAGTCCGGGAGATCTTTCTCGTCCGCCGGGCCCGGCCCGGGCAGGCTCGCGTAGTCCGGCACCTGCGCGGACACCAGCAGCCGGCCGCCACCACGACGGCCGGGCCCAGAACCAGCTCAGCCTGGCGTCCGTCGCGGCGATCAGCCCCAGCAGGATCAGCGCGAACACGCCGATCGCGGCCAGCATGCGGATCCAGCCCACGCCGCGGGACTTCGCGTCGTGTACGGCTCGCAGCTTGCCCGGGTCGGGAGCGGGCTCGGCGGGCGATGTCGCGGGGAATTCGCGAGGACGCCGGCCCGGATCGTTGGGAATCCAGCCAAGGTACAAGCCCTGGCGCGGGTGCTCACGCATGGTGAACCGTCTCCTGTTAATGATTCAGGGGCGCGTAGACCGCTCAGACCGGAGTATGCACGGAAACAGCACCGGGGCTAACCCCAAGGGCGGTATGTTAAGCGGCTTGCTCGCCTCTGTCGCTACGGTGGAATTCGCTTGTGCATCATCTGCGTGTGGTGCGAACCGAAGGGAATCTTGATGCCTAACGACCGCGTGCGCCTGCATATCAATGAAGCTATCGCTGATGTCAGGCTGGACCGGCCAGCGAAGCTCAACGCCCTCGATCCGGCCATGTTCGCCGCGCTGATCGAGACGGCGGCGGCGCTGGCGGAACGCCGCGATGTGCGGGCCGTGGTGCTGTCCGGCAGCGGCCGCGCGTTCTGCGCCGGGCTGGACCTCGCCTCGCTGGCCGGGGAGGCGCCCGCCGCCCTGCAGGCGCGGACGCACGGCATCGCCAACTCGTTCCAGCAGGCCGTCTGGGGCTGGCGGGAACTGCCCGTGCCGGTGATAGCGGCGGTGCATGGCGTGGCCTTCGGCGGCGGGCTGCAGATCGCGCTGGGCGCCGACATCCGCCTCGTGGCGCCGGACGCGCGGCTCGCCGTGATGGAGGCGCGCTGGGGACTCGTTCCCGACATGGGCGGAATCGCCCTGATGCGCGGCCTCGTCCGCGACGACGTGGCCCGCGAGCTGACCTACACGGCGCGCGAGGTATCAGGGACGGAGGCGGTGACGCTCGGCCTCGCGACCCGGGTGGCGGGTGACCCGCACGCCGCCGCCATGGACCTGGCCGCGCGGATCGCGGCCGGCAGCCCGCGAGCGGTACGGGGCGCCAAGCGGCTGCTGCGGGTGGCGGCGGACCCGGGCGCCGCCGAGGTGCTGCTGGCGGAGTCCCGTGAGCAGGAAATCCTGCTCACGGGACCGGACGTGCCGGAGATACTGACGGCCCAGGCGGAGAACCGCGCCCCCCGGTTCGCCGATTAGGGTGCTCGGGTGGCTTAGCTTAGGCGGGCGCCTTGTTGACCGACGCGTTGTAGATCTCGGCGATCGAGTGGTCCAGCGTCGCATTGAACTCGGCGTCGGTCTGGCCGTCGGTCAGG
>DASZKN010000230.1:0-3761 GCA_035552855.1 Trebonia sp. | reverse complement strand
AGACAGCCGCCGGCGCCTGGCAACGCGCGGCCCTCGCCTGGCACTGGGGCAAGTTCGTCTTCGTCGGCCATCCCGCCGAGCAGCGCGCTGCCCACGACCGTGCCGTGGCCGCCTACCGCAAGGCGGCACCCGCGCTAGAACCGCCGGCCCAGCTCGTCCACGTCCCGTACAAAGGCGGCACCCTGCCCGCGTACCTGCGAGTCCCGCCGGTCCCGCGGATCAAAAACCAAAAAAGCCCCGTCGTGATCATGCTGCCCGGCCTTGACTCCACCAAGGAAGAGCTGCAGGCCACCGCCGGCTACTTCCTTGCCCGTGGCCTGGCCACGATCGCGGTGGACGGCCCCGGCCAGGGCGAGTCTGAGTACGACTTGCCGATCGAGCCCGCCTACGAGAAGGTCGCGACGGCGGTCGTGGACTACCTGGCCACCCGGGACGATGTCGATCCCGGCCGCGTCGGGTGCTTCGGCGTCAGCCTCGGCGGCTACTACGCGGCCCGCGCCGCCGCCTACGAGGAGCGCCTGCAGGCGGTCGTCGCGCTGGCCGGGCCGTACCGGTTCGACCTGGACTGGGACGACCTGCCGCCGCAGACGCGGGACACGTTCCGCGCGCGGTCCGGCGCGGCCGGCCTGGACGACGCGCGGGCGAGGGCGGCCACCCTCACGCTGGAGGACGCGGCCAAGCGTATCGCCATGCCGCTGCTGGTCGTGGGCGGCGGTCGCGACACGATCGTCCCCGCCTACCACCAGGAGCGCCTGGCCGCCGAGGCACGCAGTGCCGAGCTCCTTCTCTGGCCCGACGGCACTCACGGCGTCACCAATCACGCGTACGAGTCCCGGTCCCGTATGGCCGACTGGCTCGCGGCCCGCCTCACGAACGCCGACCCCGCCGCCGGCCCCGCCGTCGGTCCCGCCGCACAACAGGGAAGCTGATAACAGCAAGATGGCAGCCACCCGTGAAGTCACCAACCAGCCTCCGCCGCTCCTCGGCTACGACGCCTCCGAAGACCCCGCCCTCCTCGACGCCCTCCGCCGCGAACGCATCGGCGAGGCGGCCGAACGCGGCATCCGCGAACTCGGCCGGCTGGCCGGCAGCGAGCGCCAGCAGGAGAACGGCCGGCTCGCCAACGAGAACCCGCCGAAGCTCCGCACCCACGATCGCTACGGCCACCGGATCGACGAGGTCGAGTTCCATCCCGCCTGGCATGAGCTGATGAGCACGGCGATCACGCACGGCCTGCACGCCGCCCCGTGGCAAGGCACCACCCAAGGCACCACCCAAGGCACCACCTCCGGCGCCCACCTGGCGCGCGCCGCGGGCCTGTACGTGTGGGCCCAGGCGGAGGCCGGGCACTGCTGCCCGATCTCGATGACCTACGCGATCGTCCCCGCGCTGCGCCACACGCCGGACCTGGCCGGCCAATACGAGCCGCTGCTGGCCGCGCGCGAATACGACCGGGCCCGCACCCCGCCGCTGACCAAGCAGGGGCTCACGGCCGGCATGTCGATGACCGAGAAGCAGGGCGGTTCCGACGTACGCGCCAGCACCACCACGGCCACCCCGACCACGGACGGCACCTACCGGATCACCGGCCACAAGTGGTTCACATCCGCGCCGATGGGCGACCTGTTCATGGTCCTCGCCCAGGCGAAAACAGGTCTGTCGTGTTTCCTGCTGCCGCGCGTCCTCCCCGACGGCACCCGCAACGGCATGCGCCTCATGCGCCTGAAGGACAAGCTCGGCAACCGCTCCAACGCCTCCGCCGAAGTCGAGTACGACAACGCAACCGCCTGGCTCGTCGGGGAGGAAGGCCGCGGCCTGCGGACGATCCTCGAGATGGTCAACTCGACGCGGCTGGACTGCGTGCTCGCGGCCGCGACCGGGATGCGCGTCGGCGCGATCCAGGCCGCGCACCACGCGGCCCACCGCCAGGCGTTCGGCAAGACGCTCATCGACCAGCCGCTGATGGCCAGCGTGATCGCGGACCTCGCGATCGAGTCGGAAGCGGCCACGGTCGTCGCCATGCGGCTCGCGGCGGCCACCGGCCGCGCCGTCACCGGAGATGAGCGGGAGGCGGCGTTCCGCCGGCTGGCGCTCGCCGCGACCAAGTATCACGTGTGCAAGCAGGCGCCGGCGCACGCCGCGGAGGCGCTGGAATGCTTCGGCGGCAACGGCTACGTCGAGGAGTCGGGCATGCCGCGGCTCTACCGGGAGGCGCCGCTGCAGTCGATCTGGGAAGGCTCGGGGAACGTCGCCGCGCTCGACACGCTGCGCGCGCTGGCCCGCCAGCCGGAGTCGGCGGAGGCGTTCTTCGCGGAGCTTGCCGCGGCCAGGGGCGGCGACCGCCGCCTGGACGAGGCGATTGGCCGGCTCGAGAAGGACGTGCCGGAGGCGAGCGAGCAGTCGGCTCGCCGGCTGGCGGAGTCGCTGGCGGTCACCCTGCAGGCCGCCCTGCTCGTGCGGCACGCGCCGGCGGCCGTCGCCGACGCGTTCGTCGCGACCCGGCTGGCCGGCGACCACGGCCGCGCGTACGGCACGCTCCCCGCCGCCGCGCCCGTAAAAGACATACTCCCCAGAATTCTCCCTAACGCGTCCTGGTGACTCCCGCCGACCTCATGTCTGCCTGAAGCGGGCGGGGGAGTGGCAAATGCTGCCTGAGCACCTGAGCACCTGAGCGCGTGAACGCTCAGACGGGCTGGCGGGCGCGGAGCCAGTGGGAGAAATCGGTGGCGACGATCCGCTCGTCGTGCGTCCGGGCGGCCTCGGCGGAGGCGAGCCAGACGATCGGCGCTCCCATGACCTCTGGCGCGAGCAGGCCGCGGTGGGTCTCCGCGTACTCGTCGGGCACCATGCCGCTGCGGGTGGCGCCGCCGGGCAGCAGCATGTTCACGGTGACGCCGGTGCCGCGCAGGTCGGCCGCCATGATGCGGGACAGCGCCTCGGCGCCCGCCCGCGACGGCCCGTATGGCACGAACCCCGCGCGCTTCATCGTCGCGTGATTCATCGAGATGTTGACGATGCGGCCGTGCCCGGCGGCGAGCATCCGCGGGGTCACTTCCCTGGCGACCTGGAAGTAGCCGGTCAGGTTGGTCGCGACGACGTCGCGGAACCCGCCGGCCGGCACGGTCCAGAAGCCGCGCGGCTCCGACAGGAACCGCGGGTTGACCGTGCGCATGCCGATCCCCGCGTTGTTGACCAGCATGTCGATGCCGCCCATGCGCGACCAGGCGGCCGCGATGCCCGCGGCGACCGACGACTCGTCGCGCACGTCCATCTCGATGCCGAAGGCGCCGTTGATCTGCTCGGCGGCCTCGGCCGCGCGCCGCGCTGACCGGCCGGTGATGGCGACGGTCAGTCCGGCGTCACCGAGCGCGGCCGCCATCGCGCGGCCCAGGCCGCTCGTCCCGCCTGTGATGAGAGCTGTCCGGCATTCCGTCACGGACCCGAGACTAGCGGTCCGGAGAGACCCGCCACCAGCGCGCCCCGGACACGCCAGCGGGCGCCAGCCGTCTGGCTGGCGCCCGCTGGCCGGATGCTGGCTGGTCAGGCGGCGGGGCCGCCGGCCAGCGTCACCGTGGCGCTGTGCGACTGGCCGGCGGTGTCGGTCCAGTCGATCGTGACCTTGTCGCCCGGGTGGTAGCCCTCGAGCACCTGCTGGATGCTCGTGCTCGAGCCGACCGTGTGCCCGGCGACCGAGGTGATGACGTCACCCGCGGTCAGCCCGGCCGCGGCCGCGGGGGTGCCGGACGCGGCGCCCGCGATCT
>DASZKN010000229.1:0-1959 GCA_035552855.1 Trebonia sp. | reverse complement strand
CCGCAGCCCCCGTGGTCGTCGAGATGAGCGACGACCCCTCGGCCGCGCTGCTCGTCCGGGAACTGGCGCGGCGCCGGCGGGACTTCGCCGTCGCGGTGCCGCCCGACTTCGCGGTCATGCCCGCGGAGCCGGCGCACGGGGGCACGCCGCACGTACAGGGCGCCCGCGATTTCATCTCCTCCGGCCGGGCCTCGGACCTCGTGCTCGACGCGCCGTCACGGGCCGGTCGATCCACCCGCATCATGTCTGCGCCGGTCCGTCTGCCGGGCGACCTCGGCACCGGCGAGCCCGGCGGCACCAGGCTCCGCCTGCTCGCCGAACTGCGCCCCGGCGCCGGCATCGGCCGGACCTGGATCACCGCGCTCCCCCGGCACCAGGCCGGCCCTGCCGCCTCGCTCGTGCTGCTCGGCGAGAACACCGCGCACGCGATATCGGAGATGAAGGAGGGGTTCGGACTGCTCGACTTCGAGGGCAGGTCGTTCCCCGGATGGCACCACCACAAGACGCTGGTCTCCGCCGCCTACGCCTATCGCAGACTCGCCGGCGCCTCCTCCGCGGGCGGTGTAAGGCCGGCGCTGCCGTGGCCCCGCACCGCGCCGGACGAGCGCCTCCGAAACTAGTGCCCTGAATCAGGGCACTGGGCCGGCGCTCTCGCTGAGAACGCGCCGGCAGCAAAGAGTCCCCCCGCCGGGGCCCTCCGGCGGGGGGATTCTGGCACGCGGCGACTTATACCAATCAACCTTCGCGTGCGCCGCAATACGAAATAATATGCTCACCTCCGCCGCGGGGCCAGCGTTCGCATGCTCGATAGATCCGCCTCGACCTGCATGTTGACGTGACGCGCAGCTCATTTGCGAATGCGGTGATTCGCGCCGTGTCCTGTTGACACGACGCGTGTCAATACTCAGGTTCCGCGTTCCGAAGAATGCCCGCATTCCCGCCGGATTTCCTTGAATCGCGGGCTCCGCGGCCATATGTTGACAGCGCCGACTCTTTTCATAAGGGAGGGCCGCGCGTTCACGAGGCTCGACGGCGCTCACGGTGGATACGCGCCGATCCGGTGCGTGTCGAGGACGGTGCCGGGAATCCGACCGGCGCTCCGCCGGCATCGGCCGCCTATCCGAGCGAGCCGGTGCCGGCCGCGCCGGCCGAGCGGGCCCGGCCACGGCTTACAGCGACAGCGACAGCGACAGCGGAAGGAGCTGGTGACGATGGCGGGCAGGGCAAGGCCGGTCGTCGCCTTCATTCCCCCGTCCTGCTGCGGCGCCGGCTATTTCGACCGGCTGCGCGCGGCCCTGGCGGAACGGGTCGAGTTCCGCGCGGTGGAGCTGCCCGGCCATGGCCGGCGGTACGCGCGGCCCGTCCTCACCCGCGCCCGAAGCGCCGTCAGCGACGTGATCTGCCAGCTGGGCAGGCCGGTGCACGCGGTCTACGGGGAGTGCCTCGGCGCCTATCTCGGCCTGGGCCTCGCGGCCGCCATCGGCACCGGCGCCCCGCCCCTGATCGCGGCCTCGAACGCGCCGCCGTCGCGCAGGGCGCCCATTCCCCTCGAGCACGTCGAGGACGGCATCGACTCGGCCGTCGCCGTGCTGGCGAAGGTCGGCGGCGAGCTCCCGGCCGAGGTCCTCGCGGATCCCGAGCTGCGCGAGCGCGCCTATCCCCTGATCCGCGGCGACCTGAGGCTGACTCAGGGCTGCGTCGATCTCCTGCGGACGACCGAGATCCGCGGCGACATCCACGTCCTGGCCGGCGACGAGGACGCCGCGGCCACCGGGCTCGGCGGTTGGGCCGCACATACCAGGGGCCGCTGCGAGGTCGTCCACCTGAGCGGCGGCCACCTGCTCGCCGCGGCCGATCCGCACGGCGTCGCCGGCGCGATCCTGCGCATCCTCGAGGCCTGAGGCGTCGCGCCGCCTCCGCGCCGCCCGTCCTCTCAAGGACCTGAGACACGGATCGACG
>DASZKN010000228.1:0-7722 GCA_035552855.1 Trebonia sp. | reverse complement strand
ACTTGCGCCTGACCTCGGCCATGATGGCGTCGGCGATGGCGAGCTGGCGGGACTTCGGGGCCGCGCGGCGGGCCAGGTCGAGCAGCATGCGGCCCCGCGGATCTTCGCCGCCGTACACCCGATGCCCGAACCCCGGCAGGTACTCCCCCCGCCGCAGCGCGTCGCCCACCACACGAGGCACGTCGCCGGGATCGTGCGCGGCGGACAGAAGCGTCTCGACGGCCAGCGAGGCGCCGCCGTGCAGCGTGCCGCTGACCGCGCCGAGGCCGGCCGACACCACCGCGTACGGATCGGCCCGCGCCGACGCCGCCGTGCGCGCGGCCAGCGTCGACGCGGCGAGCTCGTGGTCGGCGAGCAGCACGAGCGCGGCGGACAGGACGCGCAGCATCGCTCGCGGCGGGCGGCGCCCGCACAGTCGGCTCCAGAAGCGCTCCGCGATCGGTGCCAGGTCAGTCGCCCGCGTCCGGTCCGGTGCGGCTTCGCCCGAGGAGGCCGTTTCGGCCGTTCCGCGGCTGACATACGAGTACAGGGTCGCCGGCTTGACACCAAGGCGCCGGGCGGCTTCGGCCACGGGCAATAGGCCGGTCATGACCATAGTCACCCCGGTTCGCTAGGGATGGATCAATGTTGATCGTGACCGGTCATGTTGTCAATGAAGGTGCGCTCCCGGGCGATGGTGCTCGCGTCGTACTGACGGTAGTGGTAGAAGCCTTCCTCGCCGCGGACGTCGCCGATCGATGTCTCGGCGACCGCGACTCCCTTGAGCCCTGGGGGTACGTCGATGAGCTGTGTCATGCTCGCACCATAACCGGCATGACATTATTACATCAACGTTGATTTTGATCAATAGTTGGTTAGGGTCAGGACGCGAGCCGCGACCGCAGCAGCTCCTTGCCAAGCTCGGCGCCCTTGCGGCTGTCCGCTTGCGCTTTGCGGAACAGGTCGGCGAGCTCTGAATCGCCATCGCGGGTGGCGTCCTGGAGGTAGGTCTCGAGGCGCAGCGCGTTGTTGAGGCAGGCCTCTACATACCAGATCAGGTTGTAATCCTTGTCCTTCGTGCCGGTCACGGCACCGGTCTCTTGAGCGCTCATCGGGCTCCTCCTTCGATCTGCCACTGGGCTCTTGGATACTGTCTACCCGCTCGTAAGCGACCATGCCGTGTGGCGAGTATTCGTGACCACAACCGGGCCCGTTTCATCACGCTCAGCTTCGCGCACCGCTGTCACTCCGGGCGCTTACCAGGCGGCGCGCTGACAGCCGCCCCTGCTCAGTCCTCGACCACGTGCCGGTCGGCGTCGTCGCCGAGGATCGCGCGGGACAGCTTGGCAAAGACCTGGTCGAGCTCGGCGTGCTGCTCGGGCGACCAGCCGGCCAGCATGCGGCACAGCCACTCGCGCTGGGTCGTGTACAGCTTGCCGGCGACCTCGTGGCCCGCTTGGGTCAGCGTGAGCACCCCGTCGGTCCGCGTGATCAGGCCACGGGACACGAGCTGCTCGGCGGACGGGTGCCCCTCCTCGACCGTGACGCCGGCCTGCCTGGCCAGCTCGGGGCCGGCGGTCGCGCCCTGCCGCGCCAGCCGGGTGAGGATCCAGCAGGCACCGCCCGACAAGTCGAGGCCGGCGCCGCGGGCGAGCTTCGCGTAGCCGAACCGCCGCAGGTCGGCCGCTGAGAGCCGGATGCCGACGCGTTCCGCCTCGTCGGCCGAGGTCCGCTGGGTCGGGACCGCCCCGAGCCCTTCGCCCAGGTCCACGGCGCTGGCGGAGTTGCGGACGGTCTCCCGGGCGGCGCTCGGCTCCCCGGCCGAGGTGCGCAGCGGGACCTCGCGCAGGAACCAGGACAGCGCGAACGCGACGAGCGCGATCGGGACCGACGTCAGGAACACCGGGTGCAGCGCCGCGCTGAACGCGTGCAGGACGTCGTGCTGCACGGCGGCGGGCAGCTTCTTGAGCGCGGACGTGTTCGATTCCACGGCCGCGGGGCTGAACCCCGGCGGGAGCGGGACGCCCTTCAGCGCCTTGGCCAGCTGCGTGGCGAGCTGGTTGCTGAAGATCGCGCCGAACACGGACACGCCGAACGAGCCGCCGATCGTCCGGAAGAACGTCACCCCCGACGTGGCCGCGCCGAGGTCGCGGAAGCTGACCGTGTTCTGCACGGCGATGACGAGCACCTGGATGATCATGCCGAGGCCGAACCCGAGCACGAAGAAGTACAGGTTCATCACGAGCGTCGGCGTGTTCTCGTTCAGCCGGGACAGCAGGTAGAGCGCGGCCGCGAGGATCGCCGTGCCGGCGATCGGGAACACCTTGTAGCGGCCTGTGCGGGCGATCAGCTGGCCGCTGCCCACCGAGGTGATCAGCAGGCCGAGGACCATCGGCAGCAGGTACACGCCCGACACGGTCGGCGACACGCCGTGCACCACCTGCAGAAACAGCGGCAGGTAGGAGAGCGCTCCGAACATCGCGAACCCGGCCGCGAGGCCGATCGCGGAGGCGACCGTGAACACCGGGTTGCGGAACAGCCGCGGCGGCAGGACCGGTTCGGCGGCGCGCCGGGCCGACAGCCACCAGGCCGCGAGCAGCAGGACCGAACCCGCGAACAGCCCGATGATCACGGGCGAGCCCCACGGGTACGTGGTGCCGCCCCAGGACGTCGCGAGCACCACGGCCGTGGCGAACGCGGCCAGCGTGGTCGCGCCGAGATAGTCGATCTTGTGCTGCTGGCGGGTGCCGGCCCGCGGCAGCACGACCGCGACGGCGGCGAGCGCGATGACGCCGATCGGCAGGTTGATGTAGAAGACCCACCGCCAGCTCAGGTTGTCCACGAAGAAGCCGCCGAGCAACGGTCCCGCGACGCTCGCGACGCCGAAGACCGCGCCGAACGCCCCCTGGTACTTCCCGCGTTCCCGGGCCGGGACGACGTCGCCGATGATCGCCTGGGTGAGCACCATCAGGCCACCGCCCCCGATGCCGGCGACGGCGCGGAAGGCGATGAGCTCGCCCATGTTCCGCGACTGACCGCAGAGGGCGGACCCGATCAGGAAGATGACGATCGCGCCCAGGAACAGGTACTTACGGCCGTACTGATCACCGAGCTTGCCCCACACCTGCGTGGTCGCGGTGCTGGCCAGCATGTAGGCGGTGACGACCCAGGACAGGTGCGACAGGCCGCCGAGGTCACCCACGATCGTCGGCAGCGCGGTGGACACGATCGTCTGGTCCAGCGCGGCCAGCAGCATCGCGAGCATCAGCGCGACGTAGATGACGAGCAGTTGCCGGCCGTGCGCTTCCTGGCCGTTAGCCGCCTGTGGCGACGCGGTCGCTTGAGCGGGCTGTGCTGTTTGTGCTGCCTGCGGCGTTGCAGGCCGGTCTTCTGGTGGCGGCACAGCAGCAGACTACTCCCCCGTAAACCACTCGCAACCTATTGGTTACGCCAGGTCAGGGCGTGTCGCCGGACGGGCCGGCCGCGGTGTGTCGCCGCGGGCGATCGGGCCGGCGGCGTGGCCTAATAAATCAGTTATGCGCTCGCACAGCCACGCCAGCGACAGCGGGTACCGGTAGTCGATGCCGGAATGGGTCGCGTCGAACAGTTCGAAGCGGATCAGGTCCTCTTCGACCCCCGCGTCGAGCAGCGCCGCGCGGAACGCGGACGCGCCGACGTCCAGGTTGAAGTCGTCCCTGGTCCCGGCGTCGATCCAGATTCCCCGCAGCCCGCGGAGGGCGGCGGCGTACTTCGGCGCCATCCGCACCGGGTCCCAGTCCCGCCAGCGCTGCCACACGTCCGGCCGCAGCACGCCGGTGACCGGGTCGAACGGCAGCTCGGGAGTGCCGTCGTCCCGGGCGGAAAAGCATGCGGCGACGCCGAGCAGGCCGAGCAGCGACATGTCCTCCGGCTTGGTGAACGACACCCGGGACCGGAAGTCGTCCCACCAGCGGAAGATGTCCCCGTCGTATTTGCGCAGGTGCCGGACGGCCGCGGGGAACTCGGGGATGTAGCAGAATTCGTAGAGCGAGTCGCCCGCGTGGGTGGCGAGCGCGCCGAAGACGTCGGGACGCAGCATCGGCGTGATCATCGCACCGAAGCCGCCGCTGGACTTCCCCGTGATCGCCCGGTGCGCGGCGTCGGGCATCGTCCGGTACCGCGCGTCGACGTAGGCCACGACCTCGTCGCACAGGTACGAGTGGTAGCGCCCGGTGCCCGGCGAGTCGACGAACTGGCTGCCGCCGTAAGCGGTCCAGGCGTCGACGTAGACGACGATCGCGGGCGGCGCGTCGCCGCGCGCGAACAGCGCGTCGGCGGTCTCGGGGAACGGCTGCCGGAAGGCCGCCCGGTTGCGCCACATCGCCACGTGCCCGGTGTAGCCCTGGATCACGTAGACGGCCGGGTAGACGCGGCCCGGCTCGTCGTCGTAGCCGGGCGGCGTGTACACGAGCAGCGGCCGCTCGGGCGGGTCCCCCAGCGGGTTGCCGCGCAGCAGATCGCTGCTGATCACGTGCTCGTCGATCCGTCCGGCCAGGTCAGCTTCCCAGGGCAACATACCGAAGATCATCGCACTGAACGCGCCACGGTGACTCGGCTACGGGTAACTGGTCACGTCCACCGGTGCCACCGTGCCCGGGTTCGCGGACGTAACCGGGCCGCCGGCACCGTTGACCACCGAATCCAGGCCCCCGGACCCGCCGATCCACACCCCGAACACATCGTTGAACCGCACCCCCGGCGCCGCCGGCGCCTGGAAGCCGGCGGTGACGTGCAGCGTGGCGCTCGTGTCGATGAACACCACGTAGCTCCCCATGCCGTAACCGTTGAACGTGCGCACCCGGGAGCCGACCTGGAAGGCCGGGTAGCCCTGGAAAGCTGTGTGCCCGCGGACGACTGGCGACTCGTTCCACGCTGCCTGGCTCGGAACGTCGTAGGGCAGTTCGTTCTGGAAGAACACCTCCGTGCCGCCCTGCCCGGTCCAGACGACCTCGCTCTTCTGGTAGTGCTCGACCGCGAGGCCGTAGGCGGTCACGTCATCGCCGGTGACGGCCAGGCCGGTCGCGGCCTTGTTCTGCGCCCAGCCGACGTCGTTGCCGTGGTCGGCCCGCCAGGCCCACACGTCGTCGATGATCGAGTGCGAGGCGTTGTCCAGCAGGCTGACGGTCGCCGACGTGGGCGTGGTCTCCGCGCCGCCGATCCGGAAGAACACGTCCTGGATCGTGTCCGGGTCAGCCGCCGCGGCGCTCCCGCCGAGACCGCCCGGCGTGCCGACCGAGACCAGCACCGGCGAGTTGACCGGCCCTGCGTCCACGATCAGCCCGCACAGCTTCACGCCGGAATCAGGCAGCGCGACCAGGGCGGCGTTGCCCCGCTGGGGCACGAGCGTCGCGAATCCCTGGCCCAGCACGACCGTGCCCGGCCGGCTGACGACGATCGGCGCGTCAAGGTTGTAGATGCCGGGGGTCAGGACAAGGTTCTTGCCGAGCGCGAGCGCGATGTTGATCGCCGCCAGCGGCGTCTTCGGGCTGGCGACGAAGAACGACGACAGCGGCACCGACTTGCCCGCCGGACTCCCGGACGCCCAGGACGTCCCCGCCGAGTCCCGCCGCACGGCCGGCACGAACACCCGGTACCCGCCGCTGGCGTCCGTGTAGAGGAACGGCTCTTCGGCGGTGACCGGGCTGGTCGGGAGCACCGTGTTCTGCTCGCACTGCCCGGTGAAGACCGGCGCGGGCGCGCCCTGCACGCCGGAGTACACGTTGTTCCACAGACCGGCCGGGCAGCCGCCGCCCGCGCCGATGTCGCTGTTGCGCACCATGTACTGCTGGTTGCCGTTGAACTCGAGGGCGCCGCTGACCTGGCTGTCGGCGATGTACCCGCCGCTCGCGTAGTTATTGGCGGCGCAGTAGTCCTGGAACACCACGCTGCCGTTGACGTCCACGCGACGGATCGGCGCCGCTTGCGAGGCCGCCCACATCTCCGCGCTGTTGTCGCAGCCCGCGCCGTACGGGTCGCCGACCGGCGGCGCGTAGGCCGGCGGAGTGGCGGGCAGGTCGACGTTCAGCGTCAGGTTGGACAGCGACCGCCAGAAGTTGTCGTCGGCGTTGCAGTCGCTCGTTCCCGCGGTGCACAGGTTGTTGAACACGTCGATCGCGCCGTTGACCACCGTGTCGCCCGGGCGCGCGCCGAGCCCCGCGACCTGCGTGTAGTACCCGACCTGGAACACGAGCGGGTCGGCGGCCGAGCCGTACGTGCCGGGCCTGAAGAACACGGCGTACCGTCCGGTGCCGAACTGGCTGCTCACCGGCACCTGCGCGGTCGCGATCGCGTCGAGATCGGCCTGGATCCGCGCTTGCGGCATGCTGTCGTTAAAGACACAAACATTTTCCCCGAACGGTCCCGTGCTGGCTCCCGGGCATATGCTCCCGGGCTGCGCGGTCACGGCCGCGGTGACGGGACCGGCGGTGGCCGCGGCGGTGGCGGGGGCCGCGCCGCCCGTCACGACGCCGGTCAGGACGGCGGTGGCGAGTGCCGCCACGACGATCAAGGGTCGCAGAATTCCACGCATGGCACCTCACTGTGCTCAATCATGTCTGTACTCCCAAAGGAAATGTAAAGCAAATGTCCAGTTTTGACACTAGTTAATGTCGTCGTTCACAGCCGCCTATCAGCGCACGAGGCCTCCGCCGCCTGCGGCGGGTCCCCGCCGCTGCCCGCACCCCGGCCTTGGGGCTAGGCCGGGGTCCAGTCGGCGTTGCCGCCGCTCAGCACCAGGCAGGGCCGCTCGCCGGGGACCTGGCCGGACAGCCAGGCGGCGAAGCCGACGGCAGCGGCCGGCTCGACCGCGAGCCGGAACTCTTCCCACAGCCGGTCGCGGGCGGCGGTGATCTCTTCGTCGCTGACCATCGCCAGGCCCACGTCATAGGCCCGGCAGGCGGCGAGCGCCAGGCGGCCGGCCACGGCCGCGCCGAGCGCGGACGCCGCGACCGAGTCGGCCCCCACCTCGGCCGGCTCGCCGGCCTTGACGGCGGCGTGCAGGGTCGGGCAGCCCGCCGGCTCCACGCCGATCACCCGGCGGGGCGCGACCGCCCCCGCGACGCCGGCCAGCAGGCCGCCGCCGCCGACCGGGACGACGATCGCGTCGCATTCCGGGTAGTCGGCGACGATCTCGAGGCCGAGCGTGCCCTGGCCCGCCACCACGGCCGGGTCGTCGTAGGCGTGCACGTAGTAGATCTCCTCGCGCGCGGCGTGCTCGCGGGCGGCGGCCTCCGCGTCGGCGTAGACCCGGCCGGTGCGGACGACCTCCGCGCCCTGGGCCGCGATCCGCCGGGCCTTGATCTCGGGCACGCTGCCGGGCACGTACACGGTCGCCGGGATGCCCAGCCACCGGGCCGCCGTCGCGACGCCGAGCCCATGGTTGCCGCCCGAGGCGGTGACCACGCGGGCGAGCGGGCCCGGCCGCGCCTGCTCGGACAGCAGCGCGTTCAGCGCGCCGCGGATCTTGAAGACGCCGGTGACCTGAAGCTGCTCGAGCTTGAAGGCCACCGGGCGGCCGTCGGACGCGGCGCGCAGCAGCGGCGTGCGCCGGACGTACGGCGTTATCCGCCCGGCCGCGGCCAGGAAGTCCGGCGGGGTCACCACGATCGTGCCCGGAAGTGGTTCAGCAGCGCGTTCGTGACCGGGCCCGGGGTCTCGTAGTGGGCAAAGTGCGAGGCGCCCCTGATGACCGTCAGGCGCGCGCCC
>DASZKN010000227.1:0-2147 GCA_035552855.1 Trebonia sp. | reverse complement strand
TACAGCAGGTAGGCGGCGCGGTGCAGCGCGGCGACCGTCTTGCCGGTACCCGGGCCGCCCTGGACGACCAGGACACCGGGAAGCTCGGCGCGGATCACCCGGTCCTGCTCGGCCTGGATGGTGGCGACCACGTCGGCCATCCGGCCAGTCCGCCCCGAAGACACGGCGGCGATGAGGGCGGCCTCGCCGGACAGGGTGCTCCGGTCCGAGTCAGACAGCTTGTCCAGGTCGAAGACCTCGTCGTCGACGCCGGTCACCAGACGCCGCCTGGTGTAGATGTGGCGGCGGCGGACCAGGCCGACGGGGTTACCCGGGGTCGCGGCGTAGAACGGCCGCGCGGCGGGGGCCCGCCAGTCGATCAGTTTCAGTTCGTAGTCGTCGTCGCGCAGGCCGATCCGGCCGATGTAAAGAGTGCTGCGCTTCTCGTCGTCGGTCCGGCCGAAGCACAGGCCGCGCTCGGTCAAGTTCAGCTGCGCGATTCGCTTCTCGTGCTCGGCCGCGGAGACATCCCGCTCAAGGCGCGCCTGGTGAGTGCCGCCCGCGCCGCCCCGGGCGCGGACGCCCGCCAATTCCCGCTCACTGCGTTCCCTCGCCTGGTCGAGCAGGGCGTAAAGCATCGTCACGTATTCTTGCTCCGCCTTGACGGCAGCGCCGTAGCCGGTCGTTTCACCAGTGATTTCCGCGGAATCGCTTTCCGTGGCACCGATATCCGCGGCGTCGCTTTCCGTCGGCGGCCCGGAATCCGATTGACGAATTGCCATAATGGTTGATATACTCCTGGAAGCCGGTATCTGCTGGCTTTTTTAATGCCCTCACAGGGTTAGTAATCTTATCACGGAGACTTTTCCGCTCCGTACCGCGGTATTTTCGCGGGCAGCGGATCCGCGGGCGGCCCGCCCCTCGCACCCCGGCTGTCACTGCGCCGCTGCTGCGCCCGCTGTGCGCCGCGGCCCACGTCAGCGTGCCGTTTCCTGCCGCCTGCGACCGCGCACGGCATGCCTAGGATTGGGGGAGCTGGAAGGAGCTGAGGATGCCGGAGCGCGTGCAGATCACCGGGCCGATGGAGGAACGGTACGTCGAGATCCTGTCCCCGCGGGCGCTGGAGCTGCTGGTCCAGCTGCACGACGCCCTCGCGGAGCGCCGGGCCGACGCCCTGGCCGCCCGGCGGTCGCGGCAGGCCCGGCTGTCCGGCGGAGGGACGCTCGACTTCCTCCCGGAGACCGCCGACATCCGCGCCGACGCCGCGTGGCGGGTGGCGCCGCCGGCGCCGGGCCTGGTCGACCGGCGGGTCGAGATCACCGGGCCGGCCGACCGCAAGATGACGGTCAACGCGCTGAACAGCGGGGCCAACGTCTGGCTGGCCGACTTCGAGGACGCCAGCACGCCGCTGTGGTCCAACATGATCGAGGGCCAGCTCAACCTCAAGGACGCCCTCGACCGGACGATCGACTTCACCTCGGAAGAGGGCAAGTCGTACGCGCTCGGACCCGACGGCACCCTGGCGACGATCGTGGTCCGGCCGCGCGGCTGGCACCTGGACGAAAAGCACATCTTCATCGACGGCCGCCGCGCGCCGGGTTCGCTGACCGACTTCGCGCTGTACGTGGTCGCCTGCGCGCAGCGGCAGCTGGACAAGGGCAAGGGGCCGTACTTCTACCTGCCCAAGATGGAGTCCCACCTCGAGGCGCGGCTGTGGAACGAGGCGTTCGACATCGCGCAGGACTTCCTGGACATCCCCCGCGGCACGATCCGGGCCACCGCGGCGATCGAGACCATCCCGGCGGCGTTCGAGATGGAAGAGATCCTCTACGAGCTGCGCGAGCACAGCGCGGGCCTCAACGCCGGCCGCTGGGACTACCTGTTCTCGATCATCAAGAAGTTCCGCACCCACGGCCGTGACTTCGTCCTGCCCGAGCGGAACGCCGTCACGATGACCGCGCCGTTCATGCGCGCCTACACCGGGCTGCTCGTGCAGACCTGCCACAAGCGCGGGGCGTTCGCCATGGGCGGCATGGCCGCGTTCATCCCGTCGCGGCGCGATCCCGAGGTCAACCAGATCGCCCTGGCCAAGGTCCGCGACGACAAGACCCGCGAGGCGGGCGACGGGTTCGACGGCTCCTGGGTGGCGCACCCCGACCTGGTGCCGG
>DASZKN010000226.1:0-5190 GCA_035552855.1 Trebonia sp. | reverse complement strand
CCAGTTCCGGGTGGGCGTGGAGGTCCAGGCTTAGTTCCTTGAGCCGGTCCGCGATCTCCTCGACTGCCTTCTCGATGCCGAGGTGGGCGCGCCGCTGCGGCTCGGCGGGGTTCGCGGGGTTCGCGGGGTTCGCGGGGTTCGTCATTCAGGTCAGTTCCTCTCGTTGTCCTGGACCGCGGCGAGCACACGCAGTGCATTCCCGCCGACGAGCCAGGCGGCGGCGTTCCTGATGGCCTCGCCCGGGTTCTCCATGCCCGCTACCCACTCGACCGGCTCATGCTCGGGGACGGGCCACGGATTACTGTGGCTCAGCGCCCGGTAGAAGCCCATGTGGTCACCGAAGAAGGAGTCCGGGCCGAAGGCCACGTGGTCGATCCCGACCAGGTCGACCACGTCGCACTGCACGGGGTATTCGCCGCGTCCTTCGCGGCGGGGGCGGAAGCACCGCGGCCGCCGCACGACCGGGTGCCGTACGTGGCAGGCCTGGAGAATCCCGTGGAGAACTTCCCGAACATCACGGGCTGGCTGGTCAAGCACGGATACTCCGACGACGACATCAAGAAGGTGGTCGGCGGCAACGTCCTGCGGGTCCTGGAGAAGGTCTGGTGGCGGTGACCGGCGGCCTGGGCCAGGTCGGCGGGGCCGGCCGGATCGCCAGGATCGGGATGCCAGAAGTCGGGGGTGAACGCCGGGCAGCGGTCATGGGGCATTGCGCAGCGTCCAGTTCTGCTGGCTCGCGCCGTCGCACGCGAGCGCGTAGACCTCGGCGGTGCTGTTGCCGTTCAGGCAGCGGCTGGTCGGCGCGCTGACCAGCCGGCCGCCGAGGTTGTACCAGTTTTCGGCGGCGCTCCCGTCGCAGGTCCCGGCGGACACGCGACCGGCGGCGTCGCCGTCCAGGCAGCGGCCTGACTGCTCGTTGACCAGCGTCGTGCCCGCTAGCCGCCAGCGCTGCCGCGGGGCGCCGCCGCACCGTGCCGTGGCGACGCCGCCTGATCCGTCGCCGGCCAGGCACTGGCCGGTGCTCGCGTTCGCGACCGTTACCGCGCCGCCGCCCGTGCTCGTGCCGTCCGCGGTCACCACGACCGTCGTGACCGACCCGGGCGGCAGCGACAGCCTGAAGCTGCCGTTCCGGCTGGTGGCGGTGCCGGCGTTCACCGGGGCCGACACGGCGCCGTTCGTTTCCGTGAGCCGCCACTGAGTGGCCCGCAGCGGGGCGTCGCCGCTGACGCGCAGCACCGTGACGTGAGTCGCGCTCGCCGTGCTGACCACGACGACCTCGTCCGGCGCGGCGGACGCGAACACGTCGACGCCGGGCAGCGCGGACGTGGCGGTCACCACGTCGGCCCCGAAGCGGGGGAACAGTCCCTCGCCAGTGAACATGCCGATCGCCGCGTACAGCGGCGTCGGGCTGCCCACCTGGTAGGCGCGCGGCGCCTCGGTCTGCCCGCCGTACAGCAGGCCGCCGCGCGCGCCGGCGGCCAGGCTGGTGGCGCCCGCCGCCAGCACGCGGCCGAGCAAGTCGGCGTCCCACATGGCGGCGAAGCCGGTGAACTGGACCGACGCGGGGCCGTCGGCGATGTTCCAGCCGTTCACGTCGATCGCGATGTGCGCCGCGCGGGCGGGGACGGCGGCGTCGATCAGCGACCGCGTCGCCCGCAGGTCGGCGCTCAGGTCCGTCAGCGCGGCGGCCAGCTGGCCGCCGGTCTTCGGCGCGGCGGCCTGCTCGCCGTAGAAGGCGAACCCGACGGAATCGGCCCGCGTGCCGCTGGCGCGCAGGAACGCCCGCAGGAATGGCTGGTCATAGCCCGCCGGCGGGCCGCCGCCCACGGAGACGCCAGGGGCCGCGGCCTTCATCGCGTCGCAGAGGGCGTTGAAGCGAGCGCTGTAGGCGGCGGCGCCCTCGGAAGTCGCCGCCGTTATGAGCCAGCGGCGGACCGGGCTAGCCGGGCCGGCGCGGAAGCGCCTGACGAGAGCGGCCGCCGCGGCGGCCGTGACGGTGTCCGGGATCGAGACGACCGGCGCCTGCCCGAGATCGCGGGCGAGGGTGACCTGGCGGTCGGCGGACTGGCCCGTCCGCGACACGGATGTGCCCGAGTAGCCGAGGCGCAGCTTGCGCAGCAGCGTCCGGACCGCGGCCGCCGCGCTCCCGGTGTCCGGCAGCCCGCCCGCCGCGTCGTCCGCCCCGATCGCGGCCGGATCGTTCAGATGAGTCCCGGCCGCGAAGTTCACCCGCAGCCCCGGCCCGGTGCCCGCCGGGGGCGCGGGCGATCCGGACCGGGTGAACCAGAAGGCCACCGCGACCGCCAGCACCAGGGCGGCCAGCACGCGCAGTTCCGGGCGGAACTTCCGGTCATTCACACGAGCACGCTACTCAACGCATCCCTTCCCCCGAACTCGCGGTCCGCCGGAATTTCTTCAATGATTTTTACGGCGATCATGTGGGCTTTTACCAAGAATTATGTGAGGATTTCTCAATCTGTGTCGAGTTGAGCACAGTACGGGTACCGAATGGAGACGGGATGAACGTACCGATCCGGCCGTGGCGAACGGTCGTGACCGGGGCCATCGCGATAAGCGTGGCCATCGGGGTCAGCACGGTGAGCGCCGTGAGCGCCGCCGCCGCGCCGGCCGGCACGCCGCACGGCGCCGCCGCGCGGCAACAGGCACAATCTGCCTTCCTGCGCCAGCACGGCAGCAACCTGCGCGTCAACAAGAACGCGGTCAGCAAGTCCGTGAGCTCGGCGGCGGCTAACGCGCCGACCAACAACCACACGCCAGACGACAACGAGCTGGCCGACTCCCAGGCGCAGTACGACTTCGAGCGCACCGCTCCCGCCGGCTACGTGACCGGCCCGGCGCTGGCCGACGCGGCCGGGCAGGCGGCGCGGCTACCGCACTCGCGAGGGATATGGCAGGAGTTCACCACCCAGCCGTACAACGCCCAGCCGGCTGGCTACACCGACCCGTTCTGGTCGAACGTCGGCGCCGGGTTCTCGCTCGTCGGCGGCCGGGCCACCGCCCTCGCCACCACGCCGGACGGCGCCTGGTTCGCCGGCACGGCGGACGGCGGCGTCTGGCGCTCCTACGACCAGGGCCAGCACTGGACTCCCGTCTCCGACCACATGCCGTCAATGTCCATCGGCGCGCTCGCGGTTGACCCGGCGACACACGCTCTGTGGGCGGGCACCGGCGAGGCCAACGAGTCGCAGGATTCCTACGCGGGCACCGGGGTGTACGAGAGCGCGAACGACGGCCGGACCTTCCGCGCGGTCGGCGCGGACAGGTCAGGTACCAGCCCGCTCGCGTCCCGCACGATCTTCCGTATCTCGTTCGACCAGTACGGCGACGCGTACGCGGCGACGGACAACGGACTGTTCCGCTACTCGCCAGGCACGCGCCAGTGGAGCGAAGTACTCGACCCCGCCGGGCCGGCCGACTTCCCGCCGTATGACCAGCAGGTAACCGACGTCGCCGTCGTGCCCGGCACGCACGGGGCGGATGTCATCGCCGCGATCGGCTGGCACGGCCCCGGGAACACGCAGAACAACGGCTTCTACGAGTCCACCAACTCCGGCCGCTCGTTCCACGAGGTCACCCCGGCCGGCGACATCGTGGCCAGCGACATCGGCCGTACCACGTTCGCCTACTCGGCGGACGGCAGCAAGCTGTACGCGATCGTGCAGTCGGTGAGCGCTGAGGCGGCCGGCAAGGAGTCCGTCCTCCAGGGGATCTACGTCTCCTCCGGGTCGCCGGCGAGCGTGACCGGCCCGTGGAAGAAGATCGCGGACGAGGCGACGCTCGCCGCATCGGGCTCCGCGCTCGCCGTCGGCTCGGGCTACGGCGTGGGCGTGCAGGCCTGGTACAACGAGGATCTCGCGGTCGACCCGGCGAATCCCGACCACGTGTACGCCGGGCTTGAGGAAGTGTTCGAGTCCACCGACGGCGGCGGCACGTGGGCGACCGCCAGCCCGTACTGGAACTACACGCTCGCCTGCGAGAGCACGTCCGCCGGGTGCCCGAACACCACGCACCCGGACCAACACGCGATGATGATCGCCAACGGCAAGATCGTCATCGGCAACGACGGCGGCGTCTACAGCCGTCCGCTCGCCGACGCGCAGAGCTACGGTGACTGGACCGACCTGAACGCCACCCTCCGGTCCTGGCAGTACTACGACGCGCGGGCCGGCCTGCTGCCGGGGGGTGCCACCGGGATCGTCGGCGGCCTCCAGGACAACGGGACGTCGGTGGACGCCACGAGGAGCGCCCAGATGGCCGAGCCGGCCGGCGGTGACGGATTCGACGTGGTCGTCGACCCCGCCAACGCCAGCAACTGGGTCGGTGAGTACACCGACGGCACCGAGTACTCCACCACCGACGGCGGGCACACGTTCAACTACTACGTGAGCCCGACCTGCGACGGACAGGCGACGGTCGGCATCACGCCGCGCCCGGACTGCGACCCCAACGCCCGGTTCGTCACGCCGCTGGTACCCGACCAGCAGAACGCTGATGTGTGGCTGACCGGCGGTCAGTACGTCTGGGTGACGACGAACGGCTGGAACACTAGCTGCACCGACAGCGCCTGCGACTGGAAGCCCGTGTACGACCTCGGCGCCGGCAACGCGGTGACCGCGCTCTCCTCGGCCAATGGCGGCAACGTGATCTACGCCGCGTGGGTCGGCGGGGGCGGCAACCCCGGGCCGACGTTCGCCACCGGGATCGCCACCAACTACGGCGGCACCTGGCACCAGGTCAGCATGACCGGCCTGCCCGACCGCTACATCGCCGGGGTCACGGTCGACCCGGCCGACCCCGCGCACGCCTACGCCGTCTTCAATGGCTACTCGCGGCGGTTCGTGCCCGGCGGCGGCGTGGGCCACGTGTTCGAGACGTGGAACGGCGGGAAGTCCTGGACCGACATCTCAGGGAACCTGCCGGACATCGCCTCCGACGCGCTGGTGCTGAGCCACGGCGAACTAGCGCTGGCCACCGACGACGGCGTGTACGCCGCCCGTGCGGGCGAAGGCGCGCGCACGTTCTGGTCGGTGCTCGGCGCGGGCCTGCCGGACGTCGTGGTGGATGATCTCACCGCTGGTCCGGACGGGTACGTCTACGCCGCTACCCACGGCCGCGGCGTCTGGCGGATCCGGCTCTGAACATGGATCGTGGGCCGTCCCCCGCAGGACG
>DASZKN010000225.1:0-3943 GCA_035552855.1 Trebonia sp. | reverse complement strand
GCCATGCCAAGCACGGAGATGCCGCGGATCTGCTCGGGCGCGATGTAGTCGACGGTGCCGAGGAACTCGCCCGGGCAGGTGAGCCCGGTGCGGGACGTGATGACCTTCGTGATCCCGAAGTCGGTGAGATAGACGTGGTCGGGGTCTTCGTTCTGGTGCTCGACCAGCAGGTTGCCCGGCTTAACATCGCGGTGCACGAGGCCCCGGCGGTGGGCGGCGTCGAGGGCGCGGGCGACCTGGGTGAGCAGGAAGACGGCGTCGGCGGGGGCGAGCCGTTCTTCTTTGACGAGGAGCTGGCGCAGGTCGGTGCCGGCGACGTGCCGCATGGCGATGTAGAGCAGGCCGTCGCTGGCGCCCATGTCGTGGATGGGGATGACGTTGGGATGGTTCATCGAGGCGGCGATGCGGGATTCCTCGAAGAACCGGGTGCGGAAGACATCGTCGGCGGCGTACTGGGGAACGAGCACCTTCAGCGCGATGATGTTGCCGAGCCGGGGATTGCCTGCCTGGTAGACGACGCTGGTACGGCCGCGGCCGAGGACGCCGAGCATCCGGTAGCCGGCGAAATCGTCGCCCACGGAGGGGAGATCGGGCATGGCTGACTCCGTCCATCACTGGACCGTCGGCGGCCACCAATACATATAGTAACTAGTCGGACACTTTGTGCAATACCCGTGTTCCGGCGTGCCCGGTCAGTGGGCGGGGGTGACGCCGAAGATCCAGGTGACGCCGAAGCGGTCGGTGAGCATGCCGTAGGGCGGTGCCGCGGGCTGGGAGGTCACCAGCGGTGCCAGCACGGTGGCGCCGACGGCGAGCTTGTCCCACGGCGGGCTGATCTCGTCGATGGTGTCGCCGTTGAGCAGCAGGAAGAACGACTCGTCGTGGGTCAGGCCGCCGCCGCGGCGAGCGGTCTGCGCCGAAGATCCGGCGATGCCGCCGCCGGCGCCCCCGAACACGTCGTAGGCGGCCACGCGGAAACCGCTCTCGCCCACGACCACCCCGAAGGCGACGCGATCGGCGTCGGGCGAGTCCGCGGCGACCGGGCCGAACGTGACGGGCCCTCGGTCCGGGTCGTCCCGGGGGACGCCGAACTGCCCGTACGTGGCAATCATCAGCTGTCCGCCGAAGACCGAGTGGTAGAACTCCAGGGCCTGGCGGGCGTCGCCGCGGAAGTTGAGGTGGGGGGTATTAGTGATGCTCATCGGAAAGCTCCCTTGTGTTCACTGGACTTGTGTTCACTGGATTGCCGGGGGATCGGTAACGGCCGGATGCTCAGCGCCCCCCGCGCAGGGCGGGGATGATGACGCCGTCGAGCAGGGCCAGGGAGAACTCGCGGGTGATCGGTTCCTGTTGCACCGCCCGGCTGACGCACATCATCGGGATGACCTGGGCGAGCGTCTCGACGTCCGCCGGCGGGAACTCGCCGCGGTCCACGGCCCGCTGCATCAGGACCCGGTTCGCCGGTCAGCGGAGCCAGTCAGCCGCGATCTGGACGGCGAGCGATTCGGTCAGCTCTCCGGCGCCGGTCATGCAGCGGGTCACGTCCGGCTCGATGCCGGTGAGGGTGTAGGCCGCGGCGATCCCAGCCGACGACAGCTCAGAACCAGTCAGCGAAGACACCCCGGCCACCGCCACCACGGGAACCGGCGGCACGTGCGACGCGGCGGCGCGGGCCACGCCAGCCGGCGCTTTGCCGCGCAGCGTCTGCGTGTCGAGCGAGCCCTCCCCGGTGATCACCAGGCGCGCGCCGTCCAGGTGCGACCGGAACGACAGCATGTCCAGCAGCAACTCGATGCCAGGACGCAGCCGCGCGGCCAAGAGCAGCAGCGCGCCGAATCCCAGCCCGCCGGCCGCCCCCGCGCCCGGCGCGTCCCGCAGGCGCACGCCCGCCGCCCGCTCCGCGACGTCCGCCCAGCGGCCGAGCGCGGCGTCCAGCAGTTCCACGTCCGACCCGGAGGCCCCTTTTTGCGGGCCGTATACCGCGGCCGCGCCGTTCGGCCCGAGCAGCGGGTTGTCCACGTCCGACGCGACCAGGAACTCCGCTTCCGGCAAGCGCGCCGGCAGCTCAAGGGTGTGCAGGGCGGCCAGTGCCGCGCCCCCCGGCGGTAGCTCCCGGCCGGACGCGTCCAGCAACCGCGCGCCCAGCGCCTGGGCCAGCCCGGCGCCCCCGTCGTTCGTGGCGACGCCGCCGATGGCGAGCACGATCCGCGCCGCGCCCGCCGCGAGGGCCGCGAGGATCAGCTCGCCGACGCCCCGGCTGGTCGCCGTCAGCGGCGCCAGCTTGCCCCCCGACAGCGACGACAGCAGCGCGAGCCCGCACGCCTGCGCCGCCTCGACCACCGCGGTCCCGTCGTGCAGCGCGAACGAAGCGAGCACCGGCGACCCGGTCGGCCCGGTGACTTCGGCCGGAATCCGCTTATAGCCCGCCGCCACCGCCGCGTCCACGGTCCCGTCTCCGCCGTCGGCCACCGGCAGCTCCACGAGCGGGGCGGTCATGCCCGCGCGGCGCAGCCCGGCGGCCACGTGCGCCGCCACCTCCGCCGCCGTCAGCGAGCCCTTGAACTTGTCCGGCGCGATCACCACGTGCTCCACGCCCCCTATCCCACCATGGTGTAACGCCGTCTCGTCCCACCGGCGACGGATCGCCGCGAGCCCGGCGCCGGTCAGCGAGCCGTGCAGCCGCAGCCGCGCGATCCCGCCGTCAGGGAACACGTTGAGCCGCACGTGGGTCACGGGTCGGGGGTCCGCCAGCCGCAGGCGGTGCGGCGTATCAGGCAGCAACGGCAAAGGATTGAGCAGAACGTTCCATCGTGACTCCGCCCCATCAGCCTCATCCCGCCCCGCCAGCGACGCCGCCCCCGGCGCGTTGCCGATGTATCCCGAGGTGTCGATCTCGGCGAGCGAGACCAGGGCCTGCCCGGCCAGCCGCACGATCAGCCACTCGTTGCCCGGATCGCGGCGCCGCCGCGTCTCCCAGCCCTCGCCCGTCACCCGGGACAGGCCGGGTGCGATGACGTTCCGCGGCTCCGAGTAGAACAGATCGCTGCACGCCACGACCTCGCCACCGTTCTCCAGCGCGGCGAGGTCGACGGTGAGCCCGTCGAGCAGTTCGGGGGAGGGCACCACGGTGCCGTGCACCCGCAGCCGCGCGACACCGCCGTCGGGGTAGATCCGCAGCCGCACGTGGCTGAACCGGCGGACCGGCGACACGTGGAACACGTGCCGTGAGTCGCCGGTCAGGTGAGCGCGCGGCACGATTTCTTCCCACTTCGCGGCGTCGAGGCTGGCCGGGTAGCCGTCGGCGAAGCATGCCTCGACCGCGCAGGCCTGCGGGTAGTTGCCCGTGAAGAACGCCGTGTCCACGACGACCGCCCGCACCACGCACGGGGCGCCGAGCCGGACGATCACCCAGTCGTGCTCCCCCTCCGCGGGCTGGGCGCCGCCCGGGCCGCGCCGCCGTCGCGTCTCCCACCCGTCGTACACCTGCCCCTTGTGCCCGTACGTCGCGGGCCGGTGCGTCGGCGCCGCGGGCGAGATCAGGTTCTCCTTTTCCGCGAAGAACTCGTCGCTGGCCGCCAGGACGCAGCCGCGCAGCGCGCGGGACGCGAGGTCGGGCAGCGCCAGCGGGTCGTCGTCACCCAAGGGCAAGCTCATGACCGTCCCGGCGAAGCAAGCGTCCGTTAGGGGGAAAATCTGGGAGTAGCTCCGTGCCGCGGAGCCAGACTCGCGCCACCCGGCCCGTCAGGGACCGTCCGTCATACGGCGTGAGCGGATGGCGGTGCAGCAGTTCGGTGCCGCGCACGGTGAACGTCGCGTCGGGGTCGAACGCGACCAGGTCGGCGTCGCGGCCGGGGGCGATGGCGCCCTTGCGGGTCAGGCCGGCGAGCGCGGCGGGGAACGCCGACATCCAGCGCCCGACATCCGCGAGCGTATGCCCGCGGCG